>JAZUEB010000036.1:0-13454 GCA_045639965.1 Vescimonas sp. | reverse complement strand
GGCAGCCCCTTTTTTCAGTTTGTCATAGAATAATCCATTCCGTTCGATTCGATGCAATTGGTCGGCATATTGCAGCAAATGACCGGTACACAATCATATGGAAAGACGGTATCAGACGATGAAATCTTTACAAGTGCGCGGTTATGAGGTACAATACGGGTAAGGAAGGAGGCGGCGGCATGGAGATAAAACTCTATCCGGCCTATTTGCGCGGCTCAGTCTGTGTGCCGGTGAGCAAGAGCCTACTGCATCGCCACCTGATTTGCCAAAGTCTGGCGGGAGAATATACGGAATTGCCTGATGCTTCCGATGATATTGGCCGTACGGTACAGGCTCTTGCGGCGCTTCAAAAGGGCGAAACGGTGATCGATTGCGGTGGGAGTGGCAGTACGCTTCGGTTTCTTTTACCCCTTGCCATGGTAAAGGATGTAGCAAATGTTATGTTAACTGGAGATAAGCGATTGCTGGAACGTCCCGTCCCTGCAGTGCTGCCCATGGAGCGCACAGACCGAGGCTGGCGTGTTACGGGGAATCTGACCCCGGGAACGTATCGCCTTGCTGCCGATGAGACCTCACAGTTAATCAGCGGATTGCTGATGGCGCTGCCGCTGTTGGAGAAACCATCAAAAATTATGTTAACTACTGCTGCGGTGTCGGCGCCTTATCTGAATATGACGCTGGCGGTGATGGCGCAGCACGGCGTTGTGGTGAAGAAAACCGAAACGGGATATAATATTCCGGCACCCCAGATCTACCAAAAAGCGGAACTCCCCCAGGAGGGCGACTGGTCGGCAGCGGCCTGGTATGTGGTGATAAATGCCCTGCAGGGTGGAAAAGTCGAAGTACAGAACACGGTTTTCCCCAGCCTGCAGGGGGACTGTGCCATCGTGAGATATCTGGCTGCGAAACCGGATATCATTGACATCTCCCAAACGCCCGATCTTCTGCCGCCTTTGGCGCTTTGGGCATCGTTGCAGACTGGCAAGGAAATACACTTTACAGATGCGGCATTTCTGCGGGGTAAGGAGAGTGACCGTCTGCGCCATACAGCACGGATCTTAAATGTCTTGGGAGGGCAGGTTACGGAGGAGGCGGACGGCCTGTCTGTATGTGGTGTTTCCACCCTACGGGGGGGCGGAACGGTGGATAGCTGCGGTGATCACCGTATGGCAATGCTGGCGGCGTTTGCTGCGGCACTTTGCCAAAGGCCCGTAACGCTGACAGGTGCAGAATGTGTGAGCAAATCCTATCCCGGCTTTTGGCGGGATTATACCGCCTTAGGCGGCAATCTGGAGGAAACAAAGCCATGATGGACTATACGCTTTTTGGGGAATCCCACGGCAAAGCCGTCGGTATTCTGCTGAAGAATGTGCCGGCGGGGATCACTGTTGAGGACGACTTTATTGCCGCCGAGCTTCTGCGCCGTACTCCACAGGGAGAACTATCCACTTCTCGCCGCGAAGCCGATCAAGTGGAATTCCTTTCCGGCGTATTTGATGGAAAAACAACGGGAATGCCCTTGGCTGCAATCATTCGAAACAGAGATACCAACAGCGCCGATTATGAGAACCTGCGCCATACGCCCCGACCGGGTCATGCAGATTATACCGCCTGTGTAAAGGGAAAAGGCTTTCGTGACTATCGGGGCGGCGGACACTTTTCGGGACGCCTGACTGCGCCGTTGGTGGTGGCAGGTGCCGTCGCCAAAACCTATTTGCGATCCTGCGGCGTGGAGGTCCATGCTGAGATTGTAAATGAAGAGGATCTGCGCCGCCGTGCCGCGGTTGCAAAAGCAGAGGGCGACAGCGTTGGCGGACAGATCTGCTGTACGGTGACAGGGCTTTCTGGCGGCTTAGGCGGTCCCGGCTATGAACAGGCGTTGGAGAGCGAGATCAGCCGCCATGTTTTTGCCGTTCCGGCAGTAAAAGCCATCGGTTTCGGGGCAGGAGAAGCCTTTGCCGAAATGAGGGGAAGCGAGGGGAATGACCAAATACGGACAGATGGTATGAATGTTTTTATGTTAACTAATAATGCGGGCGGGATCAACGGCGGCATCAGCAACGGGATGCCCCTCACCTTTACCGTGACCTTCCGGCCCACACCGTCTATTGCCAAGGAGCAACAGACAGTGGATCTGGAAACCATGACCAATGCAACAATCACGGTAAAAGGGCGGCATGATTCCTGCATCGTGCTGCGGGCGGAACCGGTGGTGGAAGCGGCAACAGCACTTGCATTATGTCAACTTGTTACGCCGGCAGAGGACAGCCTATCTGCACTCCGAGGCGAATTGAACTCGGTTGACATAAAAATTGTTGAGCTGCTGGAAAGGCGGCTGGAGATCGCAAAAGAGATCGGAGAAGTGAAACGGGAGCAAGGCCTGCCGATCTATGATGCCGTGAGAGAGGAAGAGGTTCTGCACAGCCGGGGCGACTGGCTGCCGGAAAAACGGCAACAGGTCGAGGAACTGTTTTCTACGCTGATGCACTTGAGTCGGGAAGAACAGGAGAAGGTATGAAAAATCTTGTATTGATCGGGCTTCCCGGCTGCGGTAAGACCACGATCGGACGGCGCTTATCGGCAGAATTAGGACTTGATTTCGTGGACTGCGACGTGGAGATCGAGAAGCGGGCAGGGAAAACCATACCGGAAATTTTTGCCAAAAATGGAGAAGAAGCATTTCGCCAGCTGGAAAGTGATTTGCTTGCCGAGGTGTTAAAAACCCCGGGCAAGGTGGTGTCTGCCGGCGGCGGCATCGTCCTGAAAAAGAAAAATCGAGAGGTGCTTGGCCGAGCAACGGTGGTTTTTCTGGACAGGGAGTTGAGAAGTATTGTGTCAACTTGCAATTTGGCGGGCAGGCCGCTGATGAAGAAGCATTCTTTGGAGGAGCTGGCGGCTCAGCGGCGGCAGCTGTATTTAGATTGTGCGGACCACATTGTGACCGCAGAGGATATAGAAGAAATCACGGCGGAAATCGTCGAATACTGGAGGGATGGCACTTGCGTTTTTTAGTTATCAACGGCCCTAATCTGAATCTGCTGGGGAAGCGGGAGCCGGATATTTACGGCGCAAATACCTATGAGGCGCTGTGCGCCCTGATCCGGCAGAACGCGGAGCAGCACGGCGACCACGCCTCCTTTTTCCAGAGCAATCATGAGGGTGCGATCATTGATATGATACAGGAAGCCGACGGCAGATTTGATGCCATCGTCATCAATCCCGGCGCCTATACCCATTACAGCTATGCCATTCATGATGCCCTGCGGAGTATTGACGTACCGACTGTGGAGGTGCATATCTCGGATATTTCTTCTCGCGAGCCGTGGCGGCAGGCGTCCGTCACCGCACCGGCGTGCCGTGGCATGATCGCCGGACACGGTTTTGACGGATACCTGGAAGCCATGGAACTGCTGCGGGGTGGGGCATGCTGAAGCTGTGTGTGATCGGCGACCCTGTGGGGCACAGCCTGTCGCCTATGCTGCACAGAGAAATGCTGCAAAAGGCGGGCATTGACGGGACTTACGAGGCGGTAACGGTCAAGCCGGAGGAGCTGACCGACTTTGTGGCAAAGGCCAAAGCCGGTGCTTACGATGGCTTTAACGTGACCATGCCCCACAAGGAGACCATACTCCCGCTGCTGGATGAACTGGCGCCCTCGGCGCAGGCGATGAGGGCGGTGAACACGGTGGTGGTGCGAAACGGCAGAGCCATCGGCCATAACACCGACGGCGACGGGCTGGTGCGGTCCTTGGGGGCATTGCCGGAAAAAGCGGTGGTGCTGGGCAACGGCGGCGCCGCCAAAGCGGTGAGCCATGCTCTGCGGCAGAGCGGCGTGGAAGTGGTCATCTGTGCCAGACATCCGCTGTCGGGAGAGTGCCCCTGGAACGAGATAGCAGAAGCGGTAAAAGACTGCGGACTTCTCATCAATGCGACTTGCTTGGGAATGTTAGGAAAAGAACAGTTTTTAGACTTTTCATTCCTGAAAATGATGCCAAAAAATGCCATAGTCTATGACTTGGTATACAACCCGCGGCAGACGAAACTGCTGCAAGAGGCTGAAATGTTATGTCACCCAATGATTGAGGGGTTTACTCTGCTGAAAAGCCAGGCGGAGCTTGCATTTAACATATTTACGAAATAATTTAAGATAAATAATAATCCCTGCCCGTCGGGCAGGGATTATTATTTATGTAAACTTATATTTTACAGCTGGTCGATATAGCGGCAGGCAGCCAGAGCCGCCACCGCGCCGTCTGCCACCGCGGTGGTGAGCTGGCGGGTGGTCTTGCTGCGGCAGTCGCCTGCCACAAACAGGCCCGGGGTCTCGGTGCAGCAGAATTCATCGGTGTCGAAATAGCCGAATTGATTGAGCTTGGCGAAGTCCGCAAAGGGCTCGTTTTCGGGGATCAGACCGATGGCGATAAACAGACCGTCACACGCCACGCAGCTTTTTTCGCCGGTGACGGTATTCAGGGTGTCAACGCCTTTCAATACACCGTTTTCGGTGACCAGAGCGGTGAGTTTCATGTTGGTGAATTTGCTGACGTTGGGTTTGGAGAACAGGATCTCCTGCAGCTTTTTCTCGCCGGTAAATTCCGGCAGATCCTGCAGCATGATGACCTGTTTGCACTTGCCGGAAAGCAGGATCGCCTCCTGCAGGGCGGAGTTGCCGCCGCCGGCAACCGCTACGGTTTGATCGGTGTAGAAATCACCGTCACAGACGGCGCAGAAGCTGATGCCCTCGCCCACCAGATCATATTCGCCCTCGAGACCCAGCATACGGTGCTTGACACCGGTGGCCAGCACGACGGTTTTTCCCTCAAAAGTGCTGCCTTCTTCGGTATTTACCGCGAAATAGCCGTCTTTTTTCTCAATTTGGGTCACCTTTTCCAACTCTACGTCGGCGCCCTGCGCCATGATCTGCTCCAGAAAATGGTCGGCAAATTCGTTGCCGGACATACTCAAAGTGCCGGGGAAATTCTCCACTTTAGGGGAGTAGGTGATTTGACCGCCGAAGCCGTGTTTTTCTAGCACCAGAGCAGATTTGCCGTTGCGCAGCGCATACAGAGCCGCGGTCATACCGGCGGGGCCGCCGCCAACAACGATGACATCAACCATGAGAAGTTTTCCTTTCTTTTGCGGGCGGACAGAGTCGTCCGCCCCTACGGTTTTGCGGGCCGTCTAGGACGCCGGCCCCTACGGTTTTGCGGGCCGTCGAGGACGCCGGCCCCTACGGAGGGACAACACACCGCAACGTGGGACGGGGGGGTCAGGGGACCCCGCCCTACGAAGAAGCGGGTAACATAACGCAAAACAATACAGAAACAGTTTTTAAGTGGTAAATCGAAATTTTCGAAAGTGGTGAAGCGTGACGGAATAATTATGTTAACTAAAATACGGGAATAAATGTGTCCTAAATGGGAAGAAAAATGTCCAAAAGGTAAGGCGAAAAGGGAACAAAAGTCAGTTTTTCAGTCCCATCAGGTAACCCTTGATGTCGGAAACGCCCTTGATCTTCTCAAAATTGTCGCCATCCACCAGCACCAGAGTGGGCGCCTGCTTGACGCCATAGTGGTTGGTCAGCTCCACATTCTCGGTGGCGATCAGCTTTTCATAGGCGACACCCTGCTTGTCCAACAGCGCCATCGCCAGCTTGCAGTTGGGGCAGGTGGGGCTGACAAAGAGGATCGCCTTTTTGCCGGCAACGGGGGCGGCTGCGGTTTCTGCTGCGGCGGGGACTTCGGGAGCGGGACCGTTATGGCTGAGATGAGAATTGCCGATGTCGTAGACCTTACGATCCTTGAACTCCTGGCTCTTGCCGTCGTTCCAGTTCTGGACGGGGCGGTAGTAGCCGGTGATGCGGCTGTACACCTCGGTCTTTTCCCCGCAGATGGGGCAGGTGTATTGCTCGCCGGCAATATAGCCGTGATTCTTGCAGACGGAGTAGGTGGGGCTCATGGTGTAGTAGGGCAGCTTGTAGTTCTCGGCGATCTTGCGCACCAGGTTGGCGGCTGCCTTCCAATCCGGCAGCTTCTCGCCCAGGAAGGCGTGGAACACGGTGCCGGAGGTGTAGAGGGTCTGGAGCTCATCCTGTACGTCCAGAGCGGAGAAGATATCCTCGGTATACCCCACGGGCAGGTGGCTGGAGTTGGTGTAGTAGGGGGTGCCGTTTTCATTGGCGGTGATGATGTCGGGATACTGCGCCTTATCGTGCTTGGCGAAGCGGTAGGTGGTAGACTCGGCGGGGGTGGCCTCCAGATTGTAGAGATCGCCGTACAGCTCCTGATAGTCGCTGAGGCGCTCACGCATATGGTTCAGCACGTCCCGGGCAAAGGCCTGGGTCTCGGGATGGGTCAGATCTTTACGCAGCCACTTGGCGTTGAGCCCCGTTTCGTTCATGCCGATGAGGCCGATGGTGGAGAAGTGGTTATCGAAGGTGCCCAGGTAGCGCTTGGTGTAGGGATACAGACCTGCCTCCAGCAGCTTGGTGATGACGGTACGCTTGACCTTTAAAGAGCGGGCGGAGATGTCCATCAGCTTGTCCAGCTTCTGGTAGAACTCGGCTTCCGTGGCGGACTCATAGGCGATACGGGGCAGGTTGATGGTGGCCACGCCCACGGAACCGGTGGACTCGCCGGAGCCGAAGAAGCCGCCGGATTTCTTCCGCAGCTCACGCAGGTCCAGACGCAGACGGCAGCACATGGAACGCACATCGCTGGGCTCCATATCGGAGTTGATATAGTTGGAGAAATAGGGAGTGCCGTACTTGGCGGTCATCTCGAACAGGAGCTTATTGTTCTCGGTCTCGCTCCAGTCGAAGTCTCGGGTGATGGAGTAGGTGGGGATGGGGTACTGGAAGCCGCGGCCGTTGGCGTCGCCCTCGATCATGATCTCGATGAACGCCTTATTGACCATGTCCATTTCCTTCTGGCAGTCCCCATAGGTGAAGTCCAGCTCCTTGCCGCCTACGATGGCGGGCAGGTTTTTCAGGTCACCCGGAACGGTCCAGTCCAGCGTGATGTTGCTGAAGGGCGCCTGGGTACCCCAACGGGAGGGGGTGTTGACACCGTAGACGAAGCTTTGGACACACTGCTTGACCTCCTTCTGGGAGAGATTGTCCACCTTGACGAAGGGAGCCAGATAGGTATCGAAGGAGGAGAACGCCTGGGCGCCTGCCCACTCGTTCTGCATGATGCCCAGGAAGTTGACCATCTGGTTGCACAGGGTACTCAGGTGACTGGCGGGAGCAGAGGTGATCTTACCGACCACGCCGCCCAAGCCCTCCTTGATGAGCTGCTTCAGGCTCCAGCCGGCGCAGTAGCCGGTGAGCATACTGAGGTCATGGATATGGATCGCAGCGCTGCGGTGGGCGTCGGCGATCTCCTTGTCGTAGACCTCGCTGAGCCAGTAGTTGGCGGTGATGGCGCCGGAGTTGGACAGGATCAGACCACCCACGGAATAGGTGACGGTGGAGTTCTCTTTCACGCGCCAGTCGTTGATCTGGAGATAGTTGTCCACCAGATCCTTGTAGTCCAGCACGGTGGAGTTGATGTTGCGGACCTTTTCGCGCTGCTTGCGGTAGAGGATATAGGCTTTTGCCACGTCGGCATAGCCCGCCTCACTGAGGACCTTTTCCACGCTGTCCTGGATATCCTCCACGGCGATCAGACCGTCTTTGATCTTGCTTTCGAAGTCGGCGGTGGTGCGGAGCGCCAGCATATCCATGACGCTGGGATGATACTGCTTGCCCTGTGCGTCAAACGCCTTGGCAATGGCGGCACTGATCTTGTTGATGTTGAATTCCGCGACGGTACCGTCTCTCTTTGTTACCTGGTACATAAAAATCTCCCCCCATAGTGATTATAGATATGGGTGTGCCCAAAAGGGACATACCCCGACAGTAACTATGTCGACTATACCACAAGATATGGGGGGAGTCAATATATTGTGTAACAAAATTTTGAAAAAACACAAGATGTAGGGTTACATAATGCAAAAAGCCTTAGATACCCCGAAGAGAGACCTCCGTGACAAAGGGCCTGACGAGGGCGGCATAGCGCTCCAGCTCCTCTTTGGAGGGAGCATGGAGTCCGCTTTGCACCACGCTGTCCCGGTCCGTGAAGCACTGGAGGAAATAGCGTTTGGCACCTGCGATCCACGGCCCGATGGCGCGGAAGGAGTCCGCATCGTGAAACTCCTGCACCACGGTGGTGCGCAGCTCGTAGTCGATACCGCTGTTTTGAAGGAGCTGCATACTGCGGGTGATATTAGCGGTGTCAAAGTGGGGCAGGCCGATGGTGGCGGCGTATTTGGCGGGACTGTTCTTGATGTCCATCGCCACATAGTCTACCAGTCCGGCGTCCAGAATGGTCTGGAGAGCCTCGGGGTGGTTGCCGTTGGTATCCAGCTTGGTGGCAAAGCCCATGGCGCGGATCTTACTAAGAAGGTCGGGGAGATCCTTGCGGAGAGTTGGCTCACCGCCGGTAAACGCCACGCCGTCCAGGAGACTGTGACGCTTTTCCAAAAAGGCGAGGAGGTCGGTGTCGGTCATCTCCGTGGGGGCGGTGCCGTCGATGAGCTCGCTGTTGTGGCAGAAGGGGCAGCGGAAATCACAGCCGCCCAGAAAAACCGTGCAGGCGGTCTTGCCGGGGAAGTCCAGCAGAGTGAGTTTTTGCAGTCCTTGTATGTTCATGGCGGCTCCTTTGGGAGAAAAATAGAGCATAGGGAATGGAAATTCGTAGTTGGGATGGTTTCAAATGTTTGCCTCCGGCGGGTGACTTTCTCCAATAGCTGAGAAAGTCACCAAAGAAGCCACCGGAAACCAAAGGTTTCCGGCTTTCCTTAACCCTAACGAAAAGAACAGCAAAATCGTCTAAATTTGCATAGTCTTTTCGTCTAACTCGCTGTGCGCTCCGCTCGTGCGCTTACGTGGGTGGAAATGCAAGAGCTTTGCGCCTACCGCTTTTTTCGGAACGGGCAAACCCGTTCCCTACAATAGTGACGGGGAAAAAGTGGCACCCCGAACTGGATTCGAACCAGCGGCCTACCGCTTAGGAGTACAAAGGCTATATTCACAATACGGTCAAATACAGTGAAGAAAAGCCTGTATTTGCAATATGTTCGGAGGTGTCCGAGTTCAAAAGTGTAAGCAACAGATAAGTCCTTTTGCTAATTGTCAAGAACTGAAAATTAGCAAATTATTAGATTTTGCTAAGAAAAGTGGAAGGTAGGATTAACAATACCTCACAATTCCTGCTAAATAGGATTACACAAAAGCTTGGCGTTGTCAATACGGAATTACTTCGGATTTAGAACAAAGAGTCTTCGAGTTTGTGGGTTGAAAGAACAAGAGACGATAAGCTTGCCTTACCGTCTCTTTGATTGCTATTACTTTGTGTTTACAAGTGATTGAAGTACAGGTGCGAGGGCGGGGTTCGTGAGGAGCTTCAATAGAGCTTGTACGTCGATGGAATCAATCTGAGGCACCTCTGGTTTTGGCTCCTCACAAACCTTTTCTTGCTTTGGTTCAGGTGAATAGAATGCTTCTTCCAATAGCTGAGCGTTCATGCAGCGACCCTCATCCAGAATGTGCGCATATTGATCTGTCACCATTGTTGCCTGACTATGACCGGAATCGCCTTGAACGGCTTTTACATCGCCACCGTTGAGTTTCAGCTTGTAGGTAATACTGGAATGGCGAAAACTGTGAAATACAACCGGGGGAAGGTTATTATCTTCTATGAGCCGCCGCAGAGAAGCATTTATTTTTCCAGCTTCTATCGGTGTGCCGAATGAGCCGGCAACGACAAGGTCATAGTCCTGGTATTCCTCTCCGAGCAGTTCCTTCACTTCAAGCTGCCTCTGTTTGTGTTCAAGAAGCATATAGGCAACAGACTTAGGCAGGAATACACGTCGGACGCTGCTTTTGGTTTTGGGCGTTTTGAGAACCAAAACAGTCTTGGTATGTGGGTTTGCAGAAGGAAAGACAAATAAGATGTCTTTACCATCCAGAGCATCTAATGTCTCTTTTCCTACCCGTTGCAGTTCTTTCTTGATATAGATTGAAGCTTTGCCGCATTCAATGCTTTCCTGAGATATATCTACACAGTCCCATGTCAGCGCAAGAAGTTCTCCAATACGGAGTGAACAGGCAAAGGATAGATTGATCGCCAATTTCAGCACATCATCCTTACAAACACTCAGCGCTGTATGTAGATTTTCCGTTGTCCAAATATCACGCTTGTTTACTGTTACCTTGGGAAGTGTAGCAAAATCGCAGGGGTTCTTTTCTACCAGCTCCCACTTTACAGCTTGTTTGAAACTACTTCGGAGAACTTTATGAATTTTCTCAACTGTACTTGCTGTAACATACCTTTCGCTATGCTTTACCGAAGAACTAACAGCCTTGGTTTTCAAAAGGCTTTGATAATACCGCTCAATGACGCGGGTTGTAATGTCCTGTATCTTCATTTGGCCAATAACAGGATGAATATAATTCTTGATAAGGCCAGTATTGCTTGTATACGTTGAAAGAGACCATGAGTTTTTACCGTAAAGCGCAACATACTCATTCAGAAGATCATCAAGCGTTGTGCAGCGAGGCACAATAAAAGTGTTTTGGCATTGCTTGTACTCCACTTCGCGCTTTCTCTTTTTGGCATCGCCTATTGATTTGAAGCTTTCCCATTTTTGACGGTGATTGCCGGAATCATCTTCGTAAGAATAGACAACGCAGAAGCTGTTCTTCCGTCGCACGATACTTGCCATTTACTTTCCCTCCTTCTTAAATGCTTTTGAGTTATACCAGTCGTTAAAGCTGTCTTTCGGGATTCGATATAGGTTTCCTATTGATATTGCCGGGAATGCCTTTTGACGAATCCAGTGATAAATCGTTGAACGAGAAAACCCAAAAAGGGTTTCCAATTCATCAATCGTGTAATAGCGTTCGTGTTTCGGAACGAATTTTTCCACCGAAACCGACTTGTCTGTTTCCTCACTTGGAGATTGCTCAATCTGGGTGGTAATTCTAAACTGGGTTTGATTCTCATACCAGCGATAAAAGCTTTCCTTGGTCACTCTTTTTTGCCCGTGAACAGATACATACTCAAATTGAGCTTTTCTACACGCTGCGTTGAGAAAAGCATACACAGAATTGCGGTGTGGCAGATCCAACAGTCTCCTGATTTCTGGAGGAGACAAAGAGTTTTCAAGAATCTGTTTCTCAGATTCACGATTGCTCACATCGCTGTATATGGACTGCGATTGAAGCCAATTGTCAAATGCCTGACGTGGTATATAAAACCTACCATTTTGCAGATAGTGTTCTATGTTTTCACGCTGGATTAGGGCGCAAACGCTTGATTCACAACGTGAAATCATCTTCGCAATATCCGGTACGGTGTAATATTTCTTCCGGAGTTCTGAACCGGGCGGTGGACCGTTGCGTTTGATGTATTTATCTTGATTTGCGTACCAATGCTCAAAACTGCGGATATCTATTCTGATGTTTCCGTTGACTATAACAGTATCAAAGTAGTTTTTATGCAGCAGCCAGTATGTTTCTGTCTTACAAATTCCAAATAGATACTGTAGTTCGCGCACTGGCATAGTGGTGCGCTTTTCCAAGGAACACAGGGGGTTGCGCTTCCACGGTGTGCTTTCTAACTGTGTAATATCGTTGTTATTCATAGCGGCGTTATCTCCTGTCCAGCATTATGTGGGACTCATCATATATGCAGACGATCACTGGGACAAGGATGCAAAAGCCGATAAAAACAGGTGATTGCACATTTGACAAATCATAGCTGTTTGTCTAACCAAGCATCGAAACTGCTTTTAGAAATCCGGTATTTTCCTCCCCCAACTTGGAAGGCACGGAATTCATTTTTCTTAATGAGATTATACACTGTTGGACGACTGACATTTAGAATGATTTGCAAGTCCTCTACGGTATAACACCGCTTTTCCGGTATCGCTTTGGGCGAATTTTGCGGGATAGAAAAGCTTTCTTTCGATTCAACCAATGTGTTCATTATGTCCTCCTTTGATCTCATCATTGCCCATGTGCTTTTTACGTTCGGCGATGCGGTAATCGTAGCCTTCACGAACATCACAGTAGGTATGGGTACTTCTTTTTTCTCCAGATTTGACTTTGAAATAGAGACCTATACTGATGGACGCTGCCTTATCGATTTTTGTCATCAGTTCCTCAGATTTAATTCTGCCCATGTAATCACGAAAACGGGACTTGTCCAAAACACGGATCTGTTCCAGCAAAGCTGTGGAATCCTGAGGAAGAAAATCAACGTCTGTCATGCAAACATGAACCCGCATTCTCGGTTTCTTAATCTTGCCGGTGATAGGTGCCACGATGACTGTGGGACTGTATTCATTGCCGATGTTGTTCTGAATAATTAGGACGGGGCGTAAACCACCTTGCTCAGAACCGACAACCGGATCAAGATCTGCAAGATATATCTGACCGCGGGAATAATTGAAGTTTTCATTTTCCATTTAGGCTTCCTCCTTTGTGATGTTATTGGTTTTCAAATACCCAAACTTCCTATGTGTGCTTTGCATATGGCAAAACGTAAAGTGTTTTGTCACGATATGTAAGCACACATTTTGTCCTCGACACCCCGTGTGCATACAGAAGAACTGTATTGAGTAGGAAGTCGCTAAGCGACGGTTTGCTGGACCGCCTCACGGGAGTTTCACCCCAACTGCCGTTCTGACAGAGCCGCGCAATGCTTTGAGGGCGTTCAACGCGGGAGTACCATTGTGATTCCGGCTGTCATGGCCGTCCTGATGGCAAATCAGGTTTAGAGTAGGAAATATCGCTCGCTCCTGTTTAGGAGGTCGTGGCGCACCAGACTCAGAGGCTCGAAACCGGAAATGAAGTCTTAGCGAATGGGTATTTGATTGTAAAGGTGCATACCAGCATTGTTATAATGCTGGCTTAGCAAAGGCTGATAGAATGCTATCCATCACGATTTTGTCTTTAGGACAAAGGCACTGATTTATTTTTCGCAGCAGTTGTTCTTGACTATCGGAAAGGTATCGTTTACTCCAATACCATCCCTCCATAGCACGAACCCCGCCCCCTCGCCAGTTTTCTGTGATGATGGGGTAAGAACACGCCAGAATCTGTACATCATTGCGGGCTGTTTTGTCGCTAATCTTGAACTCCAGACAAATGCTTTTAATGGTTACGTGCCTGTTGTCACTAATGTATTCCAAAATCTGTTGACGGCGTTCTGCCGTGTTTTGCATGTTCTCACCTCCTTCCCCTTTGCTGGCGCTACTCTATCAGGTAAGTCGGTAACCTAATTACCGACTTTTTCAAATTTATTAAAAAATTTTTCGACTTGTTTTGCTTGCTTTTGTGGTCAAACGTTTTCGAAGCCAAAAGTGAAAAGGCAGGCGGGCCGGATGGCTTTACTTTTTGTGTGAAA
>JAZUEB010000035.1:0-3167 GCA_045639965.1 Vescimonas sp. | reverse complement strand
CATTTGCCCACCTGATACGGATAGCCGGTCTTGTCCATGGCAGCTTTGGCGCGGGGCAGATCGGCGGTGGGGAAGTCCACCATGTTCACGGTACTGACCATGCCGATGGGGTCGCCGCAGCCGGTGGTGTCCACATCGTGCTGGAGGAAGCTATCCACCAAAACGAAGGTGCCGATGGAGACCTCCTCAAAGCAGCCGGCGACACCGGCGTTGAGGATCAGATCGGGGTGATAGCGATCGATGAGCAGTTGGGTCGCCATGGCGGCGTTCACCTTGCCCACACCGCCGCAGCAGGCGATGAGGTCGGAGCGGAGATGGTAAAATGACACGCCGGAGACGACCTCGTCCGGCTGACGGTCGTGGATCAGGCTGTTGATCTCCTTGGGCATGGCGTAGAGCAGCGCAATTTTCATGGGAAAACCTCCCTAACGTTTATTTATCCCTATTTTAGATAGCGCCCGCGGGAAAGTCAAGTTGCATTTCAACGCTTGATAAGTTACAATGGGATCGTAGGGCGCGACGACCCCGGCGCGCCGTGAGGAGGTGAGGAGATGGCGACAGGTGTGATCTGTGAATTTAACCCGTTCCACAAGGGGCATCAATATCTGCTGGACACGGTGCGTCAGCAGGGAGCGGGCACCATTGTGTGCGCCATGTCCGGCAACTTCGTTCAGCGGGGAGATGTGGCCATTGCGGACAAGCTGACTCGAGCCGAGATGGCGGTGCGATGCGGCGCCGACCTGGTGTTTGAATTGCCCACACCCTGGGCGATGTCCACCGCGGAGACCTTTGCCCGCGGCGGCGTGGAACTGCTGGCTGCGGCGCTTTGCGATACCATCGCCTTTGGCAGCGAGTGCGGGGATATAGACGCCCTGCAAGCCGTGGCGGATGTGCTGTGCGGCGATAATATTATGTCAACTACAAAGCGACACTTGGAGAGCGGCGTGACCTATGCCAGGGCGCGGCAGATGGCGGTGGCGGAGGAGTTGGGAGATACGGCGCAGATTTTGGCGTCACCCAACAACACGCTGGGAGTGGAATACCTGAAAGCAATACGAAAATTGCAAGTCGACATAAAATGTATCACCGTGCCGCGTATCGGTGGGGCACACGATGGAGAAGCGATGGGGGATATTGCCTCCGCTTCCTATCTGCGGGAGTTGGTAAAACAAGGGAAAACGGTGGATAACTATCTGCCGTCTGCTGCGGCGGAGGTACTGCGGAAAGCGGCAGAGCAGGGCAGCTATCCAGTAGACATAACACTTTGCGAGCGGGCCGTTCTGGCCAAGCTGCGGTCTATGCGTGAGGATGATTTTGCTGCCTATGATCCGGGCGGCGAGGGACTCTATCACCGGCTGTATGACGCGGTGCGGCGGGCGACGACCCCGGACGAACTGATGAGGCTTGCCAAGACCAAGCGCTACCCCATGGCGCGGCTGCGGCGGATGGTGCTGGCTGCGTGGCTGGGCATGGACGAAACGCCGGAAAAAGTGCCGTATTTACGGGTGTTGGCGGCGAACGAGCAGGGGAGACGACACCTGCGCGTTTTGCAGGATTCCGGCGCTCCCGTGCTGACCAAGCCCGCCGACGTGGGCAAATTGGGCATCGAGGCGGAAAAACTGTTCCGCGCGGAGGCTGCCCGGACGGATTTGTTTACATTATGTCAACTTAAATCGCTGCCGGCAGGCAGCGATTGGCGGCTGACACCGAAGATGATATAGGAGGAAATGAAGATGCAGGAACTGCCGCTGAAAGGCGTAAAAGTATTGGAGCTTGCCACCGTGGTGGCGGCGCCCACCGTGGCGCGCATGATGGCGGACTACGGCGCAGAGGTCGTCAAGATCGAGGCACCCAACGGGGACTTGCTTCGCTCCATCGGGGCGGGCTTCCTCATGCCCATCGAGCCGGACAACAACCCGCTGTACGACCTGTGCAATTCGGGGAAGAAGATGGCGTCCCTGGATCTGAAACAGCCGGAGGGCATGGCGATTTTCCACAAGCTTCTGGCGGAGAGTGACGTATTTATCACAAACGTACGGATGCGGTCGCTGGAGAAGATGGGCTTGGGGTACGAGGAACTGAAAGAGAAGTATCCCCGGCTGGTCTACGCCCATTTCTCCGGTTTCGGTCTGACCGGACCGGACGTGGACCGTCCCGGCTTTGATTCCACCGCATTCTGGCTCCGCTCGGGACCCAGTCAGGATTGGCTGACGCCGGGGGCATTCCCCCTGCGACCTGCCTTTGCTTTTGGCGATCTGGCTACTGCCAGCAGCTTTCTGAGCGGTATCATGATGGCGCTGTATGCCCGGAACAATACCGGCCACGGTACGCTGGTGTCCACATCCCTCTACCACAGCGGCATCTGGTGCTCCGCCTGCTCCATGCTGGACAGCCAGTACGGCAGGGAATATCCGGTGAGCCGCTACCAGCCCTGGAACCCGTTCTCCGACCTCTATGAGTGCGCCGACGGCGAGTGGCTGGCGCTGATGCAAAAGGAGTATGGGCGGGATAAGCCCACCATGGCGCGTATTTTGAATTTGCCGGAGCTTTTGGAAGATCCCCGCTATGCGGATTTAGCGACCATGCGGGAGAGCGGGATGCTGCCGGAGCTGTCCCGGAAAATGGAGGCGTTGATGTACACCCGTCCGTGCCGGGAGTGGGAGGAGCTGTTCAACGCCAACGACATCCCCAACGAGCGGCTGCGCCACTATCGGGAGATTCCCGGAGACGCACAGGCGGCGGCAAATGGCGTATTTGATTATGTAAACTATAAGGACGGAAAATCCACCGCTTTTGCGACGCCGCCCATTAGCTTCTCAGATTATGGTAAACTAAAGACCGCCCAAGCCGGTGACGTGGGCGCGGATACGGACGCGGTGCTGAAAGGCATGGGATTGTCTGAAGTAGAGATCGCGGTACTGCGGGAAAAGAAAATTGTGAAGTGAGGGATTGCGGGCGGACAGAGTCGTCCGCCCCTACGGCACAAGATGCGATTTTTGTAGGGGTCGATGCCTACATCGACCCGCGGGCGGATGTGGGCATCCGCCCCTACGAGGGATTTCGTAGGGTCAGCCCTTGCGGCTGACCGCGGGCGACCGCAAGGGTCGCCCCTACAAAATTTTTCACTTTTCACACATAAAAAATGACGCCTTGCGGCGTCATTTTTT
>JAZUEB010000034.1:0-28839 GCA_045639965.1 Vescimonas sp. | reverse complement strand
CACCGTGAAATCCCGCGATTTTCCCGTTGTAATTTCAGGATGTTTCCTGTACAATAATGGTTGCAACGAAAACACAAAGTTTATTATCCGTTCTTTTATCTGTATTTTGAGGAGGATTATCAATCATGGCCAAGCAGAAATTTGAAAGAACCAAACCCCACGTAAACATTGGTACCATCGGTCACGTTGACCATGGTAAGACCACCCTGACCGCTGCGATCACCAAGTATCTGGCTATGCAGGGCAAGGCTGATTACACTGACTACTCTTCCATCGACAAGGCTCCTGAGGAGAGAGAACGTGGTATCACCATCAACACCGCTCACGTCGAGTACGAGACCACTGCCCGCCACTATGCCCACGTTGACTGCCCGGGCCATGCTGACTATATCAAGAACATGATCACCGGTGCTGCCCAGATGGACGGTGCCATCCTGGTCATCGCCGCTTCCGACGGTCCTATGGCTCAGACCCGCGAGCACCTGCTGCTGGCCCGCCAGGTGAACGTGCCTTCCGTGCTGGTGTTCCTGAACAAGTGCGACCAGGTCGACGATGAGGAGCTGCTGGAGCTGGTCGAGATGGAAGTTCGTGAGCTGCTGGACTTCTATGGCTTCCCCGGCGATGATACTCCCATCATCCGCGGCAGCGCTCTGAACGCTCTGGTTTCCGAGTCCAATGATCCCAACGCCCCTGAGTTCGCTTGCCTGAAGGAACTCATGGACGCTGTTGACAGCTGGATCCCCACTCCCGACCGTAAGGAAGATATGCCCTTCCTGATGCCCGTTGAGGATGTGTTCACCATCTCCGGTCGTGGTACCGTTGCTACCGGCCGTGTGGAGCGTGGTAAGCTGAACCTGAACGAGAAGGTCGAGATCGTCGGTCTGACCGAGGAGAAGCGCGAGACCGTCGTTACCGGTATCGAAATGTTCCACAAGCTGCTGGACTACGCTGAGGCCGGCGATAATATCGGCGCTCTGCTGCGTGGTGTTGCCAAGACCGAGATCGAGCGCGGCCAGGTTCTGGCTAAGCCCGGCAGCATTCATCCCCACACCAAGTTCGTTGGCCAGGTCTACGTTCTGACCAAGGACGAGGGTGGCCGTCATACCCCCTTCTTCAATAACTATCGTCCTCAGTTCTACTTCCGTACCACCGACGTGACCGGCGTCATCAACCTGCCCGAAGGCACCGAGATGTGCATGCCCGGCGATAACGTCGACATGAAGGTCGAGCTGATCACCCCCATCGCCATTGAGAACGGTCTGCGTTTTGCTATCCGTGAGGGTGGCCGTACCGTGGGTTCCGGTGTTGTTATCGGCATCGAGGAGTAATTTCCTGACACAATAAAAAGAGAGAGCTTCGGCTCTCTCTTTTTTGTTACAATTTGGACTTTTTGCTGTTCCTTTTTTTACTTTTATTGTCCTGTTTTTCCTGCAAATGTTACTGCTCCGGGAAGGTCAAACCGGCCTGAAAGCCCTTCTTCCCGGTGGAGATAATGTCTCCGCCAATGACTTCGTCTCCGCATAAATAGAGGTTTGCCTGCACCCCGTTGGAAACGCCCGGATAGTTGGAAATACGGTATGTGTAGCGCTGTACGGTCTGCCCGGCACAGCTGCCGAATGGCAAATTCTGGGAGTCCTGCAAGGCCACATAATCTGCCCAGGAAGTCAGAAGATCCTCCGGCAGCTTGAGATCCAGCGTTTCGATGGGTTCTGCCTCCACCTCCCATCCCAGCGAGTTAAGGTAAGCAATTCGCTCGGCGTTGGTAGCAGCAAAAATCCCGGAAGGCGCTTCATCAGGCGCTTTTTTGAGGCAGCCCACCAGGGCAAAGCTCAGACAGATGACCAGTACGAGGGACAAAAGACTGAGAAAGATCCGCCGACGGGACAGGTGAAAAACGCGCATTTTGATTCACTCCTTTGTCAAAGCCTATTCCATTTTTGGGAGATTTATGCTACAATTTTTGCAGAAGCAGAGGTGAGGAAATGGAACGTTTGGATAAAGTGATCGCCAGCATGGGGCGGTACTCCCGCCGCGAGGTCAAGGAGATGGTGAGGCAGGGGCGCATTTTTGTGGATAGTATTGCTGCCGTTTCCCCGGAGCAGAAGATCGATCCCGCTGCAGCGCATATTTCCATAGATGGTACGGATCTGAAATATGAACTTTTTACCTATATAATATTGCATAAACCCGCCGGATTGCTGAGCGCAACAGAAGATTTTCGAGAGAAAACTGTACTGGATCTGCTGCCGCCGGAGCTGCGGAAAAGGGACCTTGCCCCGGTAGGACGGTTGGATAAGGACACGGAAGGACTTTTGCTGCTGACCAACGACGGGGAGCTGAACCATCGGCTTACCAGTCCGAAGTATTGCGTTGACAAGGTCTACTACGCAGAGGTGGACGGTATGTTAGAGCAGTCGGACGTGGTGCGTTTTTCCGAAGGGATTGCGCTGCCGGACTTTACCTGTCTGCCGGCCAAGCTGGAGATCTTGACAGAGCGTACCTGCCTGGTGACGGTGCAGGAGGGAAAATTTCACCAGGTGAAGAGAATGCTTGCGGCCTGTGGGAAACCGGTAATTTACCTGAAACGGATCTCTCTGGGGGAGCTGAAGCTGGAAAAAACACTACCTGTCGGTGCGTATCGCGCCCTTACACCACAAGAAGTTGTTTCCTTGCGAGAAAAAGTGGGGTTGTAAGTTTATTCACATACTGACAAAAAAAGAGCCTGTTTTTTGTGAAAAATATAAAAAAGTGCTTGCATATCCGTGATTATGACGATATAATATGAGAAAGCATATGACAAATTGCACAAATACCTACGCAGTCAAAAAGCGGGAGGAACAAGGATATGTCGGGAAGAATTTTCCAGAATGTCGTATTGCAGTTTAAGGAGACGACAGACCGTACCATCGGCGTGATCGATGCAGAGGGTACTGTGATTGCGTGCAGTGAACTGACGGGAATCGGAAAAAAGTGGAGCAAGTACGTGGACGCTGTTGCAGCCGCAGAAGGAGAATGCATTGCGCTGGAGGGAAAGACCTTTAAGGCTTTGCCCGGCTGGGGCGGTCATTTCGACTACGCTGTGTTTGCCAGCGGTGATGATGCTATCGGTCGTACTGCCTGCGCCATGGCGGCAGTTGCGCTGAACAGCGCGAAGGTCTACTATGAGGAAAAGCACGATAAGAGCTCTTTCATCAAGAACATTATTTCCGACAATATCCTTATCAGCGACATCTATATCCGCGCCAAGGAGCTTCACGTTGCGGCAGAGGTCAAACGGGCGGTGTTTGTGATCCGCACCATCGACGAGCACATGGAGCCCGTACCGCTGGAGGTGGTGCAGACGCTGTTCCCTGACCGACAGAACGACTTTGTGCTGTCAGTAGGTGAGCAGGACATTGTATTGATCCACCAGATGGAGGAGTCCGCTGCCGCCAAGGAGATGGAAAAGGTCGCCGCCGATATAGAAGAGGCGCTGCGACTGGACGGCGAGAGCCGTGTCTTTGTGGGTATCGGTACTATGGCGCTGCATCTGCGTGATCTGGCACGCTCCTTTAAAGAGGCCCAGATCGCCATTGAGGTAGGAAAAGTGTTTGATACCGAGCGCTATGTAATCAACTACGAAAACCTGGGAATCGGCCGCCTGATCTATCAGCTGCCCACCACCCTGTGCGAGATGTTTTTGCAGGAGGTTTTCAAGAAAAATCCCATTGATGCGCTGGATCAGGAGACCTTGTTTACCATCTACAAGTTCTTCGAGAACAACCTGAACGTATCCGAGACGGCGCGCAAGCTGTTCGTTCACCGGAACACGCTGGTTTATCGCTTGGAGAAGATCAAGAAGCTGACAGGACTGGATCTGCGGGAATTTGACGACGCCATTACCTTTAAGGTGGCGCTGATGGTGAAAAAGTACCTGATCAGCCGCGGTATCGAGGCGTAACATCTATCAAAAAACGGCATCCGAGAGGATGCCGTTTTTTGCTTTTGCGAAAGGTTTGGTGCCGACAAATGGAAATGCGGCGCGCCGGGTCGTCGCGCCCTACAATGAAAACGGAGCGGCGAGAAAAGATGATAGTTTACATAATTTTAAAGTTTTTTTGGCGCTTTTTTGTTGCTATTTGGCACATTGGCGTATATAATGTAATATGAATTTGCATATCACACAAAATGTTGCTTCGGCAGCAGAAGCGAGGCACCTATGATTCGACTGAAAGACGTGGAAAAGACCTATGAAAACGGGACGCAGGCATTGAGAGGCGTGAGTTTCCAGATAGACGACGGGGAATTTGCCTTTCTGGTAGGCCCCAGCGGTTCCGGTAAGTCCACCATCATCAAGCTGCTGACGGGCGAGATCATGCCCACTGAGGGGCGCGTGATGCTCAACGGCTATGCGCTGGGGCATATTGCCGCCAAGCAGATCCCCTATATGCGCCGCACTGTGGGTGTGATCTTTCAGGACTTCCGTCTGATCGAGAAAAAGACGGTATTTGACAATCTGGCATTGGCAATGCGCGTGGTAGGTGCCGGCCCGAAGGAGATACAGGCGCGCATTCCCTACATACTGGAGCTGGTAGGGCTCAGCGGGAAGGAAAACTGCTATCCCGATCAGCTCTCCGGCGGCGAGCAGCAGCGTGTGGCCATTGCCCGGGCGCTGGTGAACAACCCCAGCACCATCGTTGCCGATGAGCCTACCGGTAACCTGGACCCTGCTAAGTCACTGGAGATCATGACGCTTTTGGAGCGCATCAATGCGCTGGGCACTACCGTGATCGTGGTGACCCACGAGCGGGATCTGGTAAACCACTTTAATAAGCGTGTGATCCTGTTGGACGAGGGACGTGTGGTGGGCGATGCCGTGGGCACATACGGAGGATAAGGCATGAGGAATATCGGATATTATTTCAAAGAGGGCATTGGGAATATGTTTTCCCATGGCTTCATGTCCTTTGCCGCCGTCAGCATTACCGTGGCGTGCCTTCTGATCATGGGAACATTTACGCTGGTGGCATACAACGCCAACGAAAACCTGGAGGTCCTGCAAAGGGAGAACGCCGTGGTGGCGTTTGTGGACGACAGTCTGGGCGACGAGGAGGCAAAGGATCTGCAGAGAAAGATCGAGAATATTGCGGGTGTGGCGGACTGCACGTTTGTTTCGCGGCAGGAGGCAAGGGACGACTACGTGGCGCAGTATGATGAGAACGATCTCTACGGCGAGCTGAGCGCCAACGTATTCCGCCACCGCCATGTGATACACATTGAGGAGACGGAGCAAGAGAGGATGGCGGAGATCGCCAAGGTGATCGATGACATCCCCGGTATCGCCAAGGTGCGTGCCGATGAGACCATTACCAGCGGCTTTATTACCGTGCGGAATGTGGCGCGCGCCATTTCGCTGGCGTTGATCGCGGTTCTTCTGGTGGTGTCACTGTTCATTATTTCCAACACCATTAAGCTGACGTTCTTTGACCGGAAGGATGAGATCGCTATTATGAAAATGGTAGGTGCGACCAACGGCTTTATCCGCTGGCCCTTCGTGTACGAGGGACTGCTTCTGGGAATTTTCGGCGCGGCGGTGGCCTTTGGATTGCAATGGCTTTTATATTGGGGTGTACAGCAGAGTATCGCACAGAACGACACGCTCCAGCTGGTGAGCGTGGTGGATTTCACACAGGTCTGGTATGCAGTAGCGGGATCCTTTGCCGCGGCAGGTATTCTGATCGGTGTGGGCGGCAGTTTGCTGGCGATCCGGCGGTTTTTGAGGGTGTGAGCGTATGAGGAGATGGAAAAAAGCACTGGCGCTGTTGTTTGCCCTGGTGATGACATTCTCTCTGGTGATGGACAGCGTGGTTTATGCTGACGAAAAATCGGATAAGGAAGCCAGGAAAAAAGAGGTACAGGCGCAGATCGCAGAGGTGCAGAAGCAGATCGATGCCAAGAAAAAGGAACTGGCAGATGCCAAGGGGGCGCTGGATAAGGCAAAAAACGATACCAAAAACGCAAAGGCCAAGTTAGATGCCGCCCAGTATCAAAGCCTTGTTTTGGCGGAACAGATCGCACTGATCGAAGAAAAGATCCAGCTGGCCACCGAGAACATTGAAGCGGTGGAGCAGGCGGAAGCGGAGCAGTATGCGCTGTTCTGCGAGCAGGTGCGTCAGGAGGAGGAGCGGGGAACGCTGTCCTACTGGTCGGTGCTGTTTAAGGCCAGCGGCTTTGACGATCTGCTGAGCCGGATCGACTTTATCAACGAGATCATGGAGTATGACCAGCAGATCATGGAAAATCTGCAGGGGATCCGTATGGAGTTAAATGAGGATCGGGAGGAACTGAAAGCTCAGGAGGAAGAGCTGGACGACGCCCGGGACGAGCAGAACAAATTGGCAGAGGAATACGGGGTTCTCTACAAGGACTACAAACAGACCCAGGAGGATCTGCAGGCCCTGTACGACGAGGCAGTAGCGGAGGAAGCCGCACTGGAGAGTGCCATGAAGGAAGCGGAGCTTATGGCGGCAGAGCTGGGTGTGACCGGCGGCAGCAGCGGCGGCTACATCTGGCCGGTGAAGGTCAGTCCCATCTATATCACCTCCAAGTTCGGCCCACGCGCGAGACCGACAGCAGGAGCAAGTACCCTGCACAATGGCATCGACATCGGCGTGAGCTATGTGTCGGTGTATGCCGCGAAAGCCGGTACGGTGACGCTGGCGGGAACGAACGGCGGTTTTGGTAACTGCGTGATCATTTCCCACGGTACCGGATACAGCACGACATATGGGCATTTAAATTCCATCAGCGTGAAAGTGGGTGATGTGGTGACGCAGGGACAGCAGATCGCCACCTCCGGCAACTCCGGCGTTTCTACGGGACCGCATCTGGACTTTCGCATTATGGAGGCCGGCGTGTATAAAGACCCGCTAAGCTATCTGAGCGGTTACACCCTGTGGTGCTGACGACAAATAAATCCATCCCCCCTGCCATAGGATTGGCGGGGGGATGTTTTATGGTGGCCTATGTGACGGCGGGAAGAGGAAAGGCGGAGCGGCGGCAGGTACGGGGCGTATGGTTTTGGGTCGTACCGATGCCCGTGGGGGGCATATTGGCAGCTGCGGGCAGGAAAAGACGCTGGCGTGAGCTGCGGCGGATGGGAATACGGCGTGCCATATTCCCGCAGGCGCTGGCGCAGGAGGCGGAAAAATGGGGGATCCGGGGCGTGGAGGTCTATCCGCTGCGGCGGGCGGTCTGGGAGCAGGTGCTGCCCGGGCAGGGCGACATGGCGGCGATACGGGCCGGACACGTGGACGCGGCGGTGCGGGACTGTGCGGCGGTGCTGGCACGGCGCTTTCGCTATCTGCGATTGGAAACAGGCTGGGGGACAGCGGGATTGCAGCAGGAGCTTCTGGAGCGGTATGGACTGGGCGCAGGCGGCGGCATGGTACCGGCGATAACGGTCTCCTTTGGCGGAGAGCCTGCGGCGCAAAATGAGATTTGCCTGGGAGAGGACTGTACCCGCTGGCAGAGAATGGAGTATGAAGAAATGGAGGGCTTGGGGAGCTTGGAATTTTCCGAGGAGCTGCTCTGTGTCCTATTTCAGAGCGGCGTGGTGAAAAAAGAGGAGATTCAGGTGAAAAGGTTGGTAAGCAATGCTTGACAGAGGAGCAGAAACTCTCTATAATGCAACATGAAATATCATCGGCATTTTATGGTATTTTGTCAGGTATACAAAGCCGTTTGTCGGCTGACAATAGAAAGGAATTGGCATTATGGTAAAGGAATTCAAAATGAGCCAGGCTCGTTACGATGAGCTGAAAAAGGAGCTGGATTACAGCAAGACCATCCGCGCCGACGAGATCGCGGAGCTGATCAAGGAGGCACGCGGTTTCGGTGACCTGAGCGAGAACAGCGAATACGATGAGGCGAAAAATGAACAGGGCAAGCTTTACTCCCGTATCGCCGAGCTGGAGAATATTCTGCTTCATGCCGTGATCGTGGACGAGTCCGAGGACAGCGACCGTATTTCCATCGGCGTGACCGTCACGGTGACGAATCTGGATACCAAGAAGCAGATGCCCACCTATAAAATCGTGGGTTCTCAGGAGGCAGACGTGATGAACCGCTGCATTTCTGAGGATTCCCCCTTCGGGAAAGCTCTGATGGGTGCCAAGAAGGGCGACAAGATCACCGTGGAAGCACCCAGGGGTGTGATCCATTACCGTGTGGACAAGATCGAGAGATAAGAAAGGAAGCGAGTGAAAAATGGCAGAGCAGGTCAAGGAAATGAACGAGCAGCAGAACATCAAGCAGATCTTACAGGTACGCCGCGACAAACTGAAAGCTTTGCAGGACGAGGGGCGCAATCCCTTTGAGATCACCCGCTACGATGTGACCCACCATGCTCAGGAGGTCAAGGACAACTTTGACGCGCTGGAGGGCAAGTCCGTGCGTCTGGGCGGGCGTCTGATGAGCAAACGCGGTATGGGCAAGGTCTCTTTCTGCGATTTGCAGGACAAGTCCGGCCGTATTCAGATCTATGCACGCCGGGACGAGATGGACGAGGACTGCTATAACCACTTCAAGAAGTACGATATCGGCGATATCGTGGGCGTTGAGGGCGAGGTATTCCGCACCGAACGCGGCGAGATGTCCATTCGCGCCAAGGATATTATTCTGCTGAGCAAGTCTCTGCAGCCGCTGCCGGAGAAATTCCACGGTCTTACCGATAAGGAGCTGCGCTATCGTCAGCGCTACGTGGATCTGATCGTGAACCCCGAGAGCAAGCGCAATTTTGAGATCCGCAGCAAGTTCGTGGCCTATCTGCGCCGCTATCTGGATAACCTGGGCTTCATGGAGGTAGAGACCCCCGTACTGAGCCCCATCGCCGGCGGCGCCAATGCCCGTCCGTTCATTACCCACCACAATGCACAGGACATTGATATGTATATGCGTATCGCCACCGAGCTGCACCTGAAGCGCCTGATCGTGGGCGGTATGGAGCGGGTGTATGAGGTGGGACGCATCTTCCGCAACGAGGGCATGGATACCAAGCACAACCCGGAGTTTACCACCTGCGAGCTGTATCAGGCGTTCACCAACCTGGACGGCATGATGGATATTCTGGAGAGCATTCTCGCCGGTGCCGCCAAGGAGATTTTGGGTACCTATCAGGTGCAGTGGCTGGGCCACGACATCGACCTGACCCCCTCCTGGCGTCGCGTCACCATGGCGGATGCGGTCAAGGAGGTCACCGGTGCCGACTTTATGGCCATTGAGGGCGACGATGCTGCCGCCGTGGAACTGGCCAAGAGCGTCCATGTGGACATGGACGGTGTGCCTGCTACCTGGGGCAACGCCTTGTACGAGACTTTTGACCAGAAGGTGGAGGAGACGCTGATCCAACCAACCTTTATCACCATGTACCCTGTGGAGGTCAGCCCCCTTGCCAAGCGTTATCCCAAAGACCTCCATCTGACCGAGCGCTACGAAATGTTTATCTGCGGCTGCGAGATGGGTAACGCCTTCAGCGAGCTGAACGACCCCATTCACCAGTATGAGCGCTTCAAGGCTCAGGCGGAAAAGCGTGCCAATGGCGACGAAGAAGCGGACATGATGGACGACGACTTCGTGCTGGCGTTGGAGTACGGTATGCCGCCTACCGGGGGCTTGGGCTTCGGCATCGACCGCTGCTCCATGCTGCTGTGCGGTACGGACTCCATCCGCGACGTGATTTTGTTCCCGACAATGAAGCCGTTGGACTGAAAAAGTGAGTAATTGCAAGGCATACGGGGTTTTCCCGTATGCCTTGTATGCCAACCGATGCAGAGATTGATGCAGGAAATTGATAGAAAAAGAGCTGTTGTGGCGTAGTATAGAAGCTTTTAGGAGGTTAGATATGGGCAAAGCATTAGTTGTATATTTTTCTGCCAGCGGCAGGACGGCAAAGGTCGCCGTGAAGTTGGCAGCGGCAGTAGATGCCGATATTTACGAAATCAAGCCGGAGGTAAAATACACCAAGGCAGATCTCAACTGGATGGACAAAAAGTCCCGCAGCAGTGTGGAGATGAACGACAAGAGTTTTCGCCCGGCTATCATTATCGGCGATGTGGATATTTCCGGTTATGACATCATCTACCTTGGATTCCCCATTTGGTGGTATGTGGCACCAACGCTTATTAACACGTTTTTGGAAGCTTACGATTTTGCCGGCAAAAAAATCGTTCTGTTTGCCACATCCGGCGGCAGTGGTTTCGGCAATACTGTGACAGAATTGCAGCCCTCTGCGCCCAACGCTGAAATCGTGGAAGCAGCAGTGCTAAGTGGTATGCTTACAGAGACTAAAACAAAATCGCTGATCGATCTGTGCAAATAAAGCACAGACTGAACTTGTTCGGCGTGTCTAAATGAATGGAGAAAGGAAGCGTTGTTGTGCAATGAAAAAGGAAAAGAAAACACTGTATACGGATGGACAAGAGAAAAACCTGACCGCTGTTGAGTTTTGCGATGCCGATCTTGATGACGTCACCGGCGGAGCCATGATCGTCAACCACAATATGGCGGCAATCAATACATTGACGCAGCTTAATCGTAACTCAAGTGCACTGAGCAAGTCATTGCAAAAACTATCAACCGGGATGAAGATCAACTCGTCTGCGGATGATCCCTCCGGCTATCAGATCAGTGAGCGCATGAGAGTACAGATCCGTGCGCTGGATCAGACCGATGAAAATTGAAAAGGGTAGGATCTATTCCCTTCCGGATCTGCTTCCCAGGTAAGAAAAGCGGCGATGGTCAGTTGCAAGGTATACGGGGTTTTCCCGTATGCCTTGTATGCCAATTGTAAGCCAATGGATGCAGAAAATGATGTAATATATTCTCAACAATACTGTGAAAAGGAGAACAAATTATGCAGGCATTTGATTTCTATTGCCCCACGAAGATCGTTTTCGGTGCCGGACGGGAAAAGGAGACCGATGTGCAGGTGGCAGCTTTCGGCGGAAAGAAAGCCATGATCGTTTTCGGCGGTCAGAGTGCGCTGAAAAGCGGGCTGATCGATCGGGTGGAGATCTCGCTCCGGGAAGCGGGTATCGAGAGCCTGCGCCTGGGCGGGGTACATCCCAATCCGCTGCTGTCGCTTGCCAGAGAGGGAGTCCGGTTGGCTATTGAGAATGGTGTGGACTTCCTGGTAGCTGTTGGCGGCGGCAGTACCATTGATACCGCCAAGGCCATTGCCATCGGTGCTGCCAACCCCGGGATCGAGCTTTGGGACGTGTGGACAAAGGGCACCGCCTATGACAAGGTGCTGCCCATCGGCGTGGTGCTGACCATTTCCGCTGCCGGCAGTGAGACCAGTGACAGCGTGGTACTGACCAACGATGAGGATCACATGAAGCGCGGCCACAACAGCAACAAGGTGCGTCCCCGCTTTGCCATTATGAATCCGGAGTTGACCTACACCCTGCCTATGTATCAGGTGACCTGCGGCGTTGTGGATATTATGATGCACACACTGGAGCGTTACTTCAATCCGGTCACCACCAATGAGATGACCGATGAGATCGCCGAGGGTCTTCTGCGCACCGTGGTGAAAGCCGGTAAAGCTGCCTATGCCGACAAGAACGATTATCAGGCTATGAGCGAGCTGATGTGGGCGGGTTCCCTGTCCCACAACGATCTGACGGGCTTGGGCGGCAAAAAGGACTTTGCCAGCCACCAGTTGGGTATGGCATTGGGCGGAATGTACGACAGCGCACACGGTGCCACATTATCCGCTGTATGGGCCTCCTGGGCGCGGTATTGCCTGGATACCGATGCGGAGCGGTTTGCGCGGCTGGGTCGTAAAGTGTTCGGTCTTGTCACAGAGAACCTGCCGGCACATGAGGCAGGGTTGCAGACGATTGCCGCCATGGAGAATTTCTTCCGCAGCATTCAGATGCCTACCTGCCTGTCTGAGTTAGGTGTGGGTGTGCAGAGTGACGAGCAGCTTCGGACGCTGGCCCATCGGTGTAGCTTTTTCGGTACTCGGACCATTGGACAGTTCCGGAAGCTGGACGAGGAGGACATCTATCGAATCTTCGTGATGACAAACAGGTGATAACGACTTGTAGTATATTGCCAGAGCAAACCTCCAGGAAGGTGCAGAACAGAAGCACCTTCCTGGAGGTTTTGCTAAGTCTTTTCGCTTTTTCCCCGGAGTCGACAAAATCCGCTTGTTGACAAGCGGAGAAAACGATGTTATTTTAATGGGGACATTCTATTTTAATATGTATAAACCTGCTTACAGGGGATTTTAGAGGGAAAGCGCATGGAGAGCATCACCAGCCGGAAAAATGAATACCTGCTGCATCTGAAAAAACTGGCGGCAGACGGTGCTTATCGGCGGGAGTGCGGTGAGTTTCTCTGCGACAGTCCCAAGCTGCTGACCGAGGCACGGAAGTGGGATGCCCCTATCACTGCGGTGGTTTCTACCGACGGGGTGGAGATCGGCGGCGTGCGCTGCGTGAGGGTCCCGGAGGACGTGATGGCGTCCGTTTCCCCCATGAAAACGCCGCAGGGAGTGCTGTTTACCTGCAAACTGCCGGAAGCGGAGATACCGGAGCGATTGACCGGACAGCGCTACATGGTGCTGGATGGGGTACAGGATCCGGGCAACGTGGGCACGGTGCTGCGGACGCTGGACGCTTTTGACGCAGACGGATTGATTTTACTGCCGGGATGCGCCGATGTGTTCAGCCCTAAGACGGTACGCGCCTCCATGGGGGCGATCTTCCGCCGACCGGTATATACCATGACAGCACAGGAGATGAAAGTGCTGCTGCTGCGCAGCGGGATACCGCTGTACGGTGCGGCACTGCGGGAGGATACAGAAGACGCGCGGGAGATCCGTTACCGCCCCGGCGCCATTGCCGTCGGCTCGGAGGGACGGGGCCTGTCGGACGAGGTGCTGGCACTTTGCGACAGGACGATACGCATTCCCATGTCGGAGCGTTGTGAGTCGCTGAATGCGGCCATTGCGGCTGCTGTTCTGCTTTGGGAGAGTTACCGATAAAAAGGAAAGGGGGGATGGCTGCTATGGCGGCACTGAAATATTGGATATGGCTTTCGGACCTTAACGGTGTGAGCAGTATCAGCAAGCTGCTGCTGTTGCAGCATTTCGGCTCCCCGGAGGATATTTACTATGCCGAGCCGGAGGACTACGGGCAGGTAGAGGGACTGAAAAAAGAGCAGATCGAGCTGCTGAGCGAGAAATCTTTGCAAAGAGCGGAGATCATTTTGCAGAACTGTGCAAAGGAGAATATCTTCCTCATTACGCTGGATGACGCACTATACCCGCTGCGGCTGAAAAATATCTACGATCCGCCTATTTTGCTCTACGGGAAAGGAAAAATGCCGATCTTCGACGATGAGGTGGCCATCTCCATGGTGGGAACGCGATCCTGTACACCTTATGGCATCAGCTGCGGAGAGGAGCTGGGCTATGAGCTGGCACGGCAGGGCGCCGTGGTGGTATCCGGCATGGCAAAGGGCGTGGACGCCGCCTGCCTGCGGGGCGCGCTACGTGCAGGCGGCTTTACCTGCGCGGTACTGGGCTGCGGCGTGGACGTGGCCTATCCGGCGGAGAACCGGCGGCTGTATGAGGATATTCTGGCAACAGGCGTGATCTTATCGGAGTATCCGCCGAAAACGGAGCCGGAGCCCTGGCGGTTTCCCCAGAGAAACCGCATCATGAGCGGCCTAAGCGTGGGAACGCTGGTGGTGGAGGCACCGGAGCGTTCCGGCGCGCTGATCACGGCGGCCGATGCGCTGGAGCAGGGACGGGAAGTATTTGCCGTGCCGGGGCCTATCAATGCACCCGCCAGCCGGGGCTGCCACAGGCTGATCCGCGAGGGAGCGGGGCTTGTCAGCTGTGCCTGGGATCTTTTAAGCGAGTACGAAAGCCGGTATCCGCATAAGTTGCATCCGGACAGAAAGACACTGCCGGAGATGCCGACCGGGTCCGGTGTTCCGCAGCGGGAAAAGGCGGAAAAGAAGCAAACGCTGCCGCTGCTGGACGTAAAGTCTGCCGGCTTGACCGATGATCAGATCGCGGTGCTGTATAAGTTAAAAAGCGAAGAGACTCTGCTTACCGATGAGGTGGCGGAGCAGACGGATCTTCCGATGCGGCGTGTGCTGTCGGCGCTGACGATGTTGGAAATTGACGGCTATGTGGAAAAAACAGGTGCACAGAGTTTTCTGCGCACCGTGGAGATCAAAGGCGAGGAGTAGGAACGCTATGAGTAAGAAGAAAAATCTGGTGATCGTAGAGTCGCCGGCAAAGGCAAAGACGATCGGTAAATATCTGGGGCAGGATTATCAGGTCAAGGCCTGCATGGGTCACCTGCGGGATCTGCCCAAGAGTGTGATGGGCGTGGACATCGCCGACGATTTTGCCCCCAACTATAAGCCCATCCGCGGTAAGGAAGAGATCATCCGCGATTTGAAGAAGAGCGCGGACAGTGCTGCCGTTGTCTACCTCGCCACCGACCCGGACCGTGAGGGAGAGGCCATTGCCTGGCACCTGCTGCATCTGTTGGAGCTGGACGAAAACAAGGCAAAGCGTGTCACCTTTAACGAGATCACCAAGCGCGTGGTGACAGAGTCTATCCAGGCCCCTCGAACCATTGACCAGAACCTGGTAGACGCTCAGCAGGCCCGCCGCATTCTTGACCGTATCGTAGGCTATGAGATCAGCCCAATTATGTGGAAGAAGATCCGCCGCGGACTGTCCGCCGGACGTGTGCAGAGCGTTGCCACCCGCATGGTGGACGACCGGGATCAGGAGATCGCGGCATTCGTGCCCCAGGAATACTGGACTCTGGATGCCACACTTAAGGGAGACAGGAAGGTTTCCTTTGTTGCCCATTACTACGGCAGGAACGGCAGAAAGTATGAGCCGGAGACGGAACGGGACGTTTTGACCATCGTGGAGGAATTGCAGGACAAGGTGTTTGTCGTGAAGTCCGTCAAGCGCAGCGATAAGCAGCGCTCGCCTGCGCCGCCCTTTACCACCTCCACCATGCAGCAGGAGGCCAGCCGCAAGCTGAACATGACGCCGAGACGTACCATGGCCATCGCCCAGCAGCTCTATGAAGGTGTGGATATTACCGGCGAGGGTACCGTGGGTCTTATCACCTATATGCGTACCGACTCCCTGCGCATTTCCGTTGATGCGCAGCGTCAGGCGGCGCAATTTATCAAAAATCACTATGGAAAGGAATATGCACCTGTCAAGCCCCGCCAGTACAAGGCCAAGGCCGGTGCACAGGATGCCCATGAGGCCATTCGTCCCAGTGATGTCAACCTGACACCGGAGCGGGTAAAGGCTGACCTGACAGGTGAGCAGTATCGTCTGTACCGCCTGATCTGGAGCCGTTTTCTGGCCAGCCAGATGGAAAACGCCGTCTATGACAGCGTGGCGGTGGAGATCACGGCGGATAAGCACATATTCCGCGCCAGTGACAGCAAACTGAAGTTTGCGGGTCATACTGCGGTGTATGAAGAGAGCCGCGACGAGGAAAAAGAGGAGAAAGAGAGCACTCTGCCGGAGCTGCATGAGGGGGAAAAACTGGACCTGCAGGGCTTCGGGAAGGAGCAGCATTTTACCGTGCCGCCTGCCCACTATACCGAGGCGACGCTGATCCGCGCCATGGAGGAGCAGGGCATCGGACGTCCCTCTACCTATGCGCCCACGGTGTCCACCATTCTGGACCGCAGCTATGTGAAGAAGGAGGGCAAGTATCTGCTTGCCACCAATCTGGGCAAGGCTGTGACGGCATGGATGGAGCAGTACTTTGCCAATATTGCGGACCTGAAGTTTACCGCCGGCATGGAGCAGCAGTTGGACAGTGTGGAAGAAGGCAGCGTTCCCTGGAAGCAGATCCTGCGCGACTTCTACGGCGACTTTGAAAAGAATATTGACGCGGCGCAGGAGAGCAGCTATGTGAAGATCCCCGATACCGTCAGCGAGGAGATCTGCCCCCAGTGCGGCAAAAACCTGGTGGAGCGGGAGGGACGGTTTGGCCCGTTCCTGGCCTGCCCGGGGTACCCGGAGTGTAAGTTTACCATGCCCCTGGTGATCGAAATGCCCGGGCGCTGCCCGAAATGCGGCGGCAGGCTGATGAAGCGCAGCGGCACCTCCAAGACCAGCGGCAAGCAGTATAATTACTACTGCTGTGAGTTTACCGGCAGCAAGGTTTCCGACCGCACCTGTGACTTTATGACCTGGGATGTGCCGGTAAAGGACGACTGCCCGGTCTGTGGCACGACGATGTTCAAACGTGCCGGCAAGGGGTTCAACAAGCCCTTCTGCATCAACGAAACGTGCGAGAAATTCGTACCGGAGGAGAAGCGCGGCTATCATAAAAAGGCAACAGAAGAAAAGAAGACTGCGGCAAAGAAAACGGGAAAGAAAACAACGAAAAAGGAAAGCAAATGAACGTAACAGTGATCGGGGCGGGACTCGCCGGCAGCGAGTGCGCCTGGCAGCTGGCACAGCGCGGCATTTCCGTGACCTTGCGGGAGATGAAGCCGGAGAAAAAGACGCCTGCCCATGCAACAGAATATTTTGCCGAGCTGTGCTGCTCCAACTCCCTGCGAGCAGCCGGGTTGGAGAATGCGGTGGGTCTTCTGAAAGAGGAGCTGCGGCGGCTGGACAGCCTGATCATCCGCTGTGCCGACGCCACCCGCGTCCCTGCCGGCGGAGCCTTAGCGGTGGACCGCCACGGCTTTGCGCGGATGGTGACGGCGGAGATCCAAAAGCACCCCAACATCACGGTGGTGCCCGGAGAGGTGACCGAAATCCCTGCCGGGGAAGTGGTGATCGCGTCCGGTCCGTTGACCAGCGATGCCTTGGCCGACAGCCTATGCAAGCTGTTCGGCGAGGGGAATACGCTGAACTTCTACGATGCGGCGGCACCTCTGGTCAGCTTTGAGAGCGTGGATATGTCCAGCGCCTACTTTGCCTCCCGCTACGACAAGGGTACGCCGGACTACATCAACTGCCCCATGGACAAGGACGAGTATCTGGCGTTTTGGCAGGAGTTGGTGAAGGCCGAGGAGGCGGAAGTCCACGGCTTTGACGATGGCGGGGTGTTCGAGGGCTGTATGCCCGTGGAGGTCATGGCACGGCGCGGGGAGGATACCCTGCGTTTCGGACCGCTGAAGCCCAAGGGACTGCCGGATCCCAAGACGGGACGGGATCCCTATGCGGTGGTGCAGCTTCGCAAGGACAACGCCGATGGATCGATCTATAACCTGGTGGGTTTTCAGACACACCTGAAATGGGGAGAGCAGAAGCGGGTGTTCGGTATGATCCCTGCCCTGCAAAACGCCCAGTTTCTGCGCTATGGCGTGATGCACCGCAACACCTATCTGGATTCTCCGCGGATGTTGGATCGGTACTACCGCTTCCAAGCGGAGCCGCGGATCTCCTTTGCCGGACAGATGACCGGCGTGGAGGGCTACGTGGAATCCTGTGCCAGCGGCTTTTTAGTGGGTGTGGAGACAGCGCGGCGTCTGCTGGGCAAGGCACCTGTCGACTTCCCGCCCGAGACCGCCATCGGTGCACTGGGACTGTATGTGTCCGATCCCTCAGTGGGGACGTTCCAACCCATGAATATCAACTTCGGTATCATACCGCCTTTGGGGTATAAGGTGAAGGGAAAACGCAACAAGAACGCTGTACTCTCCCAGCGGAGCCTGGCGATCATCGAAGAGATGAAAGAGGAGGTGCTGTCCAAGTGAAAATTCTCATTGACGCTATGGGCGGTGACAATGCCCCTCTGGAGATCGTGAAGGGCGCCGTACAGGGCGGCAAGCGCTTTGGCGTGGAGATCGCTCTGCTGGGCGACGAGAGTGCCATTCGGGACGCTCTCCGTGCCTGCGGTGCAGAGGAAAGTGATGTGGAGATCATCGCCACTACCGAGACCGTGGAGATGTGCGACGACCCCAGTACCGTGTTCCGCCGGAAGAAGGACACCTCGATGGGAGTAGGCCTGACGAAGGTGCGTGACGGGGAAGGCGATGCCTTTATCTCCGCCGGCTCCACCGGTGCACTGCTGACCGGCGCGACCCTCATTACCAAGCGCATCCGCGGCATTCGTCGGGCCGCCATGGCGCCGGTGATCCCCACGACCACGGGGAAAGCGGTGCTGATGGACTGCGGAGCAAATGCCGAGTGTACGCCGGAGTATCTGCTCCAGTTTGCGTATCTCGGCAACTTCTACGCCAGGCGGGTGCTGGGGATCGAAACGCCCCGGGTGGCGCTGCTGAACATCGGCACGGAGGACAGCAAGGGGACGGAGCTGCAGAAAGCGACCCTGCCGCTTTTACAGAAAGCGGGAGATGCGGGACACTTTAATTTTATCGGCAATATTGAGGCAAAAGAGGCCATTAAGGGCGGCTGTGATGTGATCATCACCGACGGATTTTCCGGCAACGTGATGCTCAAGACCATGGAGGGGACCGGCAGCTTTGCCGGCAGCGCCATCAAGAGTATTTTCCAAAAAAACCTTTTCACCAAGCTGGCGGCGCTGGTGGTGATGTCGGGGCTCAACGGCTTTAAGGCGCAGTTGGACCCAAACAAGGTGGGCGGCACGGCCTTTATCGGTGTGAGCAGGCCTGTCATCAAGGCCCATGGCTCGTCCAATGCCGAGGCCATTGAAAACGCAGTGGGACAGGCGGTGGAGTTCGCCAAAAGCGGCATCATTGCAGACATCACCGCCAACGCGGAGCTGATGCAGCCGGGCGGCGAATAATTTTCTTCAAAGGGACTTGACACCGCACAGGGATTGCCGTATTATTTTGCAAGACAACGACGCTGGAAAGGAGGAGACACCTCATGACTATGGAGGAGATCTTCAACACGATGCGCCAGCTTATCGCTGAGCAGTTCGCATTGGATCTGGACGAGATCGGCATGGAGAGTTCTTTTGTGGATGATCTGGGCGCTGACAGCGTGGATCTGGTGGAGCTGGTGATGGCCATGGAAGAGGAATTCGAGATCGGTGAGATCGACGAAGAGGATCTGCAGAGCCTGAAGACCGTCGGTGATTGTGTCCGCTATTTGAGCGGCAAGCTGAGCTGATAAACGGATAACACTTGAGAAATGAAGCCTCGCTTTTCGGACTCTATGCCCTCAGCGGGGTTTCCTTTTTCGAATGTGGAAAGGGAAATGCATGAGAGATCTGCACACATTGGAGAAAAAACTGGGGTATCAATTCCGCGATATCTCCCTACTGGAGGGGGCGCTGTATCACAGCTCCTATGCCAATGAGCACCGCAAGCAGGGGATCCGAAGCAACGAGCGGCTGGAGTTTTTGGGCGATGCGGTGCTGGGATTTGTCAGCGCGGAGCATCTGTATGCTGTGCATCCCGATTCGCCGGAGGGAGATCTGACCCGTATACGGGCGGCACTGGTACGGGAGGAGAGCCTGTATGAGGTGGCGTCCTACCTGGGACTGGGCGAGTATCTGCTCCTGGGCAAAGGCGAAGAGCTGGGCGGCGGAAGAAAACGACCGTCCATTCTGGCAGACGCCACCGAGTCCGTGTTTGCCGCTGTGTATCTCGACGGCGGGATCGAAGCGGCCCGGGAGCTGATCCACCGCGTCCTGCTGGACAAGGAGCGGGAGAAGCTGGTGGAGGAACGCCGCCGGGACTATAAGACGGAATTGCAGGAGCTGGTGCAGCGCAAGCCGGAGCAGGTGCTGCTATATGAACTGGCAGGCGAGTCCGGTCCCGACCATAACAAGGTATTCACCGTGCAGGTAAAACTGAACGGCGAGATCATCGGTGAAGGCAGCGGCAGAACGAAAAAAGAGGCGGAACAGATGTCCGCCAAAGCTGCGCTGGAAAACTGGGACGAATAAGAAAAAAGACGCCGTAAGGCGTCTTTTTTATGTAGGGCGGCACCTGTGTGTGCCGCCCTTTTTCCTTACAACTCACGGTTTTGGTAGATTTTAATGGAGAGCTGCCAGGACAGGACGTAGAGGATAAGGCCTATCAGGGGCAGCAGGAGCAGGGCAGTCATTGGAATACGGGTCGTATAGCTGTGAGGATCGAACAGGTTATCAAACAGCAGAGAGCCGACGATAAAGAACATGGCAACGCTGCCGCCGAGAGCCAACAGGGTGACCCAGCGGGCCTGCTCGGTGCCGAATTTGTAGCAAAGGGGCATATTGACGGCGGGCAGCAGCAGGGAAACGCCCAGAGAGGTGGCGGCTAAATAGAGAGAGAGCAGCAGCTCATGAGTGGAGACGATCGCAACGATGACGGAGAGCAGAGACATGGCAACGATAAGAATCCCCAGCAGAAGATACTTGCTGGTGACGGTCTGCGCACGGGTCAACGGCAGGGAGTCACAGTATTTGTCCCAGCGGGAGCGCTCATCGTAGGAGATGAGGGAGATGCCCAGCATGGAGAGCATGATGGTGGGGTAGCTGAAATAGAATTCACTGCGGTAGCCGGCGATATAGGCACCCCAGAAGATGAGAGTGATGAGAAGATAGAGTTTGCCCAGCTTTACCAGAGAATACAGGTCTTTACGAAGCAATCCTTTCATACGCGCACCTCCCTTGCCAGAAAGACGAACAGCTCCTCGATGCCCACGGTGCCGAGTGGAACGCTGCCTACGGCATCACGGCGTACCAGCGCTTCCGTGCCGTAGGGTGTGGCGCGTTTGCCACAGACAGCATTTTGGGGCAGGGCAGCGATCTCTGCGTCGCTGCCGCGGAAGATGCCATAGCGGTCCCGGAGGGTATCCTTTTCCTCGCAGAGCAGCAGCTTGCCCTGGTGGAGGAACGCCACATAGTCGCAGACCTTTTCCAGATCGCTGACGATATGGCTGGAGATCAAAATGGAATGTTCCTCGTCCCGGGCAAAGTCCAGAAAGATGTCCAGCAGCTCATCGCGGATCACCGGATCCAGACCACTGGTGGCCTCGACCAGCAAAAGCAGTTTGGGGTGGTGACTGAGCGCCACGGCGATACTCAGCTTCATCTTCATGCCCTTGGAAAAATCCTTAAAATTCTTGTCCCGGGGCAGGGAAAGCCGGGTCAGGTACTGCTGATAGAGCGTATCGTCCCAGCGGGTAAAGATGTCCGCCATGATGCGACCGATCTGTTTGGCGTTTAAGTAGTCATGGAAGCCCACCTCATCCAGCACCACGCCCAGGTCCTGCTTGATAAGAGCCACATCGTCGCTGCCCAATACGGAGATCGTGCCGCCGTCCCGGCGCAGGGAACCCAAGATGAGCTGGATGGTGGTGGACTTGCCGGCGCCGTTTTCGCCGATGAGCCCCATGATGCAGCCGCCGGGCAGGATCAGATGGTCAATGTGCAGCGTAAAGTCTCGCCGCTGCTTGTGTAAGTTGTGTATTTCTAAAGCATTCATAGATGTTCCTCCTGTCTGATGAGCTGCCACATCTCCTGCAAGTCCGGATCGGTCAGGTGACAGATAGCGGACAGCTTACAGATCTCCTGCATATGCTCCTCGATCTTCCGCAGATTTTCCTCCCGCAGCAGCTCCACGTTCCGCGCGGCCACAAAGCAGCCCTTGGCTGGAACGGTATAGAGAAAACCCTCCCGTTCCAGCTCGTCATACGCCCGTTTGGTGGTGATGACGCTGATGCGCAGATCCCGGGCAAGACCCCGGATGGACGGCAGTGTATCACCGGCGCACAGCTCGCCGCTGATGATCTGTGTCTTGATCTGGGTATAGATCTGATCGTAGATGGGTGTACCGCTTCGATTGTCAATATATAGCTGCATGACGTTTCCTCACCTGCTTAACTGTATATGCGAAGTATATACAGTAGATACAGTTTTGTCAAGAAAAAGTTCAAAATTTTTTGGTGGTATTTTTTGCAGGACTATGCTATACTGTTTTTCAGAATGGAGTAATCTATCTATGTAAAGAGATATGACAAAGGAGTGAGGACATGAGCTTTTTTACTTCGTTCCTGTTAGGACTGATCCAGGGCGTGGCGGAATTTCTGCCCATCTCCAGCTCGGGGCATCTTGCCATTGCCCAAAACCTGTTGAATCTGAACGCTGAAATACCGGAATTTTTTGACGTACTGCTGCATCTGGGTACGCTTTTGGCGGTGTTTGTTGCCTATTGGCGGGATATTGTGGAGATCATTGCGGAGTTTTTCCGGGGCATCGGGGACATCATCCACCGCACAACGCCCAACCATGTGCCGCCGGCAAGGCGCATGATACTGCTGGTCATTGTCGGTACGCTGCCGCTGTTTGCCGTTCTGCCGCTGCGGAAAGCGGTGCTGAATCTGAGCAGCAATATGCTGTTTATCGGTGTGGCGCTGATCGTAACGGGATTTCTGCTCTTTGCCTGTGATCTGGTGCGCAAGGGCCGCAAGACGGCGTCCGGTGCCGGAATACTGGATGCTCTGGTGGTAGGCATAGGGCAGGCGATCGCTACGATCCCGGGCATTTCCCGCAGCGGCATGACGATCGCCGCCGGTTGTTTCCTCGGCTTTGAGCGGCAGTTCGCGGTGAAGTTCTCGTTTCTGCTGTCCATTCCTGCGGTGCTGGGTGCCAACATTCTGAGTTTGAAGGATGCCCTGGAAGCCGGCGTTGATAAGAGCCAGATCCCAGTCTATCTGGTGGGCGTGATCACCGCCGCTGTGGTGGGGTATCTGTGTATTCGGTTACTGAAATATATCGCCAGGAGCGGACGGTTCGGCGCCTTTGCGTACTACTGCTGGGCGGTGGGTCTTTTTACCCTGGTGATGAATATCATTCGATAAGAGGTTCAAAATGGCTGCTACACAAAAGAAAACGGAATCAAAGGGGACCAGATCGAGAACGCGGAAAGAAGCGGCAGTGCCGGAGGTGGTATATCCCACCGCGGCACGGATCATCAGCGGTTTCGTGCTGCTGCTTTTGTCGTTGTGCGTGTTTGTGAGCTACTTCGGCGTGGAGGCCGCCGTGCTGAATGTTTTTGCCAAGCTATTGAAAGGGCTGTTCGGCTACGGCTACTGGCTGTGGGGCGCTGCGCTGCTTTGGGGCGGCGCTGTACTGCTGCGCAACCGGAAGCGCAGCTTGACGGGCCAGCTGATCTGCACCATGCTGCTGCCAATATTCTTCGGTATGCTGCTGCATCTGTTTTTGTGCCGACATACTTACAGCTTCGGTCTGGCGGATATGAAGCCTCTTTGGGCGGCGGGATTGGAACTTCGTGCCGGCGGTGTGATCTCCGGCGCGGTGGCGTCCGGCTGTATTGCCGGCTTCAGCAAGGTGGTCTCCGCTATCGTGTTTATCGTGGTGATCCTTGTACTGCTGATCTTCGCCCTGCATATTTCCCCCAGAGAGATGGTGCGCAGGAGAAAGGAACGCGCCGTTTACGAGGAAAAAGAACCTGACGAGGAGCAATTTATGGAACCCGCTAAGCCGGAAAAGCCGAAGAAAGCGAAGAAACGGTTCTCCATCGACATCCCGTTGGACGGCGAAAAGCGCAAACGGGAAAAAGTGGACAGTCCTCTGGCACAGGTGGAGAAGAAACCGTTTTTCCGGGAAAAAGATGCGGATATTCTGACGCCGGCGCAGGTGCTGGATCCCAATGCAAAACCGGCAGAGCCTGCGGTACCTGCGGAGGAAAAGCCGAAACGGAAGCGGGTCAGCCAGGTATCGGCAGAGGAAGTGGCAACCGCCACAGCAGAGGTCAGCCAGGCTATCGAGAAAGAACTCAGCGAAGAGGACGGAGCATATCAGTATCCGCCCATCACCCTGTTGGAGGAAAACCGCGGCGACAACTATACCGAGGCCGGGGCAGAGCTGCGCAGCAACGCGCAGCGTCTTGCCAACACGCTGGCGTCGTTCAATGTGGATGCCCGACCGGGCGATGTGATCCGTGGGCCCAGCGTAACACGGTATGAATTTACGCTGGATCAGGGGGTCAAGCTGAGCAAGCTGACCAATCTGGCGGACGACATCGCCCTGGCACTGGGTGCCAGCGGCGTGCGGATCGCCCCTGTGCCCAATAAGATCAGCGCGGTGGGCATCGAGGTACCCAACCGGACGGTGACCGCGGTGAAGATCCGTGACGTCATCGAGAGCAGCGATTTTACCACCCACAAGAGTACCACGGCCTTTGCCGTGGGCAAGGATATCGGCGGAAACTGCATTATCGGCAATATCGGCAAACTGCCCCATGTGCTGATCGCCGGCACCACCGGCTCCGGTAAGTCCGTTTGCACCAATTCCCTGATCGTCAGCTTGCTGTATAAGTCCACGCCGGACGAGGTGCGCTTTATCATGGTGGATCCGAAGATGGTAGAACTGGCGCCGTATAACGGCATCCCCCATCTGCTGATCCCTGTAGTGACCGACCCGAAGAAAGCTGCCGGTGCGCTGCAATGGGCGGTCTTTGAGATGATGAAGCGCTATAAGATGTTCTCGGAAAAGGGCGTGAAGGATCTCGCGGGGTACAACGCCCTGTGCGAAGATCCCATGACCGCCGAGGAGGGTATGAAAAAGCTGCCCAGCGTAGTGGTGGTCATTGACGAGCTGGCGGACTTGATGCTGGTGGCGGCAAAAGAAGTGGAGGAATCCATCTGCCGGGTGGCACAGATGGGCCGTGCCGCCGGGGTACATCTGGTCATCGCTACCCAGCGCCCCAGCGCAGACGTGATCACGGGCCTGATGAAAGCCAATATCCCCAGCCGCATTGCCTTTGCGGTGGCATCCGCCATGGAAAGCCGCATCATTCTCGACACCACCGGCGCGGAAAAACTGGTGGGCAAGGGCGATATGCTGTACTTCCCCCTGGGGGACAGCAAGCCCACCCGTGTGCAGGGCTGCTTCATCTCCCCCGAGGAGATCGAGCGCGTGGTGGCGTTTGTCAAAGCCGGCGGCGAGGCGCAGTATGACCAGACCGTGATGGATAAGATCGAGGAGGCCCTGAAGAAGGACGACAAGGGCGCCATGACAGGAAGCGATACCGCCGGAGAAAGCGGCGAGTACGATGAGCTGCTGGCCGCCGCGGTGGAGGTGGTCTTGGAGACGGGACAGGCCTCTGTGTCCATGCTGCAGCGGCGGTTGAAGCTGGGCTATTCCCGCGCCGCCCGCCTGGTGGATCAGATGGAGGAGCGGGGCATCGTGGGGCCCTTTGAGGGCAGTAAGCCCCGGCAGCTGCTGATCACGAAGCAGCAGTGGCAGGAGATGCAGATGAAAGGCACCGCCCCGGGCAGTGAGCCGGAGGGAGAAGTGCCTGCCCACGATCCCTATGGATCCATTCGGGACGTATTTGACAGCAGAGATGCTTTAAACTGAAAGGAGAAATAACCATGAAAAAGATTATTGCAACCAAGAATGCACCGGCCGCTATCGGCCCCTATTCTCAGGCGATTGACTGCGGGACCTTTCTGGTGACCTCCGGCCAGATCGCTCTTGACCCCACCACGGGGGAGATGGTAAAGGGTGACGTGGCTGCCCAGACCCGTCAGGCCTTGCTGAACCTGAAAGCCATTCTGACCGAGGCGGGGCTTGCCATGGATAACGTGGTCAAGACCACCGTGTTCCTGCAGAATATGGGCGACTTCGCCGCTATGAACGCTGTGTATGCGGAGTTCTTCACCGAGGGCAATTTCCCCGCCCGCAGCGCGGTCCAGGTGGGCGCTCTGCCCAAGGGCGCTTTGGTGGAGATCGAAGCGATCTGCGGCAAGTAAAAAAGCGAAAAAATCCGTCCATTGGGCGGATTTTTTGTTGACGGTTTTTTGACCATGTGCTACATTGGAAAAAACAGGAAAGGACGGTGTTTTCCATGTATGAACTGATGCAGGTCGGTCCCCGGAGCTATTATATCGAGAGTCCCGCCAAGATCGGCATTTACCGCCAGAGTGAAAACGAGGTATATCTCATTGACAGCGGATCGGACAAGGACGCCGGACGGCGCTGCCGCAAGGTGCTGGATGAGCAGGGTTGGACCTGCCGCGGCATTCTGGTGACCCACTCCAATGCCGACCACACCGGCGGCTGTGCGTATCTGCAGAAGCAGTATAACTGCAAGGTGTTCTCCGGCGGTATCGAGGCGGCCATCACCGCCTATCCCGTGTTGGAGCCGTCGTTTTTGTACGGGGCGTATCCGTTTAAGGAGCTGCGGCACAAATTTCTGATGGCGCAGCCCTGTGAGGTTTCCCTTTTTTCCGATTTTGACTTCCCAAAAGAGGTACAAATCTTACCTTTACCGGGGCACTTTTTTGACATGGTGGGGTATCTCCTGCCGGACGGAACCGCGTTTATTGCGGACTGTCTGAGCAGTCCCGAGGCGCTGGAAAAGTACCAGATCTCGTTCCTTTACGACGTGCCCGGATACCTGGAAACACTGGAAAAAGTGGCATCTATGGATGCTAAAATGTTTGTGCCGTCCCATGCCGCACCCACGGCGGATATTGCGCCGCTGTGCCGGCAGAACGCCGAGAAAGTAAAGGGGATCGCGGCGCATATTGTTACCTTTTTGCAGGAGCCGATGGGCTTTGAAGAACTGCTTTGCTGCCTGTTTGATGACTACGGGCTGACCATGACCTATGAGCAGTATGTGCTGATCGGGTCCACGGTGCGATCCTATCTGGCGTATCTGAAGGACAGCGGCGCGCTGGAGGGCAGCATAGAGGGAAACAAGCTGCTGTGGAAAGCGATATAAGAAAACTCCCGCCCGTATGGACGGGAGTTCTTTTATTTGCCCAGCTGCCAAAAGGCAACGGCACTGGCGGCGGCAACGTTAAGGGAGTCGACACCGTGGGACATGGGGATCTTCACGGTATAGTCGCAAGCAGCGATGGTGTCACTGCCAAGACCGTCACCCTCGGTACCAAGCACGATGGCCAGCTTTTCCTCGGACATTAAACAGGGGTCGTCGATGGAGATGGAGTTGCCACGCAGCGCCATGGCAGCGGTACGGAAGCCTAACTTTGACAACTGCTTCATGCCTATTTCCGGCCAGTCGGCCACCTCATTGCCGATATAGGTCCAAGGGATCTGAAAAACAGTTCCCATACTGACGCGGACCGCCCGGCGGTAAAGAGGGTCACAGCAGGCAGGGGTCAGCAGCACCGCGTCCATGTTGAGAGCGGCGGCACTGCGGAAAATGGCGCCTACATTGGTGGGATTCATCACGTTTTCCAGAACCGCAATACGGCGGGCGTTTTGGCAGATATCCTCGATGGTTGGCAAGGGCCTGCGGCGCATGGCACACAGGACGCCGCGGGTCAGCTGAAATCCCGTGAGCCGGGTCAGCACATCCAGAGTGGAGGTATAGACGGGAATATCGCCGCAGCGGGCGATGACCTCGGCCGCCTGGCCCTCGATGTGCTTGCGCTCCATCAGCAGGGAGACCGGTTCAAACCCGGCGTCCAAAGCGCGGAGAATGACGTTGGGACTTTCAGCGATGAAAAGACCCTCCTTGGGGTGAAAACAGCTATACAGCTCCCGCTCGGTGAGCCGGGCATAGGCGTCCAGCTCCGGTGCGGTAAAATCGGTGATTTCAATGATCTGGGACATGGCATTCTCCTGTAACTGCGTTTTTTGCCATTATAGCGCAGGGAAAAGTGCGTGTCAAACCGCTTGCACGATAAAATGGAAGAGAGTATAATTGAAAAAAGAGAGGGGTGTGGCCATGGAATTGGAAGAACTGACATTGGAAGAACTTTTCGAGGTGCGGGAACAGATCCTGGCGGATATTGCGGAACTGGACGGCAGAATGCCGTTTGACGAGAGTAGCGAGGCGTTTGTGGACTGGGCGGAGCAGCATGAGGAGCTGGAGGATCTGTTGGACGACGTGATGGATCGCATCGAGGAGCTGGGAGGGAAACTTCTATGAAAAAGATGGTCATTCTGGTGGGCAACTACGGCTCGGGCAAGACGGAGATCGCCATCAATCTGGCGGTGAACGGCGCGCAGAAGGGACTGAAGACGCTGGTCATTGATCTGGACAAGGTGAATGATTATTTCCGCATGTCCGACAAGGTGACGCTGTTGCAGGAAAAGCAGATACAGGTGGTATCGCCCACTTTTGCCGGGCAGGGCGTGACGCCGTCCAATATGTCGGCAGCGGTGGCGTCTGCCTTTGACGGTGACTGGGATCTGGTGGTGTTCGACGTGGGTGGAGATGCCGCCGGTGCACTGTCTTTGGGGCGGTATCATCAGGACTTCGGGGCGCTGCAGCCGGGACAACTGGAGGTCTACGACATTGTGAACGTATTTCGCCCCATGTCGGAGACGCCGGAGAAAATCATGAAGCTGAAAGCGGAGATGGAGGAGTTTGCGCGGCAGAAAGTGACGGGATTCGTGAACAACTCCAATCTGCTGAACTATGCCAGCGCCAACGATCTGCGGGCAGGATATGATGTGATAAAAGCCGCCTCCGAACAGAGCGGGATTCCTGTGGCGCATACCACTGCACGAAAAGAATTTCTGAAGGAATTTTTGGCGGACGGACGGGATGTGAGCTATATCGGGGAACCCATCGCGCTGGAGACCTATATGCACCGGAGCTGGGAAGCGTTTACCAGCTTGGGATTCTGACGGAATGAACAAAAAAAGACTTGCTTTGGGCGGCACACCATAGAGATTTACAGCCAGGAAAACAAGGATTTCGCGCAATCTATCGTTGTGTTGTCTTGTCATGCGCCAGTATGTCTGCGGCAACACGCCTTGCCTTGCACAAAATCCTTTGTTTTTCTGGTGCGCTGCAGTTTAGAGTCGGCTATTTTTCTGCAAGGCAAAAGTAAAAAATTCCGGAATGCTGGCGGCTTCCCCGCTTTTTTTATTTTGCTTTGTGTGGAAAGAGGGGGGCGCAAACCAA
>JAZUEB010000033.1:0-19215 GCA_045639965.1 Vescimonas sp. | reverse complement strand
TATTCTTCCCGCATCGGGGTTGTGCTCTGCAAGCGACGAGGCGCGTGTTTTGTTCTTGTCACTGCCGTCCCTCCTTTTAGAAAAGTCTATGCACCGCACCTGCAAAGTAGACGAACTGTCCACCGATTCTTGCCCATTTTTACACTTGACAGTGGCCGGAAAAGCCCCTATAATGTAAAGGCTGACGGGGAGTAGCGCAGTCGGTAGCGCGCTTGGTTCGGGACCAAGAGGCCGGGAGTTCAAGTCTCCTCTCTCCGACCACAAGAATGGGAATACCCTTTTGGGTATTCCCATTCTTGCCGTTTTAGAGGAGACTTGAAACGAACTCCAAAGGCAGGGCACGTAAGTGCCATGGCTTTGGGAGCAACATGCCGGTGGCATGTTGCGTTCGTGAGTAGAAAGTCTCCTCTCTCCGACCATCGCAAAAAGACACGGTGCATATACACCGTGTCTTTTTGTCATTTGCTCAATCTTCCCGGATAAAGTTTGTCATCACCATCGGTTCCTTCTCCGGCATCCCATAGGTTTTCTTCCCCAGCGCAATGCTCTTCATCAGAAACGCCATATTCTGTGCCAGGGTCCGCATCATCTGCATCCCCTCCAGATCCTGCTGCGCCTCCGCGGCGTTGTGTCCGTGGATACCGTTCCAGTACTGGCCGGAGGCCACCGGCATCCCGCTGATGGTAAAGTACTTGTTCAGCTGGTCGAAGGTCGCTGTCAGACCGCCCCGTCGGGCCGAGCAAACCGCCGCGCCGACTTTCATCCGCAGGTCCTTGTACATGGTGCTGAAGAACAGTCGGTCCAGAAGTGCCGTCAGCGTCGAGTTGGCAGAGGCGTAGTACACGGGACTGCCCAAAACCAGTCCGTCCGCCGCCATCAGTTTCTCCGCCACCTGATTGACAATGTCGTCCATCACGCATTTTCCGTGGATCGAACAGTACCCGCAGGCCTGACAGCCTTTGATCGTCAGCTTGCCGATCTGCAGCAGCTCCGTCTCGATCCCCTCTTTTTCAAAGACCTTCTCCATCTCATGCAGCGCCGTATACGTACTGCCGCTTTCATGCGGGCTTCCGTTGAGCAATAAAACTTTCATTTTCCGCGCCTCCCATTCTGCTTTTTCCTATGTACATTATAGCGCAAATTATTACGATTGCAATCCCTAAAACAAGTCCTTGACAGCACCGTACACGATTGCTACAATCTGGATAGAATTCATTCATTTTACGGAGCAGATATTATATGACCGATATTTTTCTGTTCATTCTTGAGATTCTCGGCACGGTCGCCTTTGCCGTCTCCGGTGCTACTGTAGCGCTGGAAAAAAAGATGGATATGCTCGGTGTTGCCGTTTTGGGTATGACCACCGCTGTCGGCGGCGGTATCATCCGCGATCTGATCCTCGGCAGTACACCGCCGATTGCCTTTCAGGAGCCGATCTATGCGCTGATCGCCATTGCCGCAGCGCTGCTCTGTTTTTGTCCACCGGTACGCCGCCATCTGGACACGAACAGGGTCATGATCCTGATCCCGGACTCCATCGGTCTCGGTATTTTCACCGTGGTCGGCACCGTTGCCGGACTGCAATGCAGCGAGACCAATGTGTTTCTCTCTATTTTTGTCGGGGTGACCACCGGCGTAGGCGGCGGCGTCCTTCGCGATATCTTTGCCGGTAATACGCCTTACATATTCGTCAAGCACTTCTATGCCTGCGCTTCCATTCTCGGTGCCATCACCTGTGCTCTATTTTGGCAGCTTCTCGGTGAGCTCCCCGCTATGATCACCGGCGCTGCCGTCACCATCATCCTCCGATTTTTGGCAGCAAAATATCGTTGGAAGCTGCCGAAATAGCCCCCCCTATTTTTTGGCAGCGGGAGGCGTACGCGAAAAAAACGTGCCGGTGGCACGTTTTTAAGCGTCGCAAGGCAGTTGCCCAGTGAGCAGGAACAACAGCGACTGCGAACCGTTGGCAACAACGAGTGCTCGACCGCCCAAAAAATAAGTGCCGCCCTTTGGGCGGCACTTATTTTTTGGCAGCGGGAGAAGGATTCGAACCCTCACATACGGAGTCAGAGTCCGCTGTGCTACCTTTACACAATCCCGCTATGTTCCTGACGAACAGTATTTATTATACAGATTTCGTTGTGTTTGTCAAGCATTTTTTTGAGAGATTTTCCGCTAAAAATTCAGGTACCGCACAGAATCTCGTGCCGTACCTGATAAGATGCCCGATTTACTTTGTTTCCTTCTCTCGGATTCGGGTCGCCTGCCGCAGACACTTGTTGCCAAGCCCTGTCAAAACCCAAAACAACGGCGTAATCAGCGCAATGGAAAAGCTGAAGAAAACGTGTCCCAGATAGCCAGCCATCGCGCTGCCGAAAATCAGCAGCAGCGGGTTGTCCGGTGCTTTTTTCACTAGACGCACCGCCAGCGAAACGATCCATGCCAGATAGATCGCCAAACCACACAGTCCCAGGCAGACTCCCACTTGTAAGAAATCGTTGTGTGCGAAATCAAATACCTCTTCTAAGTAGCCGGATTCATAATACGGCAGCGATCTGGAAAGATACGTATCCGGTCCGGAGCCGAAAATCGGCATTTCCCGAATAAACCCCAAGGACAGCTTCCATACTCCGATGCGCCCGCTTCCGCCCTCTTTTTCAAATTGTCCGTGCAGGACCTTGTGCATCTCCGACAAAAGCCAGATATCTCCGCTGTAGAAGTAGAGGAATATCAGTGCCGCCGCAACGGCGACTATCAGCACGATCAGTACGATCCGGCGAACCTGCTTTTCGCTCCGGCGAAACGCCCTGTCCTTTTTTTCGAAAACAATACCCGCTGCGATCAGCGCAGCGCCCAGCAAAAACGCGATCATCGCTTTCTTCCCCGCAGCAACGCCGATCCCAGCCTCTGTAATGGGAAACAGCTTCTCTGTGCCGTAAACCGCCAAAAGCACACCAAACGCCTGTACCGTACGCATGGCACGTTTCCAACGATCCAGCAGGAACGGCAGGGCCACCAGCATGGCGACAATCAATCCGATCTTGCCGCTGTCAACATCAATAAATACCTGCAAATAAAAATATAGGGCAAACCCGCTCAGGCAAACATATCGCCAATTCCCCTCCAGCAGCACAAATGCGCAAAACAGGGCCGGTATCACAATAGCTCCCATCCCGCTGACACAGTCCACATTACCGACGGTAGCATAAAAGTGAGCCTTCCAGACTGTATATCCTTCCGGGGAAAAGAAATCCGCGCCGAACAGCTGCAAAAATCCCAAAAGGCTCATCACCGTCGCCATAATACCCATGGCGTAGGCGTATTTATTCGTATATTCGCCCCAGAAAGACAGCAGGATAAAGGTCAGGCCGTAAAGCAGGATCGTCATCAGGCCCTCATACCGTCCCTGTCCGATCCAGGTATCGGCGCGATAGGGAGAAACCAGTGACGAGATTCCTGCCCAAAGCAGATAGCCCATCATCAGATACTGCGAGATATCCGGTCTCTGTATTCCCTCGCTTTTCCGTTTTTGCCATTCCTTTTTCGACAGCAGAAATCCCACCGCAAAAATCAAAACTCCCGCAATATAGGCATAGGTCAGCACGCAGAACCAGACATAGCGACTCTTCGTTATGTTCAAGTACTTCTGTGAGTCCATCAAAAAAGGAAATACCGCCAGCATGATAATCGCAAACCACCGGCTCAGCCGCTCCCAATATCGTGCTGCCTTGCGCTCATAGAGGGTAACATCGGCGCATACATGCGCCTCGCTCCATTCTGTGTTTTGCCTTGCCATAAAGCTCTCCTCATTTTCTTTTTTGATATTGTACTACCAATTTACACTTTCGTAAACCCCTTCTTTCCGCGCCAAAAAGATCCGCGGGACGACACACGTCCCGCGGATCTTTCCTTATAGATCTTCTGCCCGCAGATACTTTCCCATCGGACGGTACAGCACCGCAAATACCAACATCGTCACCGCAATGTTGGGGATCATATACGCCAGATTGTACAGCATCGAATAAAACCAAGGGCTTGTCATGGACATACCGAAAAATTCCTCCGGCATATATGCCGCCCATACCGTAGCACCTACCACAAAATGCACCAGAAACCGCACGCCGCCGCCTACAAGTGCGCCGGTAAAGGCCGCGCCCTTTTTCCCGCGGCACAGTCCGGCAAATCCCACCGCGGTATAGGCCAGCAGATAGTCCCCGATAATACTCTGCCAGCCGATGGCAAAGCCTCCGTCCAGCGTGAATTGCAGAATACCCAGAACGAATCCGGCAAATACCCCGCGCACAAACCCCCATCGAACAGCATACAGCACGATGGGCACCATCGCCAGCACCACGCTGCCTCCCCATGGCATCCGCCACAGCCGCAGATAGCTCAGAAGCTGCGCTGCGGCGACCAATATGGCTCCTTCGCAAAGAGCCCGTACTTTCCGATGCGACATGATTCCTGCCTCCCCAATAAAAAAACCGCATAGCGAGCCATGCGGCGCACAATGCGGAAAACACAACTATTTCTCACATTCCTACGCCGGCATTACCCGGATCAGGTTCGAGGGTACCTCTCAGCCGGCAACTGCCAGCGCCCCTTGTATTTGTACGCTTATGATAGCAAAAAAATGTGGTGCTGTCAAGCACCGCATTTTTCCAAACTGTCAACAAATCTCGTATTCTCCGTAGGGGCGGAGGACCCTGTCCGCCCATCTTGGCCCCCTTGTGTAAAGGGGGCTGTCAAAAATCGAAGGTTTTTGACTGAGGGATTGTCCTCCGTAGGGCGCGACGACCTCGCCCCGCCCTCGTAGGGGCGGACGACTCTGTCCGCCCGACCCCGCCTCTTACTCCTGAGACTTCCGCAGCAGCTCCTGCTGGATGTCCCACAGCTTTTTACTCAAGTCCACATAATAGTTGTGGGGGTTGTCAAAGCGCTTGACCTCGTCCCACAGGGTATCCACCTGCTCCGCGCAGTAGGCCTTGATTGCGGCAAGGCTTGGGCTTTGATAGACACATTTTCCGTTTTGGAAGATCGGCACCAGCAGCTCCCGGGCGTGGAAATCGTAGACATTTTTCTTTTTCCAGGTCGCCGCCGGATCGAAGATCTCCAAATCGTTGCTGTCGTCCACGGTCTCATCGTAGACCGTCATATAGTCGGCAATGGCCTTGCCGGTATCGTTGCCGTAGAAGCGCCACACCTTCTTGAAGTGGGGGACAGTGATCTTCTCCACGTTTTCGCTGACCTTGATCTTGGGGATGATCTCACCGTTCTCCTTCTCCACCGCCATCAGCTTGTAAACGCCGCCGAAGATTGGCTCGGAGCGGGCGGTGATCAACCGCTCACCCACGCCGAACAGGTCGATCTGTGCGCCCTGTAACAGCAGATCCTGGATCAGATACTCGTCCAGGGAGTTGCTGACGGTGATCTGGCAGGACTGCCACCCGGCCTCGTCCAGCATCTTCCGCGCCTTCCGGCTCAGATAGGCGATGTCGCCGCTGTCCAGACGGATGCCGCACTTGGTGATGCCCTTGGGCTTTAAGACCTCGTTGAACACCCGGATGGCATTGGGTACGCCGGATTTCAGCGTATTATAGGTATCCACCAGCAGCGTTGCGTTGGTGGGATAGGTCTCGCAGTAGGTCTTGAATGCCTCATACTCGCTGTCAAACATTTGCACCCAGGAATGTGCCATGGTACCGCCGGCAGGAACGCAGTAGATCTCATCGGAAATCGTGCAGGCCGTACCGGCACAGCCGCCGATATAGGCCGCCCGTGCCCCGACGATAGCGCCGTCTGCGCCCTGTGCCCGGCGGGAGCCAAACTCCAGCACGGTGCGGCCGTGAGCGGCGCGGCAAATGCGGTTTGCCTTGGTGGCGACCAGACTCTGATGGTTGATGGTCAGCAGCGTAAAGGTCTCGATGAGCTGCGCCTCAATGGCAGGCGCACGCACCACAACCAAAGGTTCCCTGGGAAATACGGGCGTTCCCTCCGGGATGGCATAGATATCTCCTGTAAAGCGAAACTCCTTTAAGTAGGTCAGGAATGCTTCATCAAAGAGGTTTCTGCCCCGCAGATAGGCGATGTCCTCCTCGCTGAAGTGGAGATTTTCGATATAATCGATCAACTGCGCCAGTCCCGCCGTAATGGCAAAGCCGCCGCCATCCGGCACTCTGCGGAAAAACACATCAAAGTAGCAGATACGATCCTTATAGCCGTTTTTGAAATAGCCGTTTGCCATCGTCAGCTCATAGAAATCGCAGAGCATGGTCATATTCAGCTTTTCTTCCGTTTTCATATCCTACCTCACAAAATATCTGTATTTTCGCGGTGTCCTTACTTCCGATAGAATAGCACGCCCATACTCTGAGGACCGCAATGTCCCGAAATCGTGCATCCCGCCTGTGTATGATAAATGGTCTCAAAGGGTAAAATGGAGCGCACTTCATTCTCCAGCGCCTGCCGCTCCTCTTCCGTCAGACCGGAGTCGGTGATAAAGATGCGCCGCGTGTCAATGGTTTCCGGATCGGAAAGCGCCTCCCTGACGTAGTCCAGATAGCACTTGTCCAGCTTGCCCCGGAACTTTTTGCCTACCTGCATCTTCCCTTCCCGTACCTGTATGCAGGGACGCAGATGTAAAAGGTTTGCTCCCAATGCTACGATGGCAGAGCAGCGTCCGCCCTTTTGCAGATAATCCAGCGTTGCCAGCACGAAGCTGACGTCCAGCTTCTCTTTCCGCGCGTCCAGCTCCTGCTTGATGGACTCCGCCGTCATACCCTGCGCGGCCAGCTGGGCGGCATCCAACACCAGATGTCCGATCCCGCAGGAGAGGTTTTGGCTGTCTATCACATATACGTTCCCCAACTCCCGGGCAGCAATGCAGGCATTCTGATAGCAGGAGGACATCCCGCTGGCAATGGTAAAGTGTACCACGGCATCATATTCCTGCAAATAGCCGCCGAAGATATCAAGATATTCCTGGACATTTACCGCGGCGGTATGATAGGGCAACCCCGCATCCACCTTTTCAAACAGGGTTTCCGGGTCGATTTCCACCATGTCCAGATAACTCGCCTCACCGATGCAGATGTGCAGCGGACTGATCCCGATCTGATATTGTTCGATCAGCTCCGGCGAAAGATCGCAGGTACTGTCCGCACTGATTTTAATTTTCATAGTTTTCACTTTCCAGCATATTGCACTTGTCCATGATCCTTAACGGATAAATTATACTATAATTGGGCAAATTATGCAACATCTATCCGGCTATGTCTTTCGCACAAAAAAAGAAAGCCCCATTGGGCTTTCTTTTTTTGAAATTATTCCTCGTCCTCGGCGGCATTTGCCAGATCGCTGAGATCAAACTCCAGCTTTTCGCCGCAGTTGGGGCAAATCACTTCGCCGTCTTCCAGAACGGACTCGTCGAATACGACTTCCTCTTCGCAGCAGGGGCAGGTGGTCACGAACAGATCGCCGTCATCCTCATCCTCATCGTCATCCTCGTCGTCCTCGTCCAGGGCAAAGTACAGAGTTTCCTCCACGTCGCTGAGATCGTCGCTGACAGCATCCAGGCCGTCCTCCAGGTCGATCAGTTCATCCTCCACGTCGGCAAATTCCTCTGCCATGGCGTCCAGGACGTCAATGATCGCGGCGATCAGCTTGCCCTCTTTGGTCTCCTCGTCCAACTTGAGACCCTCAGCCAGTCCCTTCAGATACGCTACCTTCTCAGAAATTTCCATCGTTGTACTCCTTTCAAAAAAGGGTTTTGGTTTCCTTTGAATAGGATATCCAGATCGGTAAAAAGTTATTTCGCGCGGCCCAGATATTCACCGGTGCGTGTGTCGATCTGTACCTTGTCGCCGATGTTGATGAACAGGGGCACCTTCACCTCAGCGCCGGTCTCCAGCGTGGCGGGCTTGAGGGTATTGGTGGCGGTGTTGCCGGCCAGACCCGGCTCAGTCTCGGTGACTTCCAGATCCATGAAGTTGGGCAGCTCCAGACCGAACACGTTGCCCTTGTAGGAAAGCACCTTGCACTCGGTGTTCTCGGTGATGAACTTAAAGCCGTCGGGCAGCAGATCCTTGCCCAGAGGAACCATGTCAAAGGTCTCCTGATCCATGAAGTAGTACAGGTCGCCGTCAGCATAGCTGTAAGCCATATCCTTGCGGTCGATAAAAGCTTCCTCAAACTTTGCGGTGGGGTTGAAAGAAGTTTCGGTCACGCCGCCGGTCACGATGTTCTTCATCTTAGTACGCACGAAAGCGGCGCCTTTGCCGGGCTTCACGTGCTGGAACTCCACGACCTGCATGATCTTGCCTTCATACTCGAAGGTCTTGCCGTTTCTGAAATCGCCGGCAGTAATAGTTGCCATAGTTTTGTCCTCCCATATTGATGAGGGAACGTAGCAATTCCCTCGAATTGAAGTATTCAGCCAAATAGCCGCAATTATTTTACACGATATTGTGTGGTTTGGCAAGTGTTTTGCCACAATTTTTGTAAAAATCAGAGGATCAGCAGGTCTTTCCCCGCTATTGTGATATCCTCGCAGCCATTCTCATGCAAAACAAGCACGTCCTCGATCCGTACGCCGAACTTCCCCGGCAGATAGATCCCCGGCTCCGCGGAGATCACCGCGCCCGCAGGCATCGGCTTATCATTTCCGGGGCTCGCATTGGGGCTCTCATGGACCTCGATACCCACCCCGTGACCGAAGCTGTGCCCGAAATACGCGCCGTATCCGGCGTCCTCAATGGCTTTCCGCGCCGCACCGTCGATTTCTTTTCCCGTCACACCGGCCTTTGCCGCGTCGATACCGGCAAGCTGCGCCCGAAGCACGGTGTCGTAGACCTCCCGCATCTCCTCCGTCGGCTGTCCCACGCACACCGTCCTGGTCATATCGCTGCAATAGCCGCGGTAGATGCACCCGAAGTCCATGGTCACGAACTCCCCTGTCTGTATCGTCTTTTCCGTCGGCACCGCGTGCGGCATAGAGCCGTTGGCGCCGGAGGCCACAATGGGGTCAAAGGACATCTTCTCCGCCCCGTAGGAGAGCATCAGATATTGCAGCCGCGCCGCGATCTCCTTTTCCGTCACACCCGGCTTGATCTCCGTCAAAATCTGTTCCAAAGCCCGCTCGGCGATGCGCTGTGCGGCGATCAGCTCTTGGATTTCTTCCTCGTCTTTCTGGCTCCGCAGCCGCAGCAGCAGCTCCGACGCGCCCCTCAATTCCGCATTCAGCTTCGGTGCAAGCCTCTCATGCTCTGCCACGGTCATGGCAGCGTCCTCAAACCCCAGCACCTTCGCCCCGGTCTTCTCCAACGCCGCATTGATACACGCAGAAAACGGCCTTTCCCTGCTGATCTCCTCGATCACTGCGCCCTGTATCGTCTTCTCCGCCGCCTCTGTATATCGTGAGTCGGTAATGTACCAACACCCGCTTTTCGTCACAAGCGTCATACCCTCCCCGGCAAACCCTGTGGCATAAAACCCGTTGGCCTCTGAGGTCAAAAGCACCCCGTCCAACTCGCCTAAATTGGCAATGATCTTCTCAAAATGGTTCATACTTCTTCCCTGTCTCTTTTATTCCGTAGGGGCGGACGACACTGTCCGCCCGTCACTCAGTCATCCAATAATGAAATAAATTCTTCCCTGTTGCTCATCATAGCAGGGTGCCCACCATGTGCAAAGATGTGCGCCTTAGCCATACAGGTTCTGTCGCAGATATCGGCGAAAAGTTTTTTGTAATGGTCTTCCGGAAACATCTCATCTTCCTCACTGCCGGTAAGGAGCAGCTTCACCTTCAGTTCTTCCAGGGGTTTATGGAAAAATGAACCGATCGTTTTCGTATGAGCAACCACCGCTTCCGTATCGGCGTCAATAACGCTTTCCCAGTCTTCACCATGCATGATTTTCAGCATTGAGCAGAATTCTTCATTCTGTTTGGCAAAGTTTCGTCCCATACGGATCTGCTCCGTAATTTCGCTGTCAGCTTTCAGTCCCTCGAAACTGTCAGCAACGACGCATTCAACAAGCTCCGGTCTCTCTAAGGCAACGTTGATGGCCGCAAGTGCGCCGCCGCTGCACCCGATCAGTTTTACTTTGGAAAGTCTCAATTCGTCACAAAGAGCCACAACCTGCCCGGACCATTCATACCACAGGTCGGCAGGCCACTCGTCAATTCTGTCAGACTGCCCACAGCCCAGAAAATCCAAGGTGATTACACGGTACTTCTCTGCAAGCATCGGAATCACCGGTGTGAAGAACTTACCGGATACTGTGTTGCCGTGTAGCAGTACAAGTGCTTCACCGCTCCCATGCTCTTCGTAATAGATCTTCTTTCCGTTATACTTGAAATAACTCATACTTTCACTTTTCTCTTCTGAAATACTTAAACGGCCGCTGCAGCAGGTGCAGCACATGGTTCCATGCCCCCACCGGTCCGTCCTTCGGCTCCACCATCAGCGCCCAGATGCCCATCCGGTTTGCGCCCAGCATATCCGTCAACAGCTTGTCTCCCAGCATGGCGGTCTCCTGGCGCGTCACCTGCACCATCTCCATGGCCTCCTTAAAGCCGCGCCGCCGCGGCTTCTGCGCCCTGCCGATGTAGGCAACCCCCAACTCATGGCAATAGGTCAGCACCCGTTTCGGGTGACGGTTGTTGGAGATAATAACAATGCAGATGCCGACCTCCCGCATACTCTTCAGCCACGCCTTTACCGTCTCATCCGGCAGAGGGGTACGCTTGGCGGCAATGGTGTAGTCCAGATCGCACAGCAGCAGCTTGATCCCACGGTCTTGCAGGAGCTGCGGCGTCACCTCGGTATATAGTTGAAACACTCTGTCCGGTCTCAATGACAATCGCATCCGCCGCACCTCCTCTCGTTTTCAACATTCAGTATACCACCTTTTTTGCGAATTACAAACAAAAAATACGTATCTCCGTAGGGGTCGATGCCCACATCGACCCGTCAATTATCCCGTAGGGGCGACCCTTGCGGTCGCCCGACGTATTACTCCTACTCCCCATTTTCTTCCCTCGTAGGGGCAGACGACTCTGTCCGCCCGCATTAAAATTTGTCGGCAAATTCTGATTTGCCGACACCGCTATTTTTCACTTTTCATTTTTCAAAAAAAAGAACGCCCTTACGGACGTTCTTTTTCATGCATCAATAATAACGCTTGTTGCGGTTCTTACGAGCAGCCTCGGATTTCTTGCGGCGCTTGACGCTGGGGCTCTCGTAGCACTCACGGCGGCGAACTTCGGCCACGATACCGGCCTTGGCGCAGCTTCTCTTGAAACGCTTCAGAGCGCTGTCCAGGGACTCGCCTTCCTTGACGTGAACTTCGGACATTTATATTTCCCTCCCTCCGATATACCCGGGCTGATTCCTCAGGTACTCTTGAAGAAGTCACAGTACATGACTTAACAGATGATATTATACAGAGGGGGAGATGCCTTGTCAAGCATAATTTTCACATTTTTCAACGGAAAAATCCACAATTACTGTTTTTTGATCATTCGCGCCAGAACTGTCGCATCCGCGGCATTCACACCGCTTACCCCGTCTACGTCGGCAAGCTGCTCTTGTTCTTTCGTCAATGTGTCAATCTTCGCCAGATACCGCAGCAGCATCCTCAGGTCGTTCTCGTCCACCGTGTTCATGTCGACGTCGCCTTCCTCTCCCCAGGTCAGCATAAACGGCGAGAACGACTTGACGGTAAACTCGATACCGCGTTCGGTAAACACACCCTCGATGGCGCCCTCATTGCCAACCAACTGGTGATATTGTTTGTCATAGTGGTTGATGATCGGCGGTTTCATACCGGCTTCGGTCACGCTCGTATAGCTCCACTCTTCGCCCATAAAGGCATAGGGCAGAATGATTCTGTAGAGCGTTTTGCCGTCAAATTCCGCAATCACGTTGCCGGTATGATCATCTGTAATCTCCAGCTTAAAGAAATATCTGCCGTTCTCATTCTGGGGATACTTGCGTGTTGTCAGCTTAATATCGCTGTCCACTACAACGATGGGGTTTTCCACCGCACCGATCACATCGTTGATATCATCAACTGCATCAGTCGTTACCGTGCAGACATAGGGGTCTGCATTAAAGTAAATATACTCTGTCTTTCTGCCCCCGTCATTCATTTCCCACTCTATCACATAGCAGTGTACACCGGTGATGTTCTCACCGATATAGTAGGAAATATTGCCCACCGTCTGCTTCTCCAGCGTATTCGGTTTCAGGGTGATCGGAACTTTTACATCCTGCCACTCTGCCTTCTCCAGCCATTGCTCCATGGCGTTGACCTCCCAATCGGAGCCGCTATCCGGCGAAGCACCCGGTTCGGTGGAGGTGTAGTTGTTCACGATCCGATACCGCAGCGCATTGGCAGGAGCCGTAACACTGACAGTAGCCGCCAACACCTGCTCCAGATTCAGCTTCTGCGCCGTGTCAAAATATGCCCACACTAATCCGTCACTGACTGTCATATTCACGCCGTTAATTCCCTGCGGCAGAGATATGCGGCTGCTGTCAACAGGCATTCCCAACCTATCCAGCCAGTTTCCGTTTTTCCCGTAGTTCTCAGTGGGGTTGATATCCAGCCCCATGGCTTCCACGTTGGAGGTGTCCACAATGTCCGTCAGGAAGGAATAAGCGTTCGGACTTCCCTGCCAGCGGATAATCTCATGAGACGTGGCATTCACGTTGGTATTGCCGGGCAGCACCATCATCTCGCCGTCATTCTGGAAATTCGCTACCACAATGGCATTGGTGATACCGCGGTCATGGCCGAATTTACACAGCTCTTCAGCTCTTCTCGCTTCCTCTTCAACAGAATTCCCGTTCTGACCGTTCCAGGTGTAATACGCAGGATTCTTCATCTCACCGATATAGCGGAAGGTGTAGGACAGCATCGCAAAGTTACGCATCATGCTGCCATAATAGACGTTCTCCCAGTCCTGTGCCGTGAGCCCATCCCGGAAAGTAATGTTCAGCACGTTATTAGTTGCCAGTTCGTCCGGCAAGAACACCTTACCTACCAGACATTCCGGAATGGTAATGTCGATGGCAGTATCCGACGAGAGAATGTATCTTTTTGTAATAGGCGCGACAATGTCGATGTCGTTCAATACCTGCCCCAGCCACGGAAATTCCTGCAGGGCGAAGCTCTGTACCTCACCGCCAAAGCTTCCCCACTCCGAAGCAATGATCTGCGCTTCATTTCTGGGACTCCATACGCCTTGGTTCTCAATAAAGTTTCGTTCGATAAAACTGTATACCGTTCCCACAAACGGCGGTGGTCCGTCCTGTCCTCCGCCGGATTGATTCACCATGATCCGCAGGGAATAACGAACATCCCCCATGCTGACGACCACGTACTGCTCTCCCGTTGCACAACTCGCCGAAGCGGTCACAGTCAGTGAATTGCCGTTCACCGCCGCTGTCAGTCCCTCTGTCGTAGTGCCTTCCACCGCAAAACCGGTGATCGGGGCGTTTCCGTTCCATTCGTCAAAAAGCTGATCAAAGGTTCGGCTCTGTCCCTGATTTACACCGACACCATTGTAATATTTTTTATCTTTGTCGTCATAAATACTGATAGGGCTTGTCCCCTCAGGCCTTTCCGAGCCGCCGCCCTGGTCGCCTCCAAACGGGTTCTCTACGCGCACCGAAATTTCGTCTGTGTAGGTATTCTCTGTGTTTTCGATTTCTTCCCACGTAACAGTATAGTCGATCTTCGCTGTACTGAATCTTCCGCCTTCTCCGATCAAAGCCGAAAGTCTCAAGCTCGTGTAGAAGCCATCAGGATAAATCGGCTGTCCGTGATTTCTGTCGCTGGCGGTATAGGATTTGAGCTGATATCCCACAGGTGCGTTCAAAGACACATTCTCCAAAAACGTCGGGCCGGAGGTGTTCAATTGCAGTTGCTCCTCCAACGCTTCCTTGGTCAATCCGTTCTTATCGCCGGTATAAACGTAGACCAGCGTTCCCTGCTGATCCATATTGTAGCCGCTTTCCTCACCGTCACTCCAGCGTGGGGAAAACACCTGCTGGTTGGGATCCAGATCATCACCGTGCCAAACCAGACGCAATTCCACGTCGTCAATATCTGTCATCCCCTCCGCCCACACGGTAGCGGGCATCAAGCTCAGCACCATCATCAGCGCCAAAATCAAAGCCAAAATCTTTTTCATCTTTTTCCCTCCTGTTTGAGGTTAAAATAATACAAAATAATTATAGTATCCCTCCCCATCAAAAGCAACCTTTTCCTGCCAAAATTGCAAAAAACCACCGCAGAGCGCGCTCTGCGGTGGTTTCACGCATATTCTCGTTACTTCGCCGGCTTGACGATCAGGTTCATCAGCTTGTTCTTCACATGGATGACCTTCACGATCTCCATGCCCTCGGTAGCCTTCTGCACCTTTTCCACAGCCAGCGCCGCCGCCTTGACGGTGGCCTCGTCACTGTCGGTGGGAACGACCACGGTACCCTTGAGCTTTCCGCCCACCTGGATCGCCATCTCCACCGCAGCGTCCACGGTCTTGGCCTCGTCATACTTGGGCCAATCCATCTGCATGGCCATCCTGCCGTACTTGGCGGCAAAGCCCATGTTCTCCCACATCTCCTCTGCCATGTGGGGCACAAAGGGGCTCAGCAGCTTGATAAGCACTTCCACATCGCCCCGGCTGACGCCGTTGGTGTAGAAGTCGTTGACCATGGTCATCAGCGCCGCAATGGCGGTGTTCATCTTCAGCTCGTCGATGTCGCTTGTGACCTTCTTGATGGTCTTGTGGATGATTGCGGTGTTCTTCTTGGAAAGTCCCTCCTCGTCCGTCACCATATCCTGCAGGTTGAAGCAGCGATCCAGGAAACGCTTGCTGCCCTTCACCGCCTCATTGGACCAGGACACAGCCTTTTCAAAGTCGCCGATGAACATGATGTGCAGACGCATGGTATCCGCACCGTACTGTGCCACGATATCGTTGGGGTTGATGACGTTGCCCCGGGACTTGGACATCTTTTCGCCGCCCTCACCCAAAATCATGCCGTGGCTGGTGCGCTTGGCATAGGGCTCCTTGGTGGGCACCACGCCGATATCATACAGGAACTTGTGCCAGAACCGGCTGTACAGCAGATGCAGCGTGGTGTGTTCCATACCGCCGTTGTACCAGTCCACAGGACCCCAGTATTTCAGCGCATCCATAGATGCGAATTCCTTGTCGTTGTGGGGATCGCAGTACCGCAGGAAGTACCAGCTGGACCCCGCCCAGTTGGGCATGGTGTCGGTCTCCCGCTTAGCTTTGCCGCCGCAGCAGGGACAGGTGGTGTTGACCCAATCGGTCATACGGGCCAGCGGACTCTCGCCGTCATCGGTGGGTTCATACGCCTCCACCTGGGGCAGCGTCAGGGGCAGCTCACTCTCGGGAATGGCGACCCAACCGCACTTCTCACAGTTGACCAGAGGAATTGGCTCGCCCCAGTAACGCTGACGGGAGAACACCCAGTCGCGCAGCTTGTAGTTGACCTTCTCCTGTCCCTTCCCATTATCGGCAAGCCATTTCTTCATGGCAGGGATCGCGTCCTTCACGGTCATGCCGTTGAGGAAGCCGGAGTTGACCATGATCCCCTCTTCGCCCTTGAGAGTATAAGCCTCCTTTGTCACATCGCCGCCCTTGACCACCTCAATGATGGGGCAGCCGAACACCTTGGCGAACTCCCAGTCGCGCTGGTCGTGAGCCGGCACGGCCATGATGGCGCCGGTACCGTAGGTCACCAGAACATAGTCTGAAATATAGATGGGGATCTCCTGTCCGTTGACGGGATTCACCGCCATAATGCCCTTGAGCTGCACCCCGGTCTTCTCCTTTTTCAGCTCGGCGCGCTCAAAGTCGGACTTCTTGGCGGCAGCGGTCACATAAGTGCTGACCTCGTCCCAGTTGGTGATCTTATCCTTCCACTTCTTCACATAGGGATGCTCCGGAGACAAAACCATATACGTCACGCCGAAGAGCGTATCGCAGCGGGTTGTGAATACCGTCAGCTTGTCCCCGGCGGTGGTGCCGAAGTCCACTTCCGCACCGGTGGAACGGCCGATCCAGTTCTTCTGCTGGATCTTCACCCGTTCAATGTAGTCCAGATCGTCCAGATCGTCGATCAGCCGCTGGGCGTACTTGGTGATGCACAGCATCCACTGGCTCTTCTCCTTCTGCACCACCTCGCCGCCGCAGCGCTCGCACACACCGTTGACGACTTCCTCGTTGGCGAGCACCACCTTGCAGCTGGTGCACCAGTTCACGGTCATGGTTGCCTTGTAGGCCATGTCGTGCTTGAACAGCTGCTGGAAGATCCACTGGGTCCACTTGTAGTAGCTGGGGTCGGAGGTATCCACACAGCGATCCCAGTCAAAGCCGTATCCCAGCATCTTCAGCTGGGACTGGAACACGCCGATGTTGTTTTTCGTCACGATGGTGGGATGGATATGGTTCTTGATGGCGTAGTTCTCCGTGGGCAGACCGAAAGCATCGTAGCCGATGGGGAACAGAACGTTGTAGCCTTCCATTCTCTTTTTCCGGGTAATAATATCCATCGCGGTAAAGGGACGGGGATGGCCCACGTGCAGACCCTGACCGGAGGGATACGGGAACTCGATGAGCCCGTAAAACTTGGGACGGGGGTCGCCGATAACGGCGGCATAGGGCTTGGTCCTTTCCCAGTTTTCCTGCCATTTCTTCTCAATGGCGGCAAAATCGTAATTCATACCTTGCTCTCCTTCTCTATGAAAAATGTTTGAATTGAAAACAATAAAAACTTTCGTTCTCTTTGTAGGGCCGACCCTTGGGGTCGACCGCCGTATCTTCCGTTTCTCCGTAGGGGCGGACGACTCTGTCCGCCCGCACAACAAAAATCGCCCCCGACCTCATCACAAGGTCAGGGGCGTCATTCACGCGGTACCACCCTGATTTCGGCGCAAACTGCGCCCTCACTTCCCCTCCTGTAAGGGGCGGCGTCCATAACGGTACGCTTACCGTTCCACCCTGTTCAGATGGAAAGCTCCGGGGCCAGTATAGCGGAACACCTCCGTCGGCTCGCACCGTCCGCCGACTCTCTTCAGGCAGGTCTTGTCCCGTCTTTTTCCCTTCATCGCCTGTTCAAAAATATCGGTCTTATTTTACTCACATTTTGCCCGTTTGTCAACCTTTTTTCTGTGCCATCAGCCCCGATTTTCCTCGTCAAAGGCTCCCCTGTGTAAGGGGAGCTGTCAGCCGACAGGCTGACTGAGGGGTTGTTACTTCCGGAGCTTTATGTCCCTCACAGTACCAATTTCCTGTATATCGCATAGGGCAGCGGATTATCGTTGTACTTCTCCGTAGGCACAAATCCCATGCGGTCATACAGCCCGCAGGCCCCCGTCATGATGGGCAGCGTATCCAGTACCATCTCCCGGTATCCGGCGCGTCTGGCATCCTCGATCACCTGCTCCATCATCATCTTTCCCAGTCCCAGACCCCGGTAGTCCATCTGCAGGAACACCCGCTTGACCTCGCAGGTTTTCTCATCAATTTTCCGCAGAGCAATGCAGCCGATGTCCTCTCCGTCTGCCGTCAGGATATAGATGGCGCCCGCCGGCGCAGCATACTTCTCCGGCAAATGCTCCAGTTCGTCGTCATAGCCCTGGCCATTCAAAACGATCTGCAGCTCAGGTTCGTTGTCGATCAGCCATTTCTGATAGGCCGCAAACAGTGGTGCCAACCTCTCCGGCATCTCCACAGCGGAGATCATCTCAAATTTCATCACGCCACCCCCTTTTTCTTGCGTTTATTGTACCACCCTTTTTCCCCTTTGCCAATAGGCAATCTCTCCCCGCTTTCCACTCTCTCGTAGGGGACGGCGCTTGCCCATGTTGTTGCCAGCGGTTCACGCTCGCTGTCGCTCCCGCTCACCGGCAACTGCCTTGCGATACGGTGAAAATATGCCACCGGCATATTTTCTCTCGCACCGCCCCGACGTCCCGCATTTCCGCTCTGCCGGCAAAATCTATTTTGCCGGCAGAATCACTCCTCACTCTTCCTTTGCATAGACTGCCTCAAGGAGTGATACCATGCCAACCAATTATCAGGATTTTTCTCTGGACCATCTGGGTCCGTTTCTCGCCTCCCACCCCGGCCGCGGCACCATGCGCATCCAGGTCAGCACCGCCGATGCCGCCTTTCCTGTTCCTGACGCCGTTGTAGAGGTCTCCGCCGTCATTGACGGCACCACTCTCCCCATCTATCGCCGCAAGACCAACCAAAGCGGCATTGTCGACGATCTTATTCTGCCGGCAAAACCCCGCAGCGCCTCCCAGCGCGAGGAGACCGCATCCCAAAGCGGCACGCTCTATACCGTCACCGTCACCCACCCCGGCTTTCGTCTGCTGACAGACAAGCGTGTGGTGATCTATGATGGTGTAGAGACGATTTTCCCCGCATCTCTCCAGCCTATCATGGTCTGAAAGGAGCGTTTTCCATGCCAGTCACCCCCGTCATTCCCCAATACGTCACCGTGCATCTGGGCCGCCCCGATCAGGCGGCACCCAATGTCACCGTCCCCTTTGCGGAGTATATCAAAAACGTGGCGTCCCACGAGATCTATCCCACCTGGCCGGAAAATGCCATCCGTGCCAATATTCTGGCGCAGATCTCCTATACGCTCAACCGCGTCTATACCGAGTATTACCGCAGCCGCGGCTATGATTTCGATATAACCAACAGCACCCAGTACGATCAGGCCTACGTTCCCGGCGGCGACATCTTTGAGAATATCAGCCGCATTACCGATGAGAACTTCAATAACTATATCGTCCGTCAGGGCAGTATCGAGCCGCTGTTTGCCGCCTTCTGCGATGGCATACAGACCCAATGCCGCGGACTTTCCCAATGGGGCAGCGTAGAACTGGCGAACAACGGCTTCACGCCTTACGAGATTCTACAATATTATTATAACGACAACATCGACATCATCCGTGATGTCCCCGTCGCGGGATTGACAGAATCCTATCCCGGTACGCCGCTGAGGATAGGAGATGCGTCGGACGAAGTTTTTCTCGTGCAGACGCGCCTGAATCGGATTTCGCGGAACTTCCCGAACATCCCCCGGATTTCCGATCCGCAGGGCTTTTTCTCAGCGGGAACGGAAGCGGGGGTGGGAGCGTTCCAGCGGGAGGTCGGGG
>JAZUEB010000032.1:0-22630 GCA_045639965.1 Vescimonas sp. | reverse complement strand
CGCGGGCGACCGCAAGGGTCGCCCCTACGAAAAAAGAAACCGTCCAAATAGGACGGTTTCTTTTTTCCTCAAATTTACTCGGTCATGATCTTCAGGATCACGCGGTCAGTCTCCCGCATACCCTGAGAGGCCAGAACACCGATGTGGCGGATGGTATCCTCCACGTCCTCACCCACGATGCCGTGGCCGGGCTGGAAGTTGTTGCCGCCGAGGTACATATTGTAGCCCAGAATGCCGCAGCCCACGCCCATGGCGATCTTGCTGGCGCAGGACGCCTTGGCGCCGTCGCAGATGCAGCCGGAGATCATCGCCACCGCGTTTTGCAGGGTGTGGCTGATGCCGTCATAGTCCGCACCGCGAAGCCAGGCGATGCCGCAGCCGGCACCCACGCCGGCGCTGACGGCGCCGCAGTAGGCACTCAGGCGGCCGATACCGGTCTTCTGGTGGATGGTGATGAGGTCACTGAGGCACACGGCGCGAAGGATCTTCTCCTCACTTGCGCCTGTGAGCGTGCCGTACTTCCACACGGGGACGGAGGCGGTAATGCCCTGGTTGCCGGAGCCGGAGACGATGACCACCGGCATCTCGCAGCCGTTCATGCGGGCATCGGAGCCGGCAGGCGGCCAGGCGCGTGCCTGGGTCTCGGGGTCGGTGCCGGTCAGGAGCAGCGTTGAGCCGATGTTGGCGCCCCAGCTGTTCTCGATGCCCTCTTTGGCGATGGCGCTGTTATATTGGATCTGCTGAGAGATCAGGGGACGAATGGTCTCCAGCGGGACGGTTTCCACGAAAGTAAGAATGTCTTGTACGTTCAGGACGGACTTGTCCTGCAGATTGTCCTCGGCGTTGCCGGTCACGGGTTTTTCCACCTGAACGGCACCGTCTTTTTCGATGTAGATGATGTTGGTATGGTTGTTGGCAACACGCACGCAGGCGTGGTGTTCGCCCAGCCAGCCCGTCAGCTTGATATCCAGCATGCAGGGCGTCTCGGGGCAGGTAACTTTGATGGGAGTGGCGTCCAGATAGGCTTGAGTGGCGGCGGAGTCCTCCTCCGTCACGTTGGCGATGACCTGCAGCTCCGCATTCTCATCGCCCGCCACAATACCCACGGCGATAGCGGCATCAATGCCGCGGCGTCCCTCGGTATTGGGGACAACGACAGACTTCACATTCTTGAGGATATTGCCGCTGACCTCCGCCAGGATCTTTTCCGGTTTTCCGCCCAACACCGCGCGCAGCCTGGCAGCACAATACGCAACGGCGATGGGCTCTGTACACCCGGTTGCCAGCAGGAGTTCTTCCTGCAAGATGGCCATATAAGCGGCCACTTTCTTCTCGTTCAACATCACACATTCTCTCCTTCGCACATTTATTATTTATGAGACCCTCCTCGGGTCAGGAGTCCTGTTATTGCAGGGCGGGAACGTCGTCCTCCTCGTGTACCCAGCTCTGCACGTCTACCACCTCGAATTCGGTGGGCGTCCTGCGGATAATGACCTCCTTGATGCCGGCGTTGATGACCTGGCGGCGGCACATGGCGCAGGAGGTGGCATCGCTGAGCAGTTTCCCCGTCTGGGCATCACGGCCCACCAGATACAGCGTCGCGCCCACCATGTCACGGCGGGAGGCGGAGATGATGGCGTTGGCCTCGGCGTGGACGCTTCGGCACAGCTCGTAGCGCTCGCCGCGGGGCACTTTCATCATCTCCCGGGTGCAAAAGCCCATATCCACGCAGTTCTGCCGGCCACGGGGCGCACCGTTATAGCCGGTGGAGATGATCTCGTCATTCTTCACGATGATGGCACCGTAGATACGGCGCAGACAGGTCGCCCGCTCCAACACGGTTTCGGCAATGTCCAGATAGTAATTCTCCTTGCTGATACGGCTCATAGTACTCCTCCACCTGTATTTTTCCACTATTATATCGCGCTTTTTGTCAATCTTCAACAAAATGCTGGGGCGCAGATTTCACAAAATTTTGGCAGTTTTTTTGCCGAAAACGTAAAAAGGAACGCCGCTGGCATTCCTTTTTACGTTAAATTCAATTTATAGAGGTTGCTGTCGGCAGCAAAGTTGGTCAGCTCGTACAGCACCAGCACATCGGTACAGTCCTCTGCCAATCCCTGCACTTTCTCCCGACAGTAGCGCAGGTCCAGCACCGTGATGGTGTCGTACTCCGCCACCAGATACGGAACAAAGGAGTTGGCAAAGCTGTCCTTGATAATGAGCAGGGTCCTGCCGGTGGTGTTCCCTGTTTCAATCACTGTCTTGGCATGGTTGCCGCCCATATAGACCTTGTAGTGATCCTTCTCGGTAAGGGCATTGGCGTCGTAAAGGCTGTCACGCGCCGTGCCGTCACAGTCCATGGAGCAAATGGTAACATCCTCGGCGATGGAAACGGTATCGTACAGGCTGCGGGGCAGCAGGACTTTGGAGTACAGCGTACCCCGGAAGGTGGTGGAAACAGGAGTCAGGGGGTAGTCTTTTACCCCGTGACCTGTCGATGCACACCAGTCGGTGTAGGCGGCGTAGGCGCCCTGCGCCGTCCAATGGTGGTCGGTACGGTAGTAGGGTGCATCCACCTGCCGGATGCTCTCCGCCTCGATGAGCGTATCGCCCAAGGTTTCCCGGGCAGTATCAAACCGGGCAGCACAGTCGAAAAAGCCACAGTTTTTGGGCAGCTTGTCCTGCAGGACATAGGCAGGAGTGGGGGCAAGCAGGATATGGCAGTCCTTGTCACCGTTGGCAGCAAAGAATTTTGCCACGGCGCTCAGGTTCTTCTCGTAGTTGGTCTGGTCAAAGCTGTCCTCGGTCACCCTGGCAAAGTAGTAACCGTCTGCCCCCAGCCAGGTCTCGCTGATGTCCTTGTAACCCATGGCTTGCTGCATGACGGAACGGCTGCCCGTCCACAGGTCACGCAGGGCGATCTGGTCGGCGGTGTAGTCCTCCGCCTTGGCGGTAAATTCGCCGGAGAACAATGTGCGCAGCGACAGCTCCGGCTTTTGCTGCAAATAGCGGTTTTCGTTGGGGGAAAAGGCCCGGTCGGGGGTCAGCAGACTGCCCACCGCCAAGCCCAGCAGGATCACCGCGATGGCGATCAGCGGGGCGAGTTCTCGTTTTTCTTTCATACGCCCACCCCCTTTAAAACCGGAAATACAGGAACGGATTGTAGCTGTCACCCACCAGAAACGCCATGGACACCAGCAGGATCACACTCACGCCCACGGTGCGGAGGATCACGGCGGCGGTAGTGCCGCACTTGCTCTCCAAGTGCTTCCACACCCGCAGCGGCAGGGTGGTGCTGCCCACGGCAGCCGCCAAGAGCAAGACAGCGCGGGTGGTAACAAGGTATGTGGTGGTGCTGTCCCAGAACGCGCCGGAGAACATATGGCTCACATACTGACCCAGCTGACCGAAATCGGTGATGGCGAACAGCACCCAGCCCATGATGAACGCGAAGATGGTATAGAGATGTCCCACAAAGCGGGGCAGTTTGTCCAGCCACTTTAAAAGGAATGTCTTTTCCAAAATCAAAAGGATCGCGTAATATACGCCCCAGAGGACGAAGTTCCAGCTGGCGCCGTGCCACAGGCCCGTCAGAAACCAGACGATGGCGAGGTTCAGGATCTGCCGGCCCTTGCCCCTGCGATTGCCGCCCAGCGGGATATAGACGTATTCCCGGAACCAGGTAGAAAGGCTGATATGCCACCGGCGCCAGAACTCGGTAACGCTGCGGGACTCATAGGGGTGCTCGAAGTTTTCCCAGAAGGTGAAACCGAACAGGTGCCCCAGGCCGATCGCCATGTCGGAGTAGCCGGAGAAGTCGAAATAGATCTGGAAGGTAAAGGCGATAGCCCCCAGCCACGCGGTGGCGGCGGTGGGGTCACTCATGGTGGAGATCTCCTCCCATAGAGCGCCCACCTGGTTGGCGATGAGTACCTTTTTGCCCACACCGATCACGAAGCGCTGCAAGCCCCGGCTGGCCTGGAGCCAGCTCTCGCGATGGCGGTTAGAAAGGTCGTTTTCGATGGTCTTATACTGGACGATGGGACCCGCGATCAGTTGGGGGAACAGCGTCACATAGGCGCCGAAGTCGATAATATTGTGCTGGGTCTTGACGATGCCGCGATAGACATCAATGGTGTAGGACATGGTCTGGAAGGTGTAGAAGCTGATGCCGATAGGCAGAGCCAGTCCCAGCGCGCCGATTCCCGTGCCCAGCAGGGAGTTAATATTTTCGATGGCGAAATCGGTGTACTTGAAGAAGCCGAGGATCGCCAGATTGCCCACGCAGGAGACGATCATCACCGCTTTGGCAGCTTTTTCGTTTCCTTTCTTACGAAAATGCTCGATACCCAGACCGTTGCAGTAGTCAAACACGGTGGAGAACAGCATGATGGCAATATACTTGGGCTCGCCCCAGCCGTAGAACAGCAGGCTGAACACCAGCAGCACCGCATTGCGGAACTTCCGGGGACAGACGTAATACAAAATCGCCACAAGGGGCAAAAACGCCAGCAAAAAGACGGTGCTGCTGAAAACCATGTGCGTTCTCCTTTCTAAAAGTTTCAAAAGTAGGGCGGGCTGACCTCAGCCCGCCGCGGGCGACCGCAAGGGTCGTCCCTATTTTATTTTTATTTATAAGATGCGATAGAGGTCACCCATCAGGGAATTGTTGCGAAGGGCGGACAGATTGTTGCAGAACAGCACGTCCTTCACGCCGTTGGTCCTGACAAACTCGGTGAGGCTCCCTTTCCAGTAGCGATAGTCGATAACATAGACGGTCTGGTAATGGTCGGGCAGGAACGGCACAAAGGCGTTGCCGAAGGATTCCTTGACCACCACGCAGGAGCTGCCGTCGGTGCGTTCGGCATTGGTGATAACGGTATAGGGATTGTCCCCGTAGATGAATGCGCCGTATTTGAGAGAGGACGGCGCCTCGGTCTCGTCATAGATCACGCTTGCGAAGTCCATGACGCTGCCGTTTTTCTCCGTCACGGACATGGTCACGGTGGGGCTGACGGGATAGTACGCCGTCACCGTATCGGGATTTGCACCCAGCTTTTCACTCTTGCCGGTGTCGTTATAGAAGCTGCCCAGGAAGCCGGGGAAATCTGCGGTCTTATACTCACTCAAAGCGTGAGCGGTCAGACCGGCGGCATCGCAGAATTGCGTATAGGCGTAGTAGGCGCCCAGGCTCGTCCAATGATGGTCGGTACGGTAGAAAATGTACTCGGTGCGGTGCTGCATCATGGTCTCGTTCAGCGGTACGCCGATCACGTTTTCGTCCAAGTAGTCCAGAATGCTCTGCTCCGCCGCCTGCTGGTCGGAGAATACATTCATGCCGTACAGGTCATCAGGCAGGGTAATACCGCTGCTCAAAGGCGGGCACAGCGCAAAGACCCGTGCGGTCCCCTGCAGGGAATCCGCCACCTGATTCACGCAGGCGGCATATTTCTTCGCGGTATCGTCGGAATAGGTGTACATCTCATATCCCGTGTCGCCTACCCGATAAACGCTGCTGTACTGCTGGAGATCGCCGAACACCTCGATACGGGCGACGGGGGCGGGCGTGGTATCGTCCGGCTCGATTACATCAGGCTTGTCCGTATCTTCAATGGGCAAGGAGTCGTCCGGCTTGGGATCGGGGCCTTTTTTCAGCGTGATCAGCACCAGTACCACCGCCAAAAGCAACACCAGCACCGCCGCCAGAAAAGCGGCAGGGCTTGTGCCGCGGCTTCTGCCGCCTTTGGCACGACGTCCGTTATAACGGCTGCTCATTATGCGTACTCCTTGACATACTTGTTGATGATATTGTCAGTGTTCTCGTAACCGCTTTCGGAGGAGACCACCAGTACGCAGAAGCCCGCCTTATAGCAGCCGCACAGCTTGCAGTTGTCCAGCCGCACCACCTCTTCGGGCTGATAGCGCTCTGCCTCCTGCTTCTGCCCCTCCACCAAAAGGCGCATGGACTCGTAAATATCCTCGCCATTGTCGCCGGTGCAGCTGACCACGATCACCTCTTCAAAGGTGGTGCCGGCGGACATATAGCCGGCGGCATCGCAGCCCTCGGGAATGTCCACATAGAACCCCAGCTCCTCTGCCGAAACGGCGCTCATCTCGCCAAAGGCGAGATCGTTTACCAGCTCGTCGGCGATCTTCTGCACGTCAACGGTCTTTGCTGCGCTGCCGCCGCAGGCCGTCAGCGTGAAAATCAACAATGCCGCAAGTGCGGCAGATAACAGTCGTTTCATTTCCAAATCCCTTTCTTTGTCTTGATATTCGGGGAGGACAGGTCCCTTTTAACCTATTTTACATCATAGCATATCCTTTAGGGAAATTGAAGTCCCAAATGTAAAATTTTGCGGGAATTTTGCACAGTCTTAGTATGTGCCGTTTTTCCGAAAACAGGGCGGCATTTTCCATCTTTTCACCGCCTTGACTTTCCCGCTGCTTTCCGCTATCATCGAATCGTGGAGAAATGAGGCGAACTATGTCGACTGTATCAAAACAAAAATCGCGGCACAACCTGCCGCTTTATTTATCCGCCGGGGTCATGGTTCTCGTTCTGCTGGCAGTGGTACTGTGTACCTGCCGAAAGGCTCCGCCGGAGCCGGAGATCGTGGATCCGCACGCCGGACAGGTGCTGATCAACGACGGCGCAAATGAGGTCCGGATCACCCCCGTCGAAGGGGTGGAGGTCTCCCCGTTTACGGCGGAGGATTTTCGCACGTTGGACGGTCTGCCCTGCTATGTGGGCAGCGATTATACCGCTCTCCAGGGCATCGACGTCTCCGAATTCCAGGGCTCCGTGGACTGGGAATCGGTCCGGGCGGACGGCATCGACTTTGCCATTCTGCGCTGCGGCGGACGCCGCTATGGGGATGGTATCCTGTATGACGACGAGGCCTTTCTTCAGAATATCGGCGGCGCAAAGCAGGCCGGCGTACAAGTGGGGGTGTATTTCTTTTCCCAGGCGGTCACGCCGGAAGAGGCCCGAGAGGAGGCGGAGGCCGCTCTCGCCGCTTTGGACGGTCAAGCTCTGTCGCTTCCCGTCTTTTTCGACTGGGAGCGCCCCGACGACGAAACGGCGCGCACCCATACTGTGGAGCTGTCTGCGCTGACGGAGATCGCCCGGGCGTTCTGCGGCACGGTGAAAAAGGGCGGTTACACCCCCGGCATCTACTTCAACCGCCAGTTGGGTTATTACGCCTACGACTGGGCGCAGCTCTCCGATTGCGCCCGCTGGGTCGCCGATCCGGGCGAATGGCCGGATTTCTACTACGGCGTGGATGTCTGGCAGTACCGCTTTGACGGTGACGTAAACGGCATCGGTATTCAGACCGACCGCAATATGCTGTTCGTTAAGAGATAACAGAACGACCCGGACGGGTCGTTCTGTTATCTCTTATTTTCCGAAGATGGTCTCCACCAGCTGCACGTATTCCCGATACGCCGCCGTGTCGCTCAGGTCGGAGAGGTACGCGGCGATGGTCTTATAATACCAGCCCTGCATAGCCGGATCCTTCTGATGCAGACTCTGCCAGACCCCGTCGCCCTGCTTCTGATACTCCCGGTAGAACGAGCGGATATTGGACAGCTTATCCGCCAGCCACAGGATCTTCACATCGGTGTCCTTGGTATGGCGGAGCATCAAAAGGGACTCCTCCTTCCGCTCCTTCCACGTTTCGGCAGGGGGACGGTCGGAGAGCTTGTCCTCCGTCTCACTCTGCACCAGCGCCGATACACGGGGGCCGAATTTTTCGCGGATCACGCGGGGATCCACGCCGCAGTCCTCCACCGTGTCGTGCAGAAGTCCCGCAATCATAACATCTTCATCCGCTGTCATGGTGCCGATGATCGCCGCGACCTCCATCGGGTGCAGGATATAGGGCGTATTCGCCATTTTGCGCAGCTGTCCGGCGTGACACTCCGCAGCAAAGGCGATGCCCTCGTTCAATTTTTCATACATGGCTTTCCCTTTCCGGCAAACGGCCGCTTTCGTCAGATATTCTTGATGATCGTCAACACGTTTTGTCCGTTTTCGTATTTATACTTCATGTCGTCCATGGTCTTTTTCACCATGTAGATCCCCAGTCCGCCGATCCCGCGCTCCTCTGCGGAGAGCGTGATATCGGGATCTGCATTGGTCAGCGGATTGTAGGGGATCGCCTCATCGGAGAAACGAATGCACACCGCATGGGGATCCGCCTTTTCCACCACCTTGACCGTAACGGGGCCGGGTCTTCCCCGATAACCGTGGTTGACGATGTTGCTGTAGATCTCGTCGATGGCAACGTCGATCTGCATCACCGTTTTCATAGGACATTCCAGCTTCTCCAGCTCCTGCTCCACAAAAGCCGTCACCACGGGGATGTCCGCGATCTGTGCCGCATCAAAGTGGATCGCAGGCGGCTCCGGCGTGCCGATGTACCGCAGAGCGACCATGGTGATGTCGTCAAACTGGGGTGCTTCCCCTACGAAGGCGTCCACATCCGCCTTAATGGTCCGGCACATCTCCTGCATATCGGAAAACTCCCGGGAGTTGACGATTGCCAGCAGGCGTTCCTCGCCGTACAGCTCATTGGCTGCATTGGTGGCCTCTGTCACGCCGTCGGTATACATGTAGAAAATATCCCCGGGCTGCAGCTGAAGCTCCTGGGTCTTATACTGCACGCCGTCCATACCTGCCAGCACAAATCCGGCGCGGCTTTTCAGATAGGCAAACTTCCCGTCCCCGCGGCGCACCAGGGGCGGATTGTGCCCGGCGTTGGCAAATCTTACCAGGCCGGTCTTCAGATCAATGCCGCCCTGCCATGCCGTCACGAACATGCCGGCGTCGTTTCCCTCACACAGCGCCGCATTGCCCCGGGTAAACACCTCGCTGATGGGCATACCCGCCTCTGTCAGGGTCTTGAGCTCGGTCTTGGCCCGCATCATGAACATAGCGGCGGGGATTCCCTTGCCGGATACGTCTGCCACCAGAAAATGCAGGGTGTTGCCGTCCGTCATATAGAAATCGTAGAAGTCGCCGCCCACCTCCTTGGCGGGGTCCATCGTTGCGTAGATGTCAAAATCCTTTCGCTTGGGGAACGCCGGAAATACATTGGGCAGAGCCGAGGCCTGAATATTCTTGGCAAACTCCAGCTCCTTGTCGATACGGGCGGACGCCTCCTCTATGTAGTGCTTGAGGGTGGAAACGGTAGAGTTGATGTCATCTGACAGCGAGGCAAACTCCTCGTTGGAGCGCACATTGACCACCTCGTCCAGATCGCCGTCTGTGATCCTGGCCAGAGAAGCGTTGACGATCTTGATGCGGTTCACAACCACACGGTTGATGAGCTGGTAGACCATGGCAAACAGCGCCGCGAAGACAATGATCTCCATAAAGGTATTCACGTAGATCGCCGTGTTGCGGGATTGGAACACCTCTTCCTCCGGCATCACGGAGACGATATAGTATCCCTCCGCCTCACGATAGCGGCAAAGATAATCCGTACCACCGATTTGCAGGGGATACGTCATATCCTCCGTTCCGCTGAGCATCTCGCTTTTGCGGGAAAGCGCAATATCCTTGACCAGATCCTTTGCGGCGCTGACCACATTCTGCCGTCCATCTAAAATAAAAGTATACCCCGCCTGCCCCACATGGCGATTTTGGGTGATCCCCGATACCTGTGCGGCAATATCCTTTTGAAACTGAACAGCGTCATAGCCCACCTGCAAAAAACCCGCGCCATACTGCACGCCGGCATATTTGCGGGAAATCGAGCTGTCGTAGGAGATCGGGCCGTAATCCTGTACATACTCCCTCGTGTCCCCCAGCAAACAGCAGAACGCCGCAGCCTGTTCCCCGCTGGTCATATCAAAGCCGATAAAGTCGCTCTCTGTGCTGTCCACGATAATTCCGTTTTGGTCGACAACGCTGATCTCTGCAATATCATATTGTTCCGCCAATTCCTGCAGCGTCGCCGCATCCAGGCTTCTGCTGATGGTGCGGGTAATACGGATGAGGTTCGCATCCGAGGAATCCCGTATGGCCTTTTCAATGTCATCCAGCGACTGGGTCAGCAGCGACTCCGCCTGTGCCACGGCAACCGTGTGCTGGAAATTGAACACGAACAGAGACGTCGCCGCAAAAGCCAAAAACACTGTGATCAGCAGCCAGCGCTGAATGGTCTGGGAGATCCGCACTGTGTCACGGCTTGGCAGCAGCGGTTCCTGGGCAAGGATCGAGACAGTCAGCGTCGCCAGCATGACAGAAATGCCGTTGGCGGCTATCATCGGCACGCTGCACGCCTTGACCACCTCGATCGCCCGGGTCGGTGTTGCCATATTCGTGATGAATACCATGGTCAGGTGGACGACCTCCATCACAACACCAACGGCCAGCGACAAAAGCCAGCCGGGTTTTTTGTCCTCAAACATAAACTTCCGCAATGCCGCCGCATAGAATCCGGCTAAAATGGTGGATACGGTACAGGCGACCCGGGTAAAGGTACCCACGCCCCATGCCACGGCGATCCAGCGTTCCACGCCGCCGATGATACCGGCGATCATACCCGCCGGTGCACCGAACAGCAGACCACCCACCAGCACGGCGGCATCCCGGCAGTTTACCTGGGCACCGTTGATGGGAATCCCCCATTCCGTTCCAATGATGGCAAGCCCGCCGAAAACCAAACCGATCAGGATCTGTTTGGGCCAGTATTTTATTTTGGCAAACAGTACGCCCCTGTCTGCCGAGTACAGCAGCACGGTGGCAATGACCGGCAGCAGCGCGGCGATGGACAGTTTTACGTAGGAATCGTTCATCTTTTTCTCCCCTTATGGCAACACTCTTCCAGTATGTTTCATTATAACCCCTCAGCACCGTTTTTTCAATGACTTCCTGCACATTCTCCGAAAAGGAAAACGACCCGAAAGCCTTTCGCTTCCGGGCCGTCTTTTTACATCCAGATCAGCCACACCAGCAGATAGCCGGTAAGGACCGCCGTCAGGGTAAAGGGTACGCCGTATTTCATGAACGTGCCGGAGGAGACCCGGTACCCCTCTCTGCGGAGAATACCGATGCCGGCAATATTGGCGCTGGCGCCGATCGGCGTCAGATTGCCGCCCAGGGTAGCACCCACCAGCAGTCCGAAATACAGCAGGTTGGGGCTGATGGTGATACCGCCGGCGGCGTTGAGCTGTTCCGTGATCACTGACGTCACAGGCAGCATGGTGGCGGTATAGGGGATGTTATCGATGAATGCCGACAGGAGCACCGACATCCACACGATGACCGTATATACCAGGAACACGCTGCCCCCGGAGCCGTTACCGCTGAGCTTGGCAAGAGTCGTGCCGATCAGGTCGATGATCCCCGCTTTGCTGATGCCGCCGATGACCACAAACAGTCCCGCCAGCAGGCAGATCGTGTAGAAGTCGATCTCCCCCAGCGCTTCTTTTACCACCGCGGTACTGCGGTCCTTGACACACCGCCGCACCAGTCCGATCACAAAGAACAGCACACACAAAAGGCCGTTGGTGATATCCGGCTTGTAAACCTGCCCCGGCAGGGCGTTGGCCTTGTAGGGGATAAAGCTCACTGCGATCAGGGACAGCACCGTCAGCGCCAGCAGCAGCGCCGGTATCTTATCCTCTACCTCTGTCCGGTCGTCGAGGCGGATGGCCTGCTTCTCCTTGCGGAACATCCACAGAACGATGAGCGCAGACGCCAACGCACCGCACTCCGTTACCCAGAACATACCGGCCTTGCCGCCGCAGAAGAAAAAGTCCATAAAGTCCAGATCGGCAGCCTTGGCAAGCAGAATAGACGTGGTGTCTCCCACCAGCGTCGCCGCTCCCTGCAAATTGGACGATACGGAGATGCAGATGATCGCCGGTACCGGCGAGATCTCCAGCTTTTTGCACACCGCCAGCGCTACCGGCGCCACCATCAGCACCGTGGCCACATTGTCCACAAAGGCGGAGATGATGCCGGCAAACAGCGACATGGCCACCACCATCCACTTGACGGAATGCACTTTGCTGATGATAAGATCGCTCAAAAGCTGGGGCATTTTGGACTCGATGAACAGATACACCGTTCCCATGGTGCCGGCGATCATCAGGATCACGTTCCAGTCAATCTGCGCCAGGGCGTCCTGCCAGGTATAGCGGTAGTCGGGAAACACACCGATACTGCCCACCACCACAAACAAAATGGCGGATACGACTGCCACATAGGGACGGATCTTCTGAAAGGCAAACATCAACACATAGGTCACCGCGAACAGCGCCAGCGCAAAAATCGTTAAGGTATTCATATAGGACTCCTTTCCATAAAATCAGCGAGGCCCTTATGGCAGAGATAGCGTATGCCCCCTATCCCTGCCATAAAAGTCTCGCCGCTTTCAAAACACACCGGGCTTGCGCCGTGATGACGATGCGTTTCACGCCGCCGTAAGCGGCGTGGACTACTCCCTTTTCAGGCTCTGCTGTTATTCTATTATACGGAAAGCCTACGCTGTTTGTCAACTGTAAGCGCACAAAATGACCCCCGTAACTACTTTCCCCGTCGAGCCTGCCTTTTCCTTGACTTTATCCGGATGGGGTGGTACGGTATATTCTGATAGAGTAACAAAAAACAGGAGGTACTATTATGGCATATAACGGATTTGCGATCGACGAATATCTGGATGCGGCAGAGGTGACCCGCCAACTGGACGAGCTGATCAAAAAGCCCGTCTACTCCGTGCGTCCCGACAAGCTGAAGGCGTATGTGGACAACTACTTTGAAAAGAAGTGTGCCGGCAGCAAGGCCATGACGACCGAGGCAAAAACCGTCATTCCCGGCGGCGTGCAGCACAATCTGGCGTTTAACTACCCCTTCCCCATCGTCATCACCAAGGCTGAGGGTGCCAAGCTGTACGACATCGACGGCAACTGGTACTACGATCTGCTGCAGGCCGGCGGCCCCACCATTCTGGGCAGCAACGACCCCGTGGTGCGTGATGCCGTTATCGACCTGCTGAACACCTGCGGCCCCTCCACGGGCCTGTTCCATGAATACGAGTACAAGCTGGCCAAGAAGATCAGCGATCTGGTACCCTCCGTGGAGAAATTCCGTATGCTGGGCAGCGGCACCGAGGCGGATATGTGCGCCATGCGTGTGGCACGGCTGAAGACCGGTCACAAGAACGTGCTGAAGATGGGCGGCGCCTACCATGGCTGGTCCGACCAGATCGCCTACGGGATGCGGATCCCCGGCACCAAGGGTCTGCAAAGTCCCGGCGTGCCCAATTTCGTCTTCAAGCACACCGACGAATTCTTCCCCAACGATCTGGAGGATCTGGAGCGTAAACTCAAGCGCAATCAGGCGACCGGCGGCACCGCTGCGGTGTACATCGAGCCGGTTGGCCCGGAGAGCGGCACCCGTCCCGTTTCCAAGGAGTTCGTCCGGGGCTGCGAATATCTGGCGCATAAATACGGCGCACTGCTGGTCTGCGACGAGGTGGTCTCCGGCTTCCGCATCGGCTTGAGCGGTGCCCAGGGCTACTACGGCATTGACCCCGACATCACCGTGTTCGGCAAGATCATCGCCGGCGGCTATCCCGGTGCCGGCGGCATCGGCGGTCACGCCGACTGCATGGCGCATCTGGGCGCCGGTCTGGACTCCTCCGGTAAGAAGATCAAAAAGGCGATGTGCGGCGGCACCATGGCGGCAACGCCCATCTCCTGTGTGGCAGGCTACACCGCCATCTGTGAGATCGAAAAGCGCAACGCCTGCGAGGGGGCGGGACGCATGGGTGACCGTTTGACAAAGGGCTTGCAGCAGCTCATCCGAAAGTATGATCTCCCCTTTGTGGCGTTCAATCAGGGCAGCATCTGCCATCTGGACAGCGTGGGAACCATGCACTTCCAGATCGACTGGAGCAAGCCCTGGACCATCCCCGGCGTGCTGAAGCAGACCGACATCCGCAAGAGGGAGATGGAGCACATGGGCGCCGCCTACATGGCGGAGGGCATCGTGACTCTGGCCGGTTCCCGCCTCTATACCAGCGCCGCCTACACCGAGGAAATGATCGACGACGTACTGACCCGGTTTGACCGGGTGTTTGCCAACTGCGGAAAGGTCGGCAAAAAATGAGATACTATACCGAAACCGAAGCTCGCGCTCTGGTGATCGAGGCCGGACATAAGCTGCTCCAGACGAAGCTGGTGGCCCGCACCTGGGGCAATATCAGCGCCCGCATCTCCGATACGGAGTTTATCATCACCCCCAGCGGCAGGGACTACGAGACCCTGCTGCCGGAGGAATTGGTCAAAGTAAAAATCGGCGATTTGAGCTATGAGGGTACCATTAAGCCCAGCAGCGAAAAGGGCATCCATGCCGACGCCTATTCCCTGCGCCGGAACGTGAATTTCGTTATCCATACCCATCAGCTATATGCCTCTGCCGTGGGCGTAGAGAACGAGGATCTGCCCTTTGCCCCCTGTGCCGGGTACGGTCTGCCGGGGACAGGGACGCTCCGGCGGGCGGTGTGTAACGCCATCGCCGCCAATAGTGACAGCCGCTCGTTTCTGATGACGAAGCACGGTGCGCTGTGCCTGGGCGAGAGCTTTGAAGACGCCTTTCGTCTGGCGCAGGAGCTGGAGGCTGCCTGCAAAGCGGTCTTTACCGCCCGCACCGGCATCGGCAGCACAGAGCAGATCATCACCGCCTGCTGCCAAAACCACCGCTGTCTCCCCGCTTACATTGACGACTTTGCCCAAATTGTGGGCGCCTGTGCGCCCATCAAGGCGGGTGTCATACAGGCGTCGGAGAGTGACGATTCCGAGGCGGTACGCCTTATCGTCCGCAAAAACTGCGCCGCGGTGCTCTATGCCCGCAAAACAAAACCGCTATCACTCCCCGATGCGGTACTCCAGCGTGTGATCTACCTCACCAAATACTCCAAACAGAAAGACAAAAACAGAAAGTGAGGGCTTTCCTATGACCTACCTTCTGGCCTATGACATCGGCACCACAGGGGTCAAGACCTGTCTTTTCGGCGTAGAGAACACCATTAAACTCCTGGCCTCTGCCAGCCGAAGCTATCCGCTCTATATCCTGCCCGACGGCGGCGCAGAGCAGGATGGTGACGACTGGTGGCAGGGAATGTGCGAGTCCACTCGTGAGCTGTTCACCCAAACGGATGTCCGGCCCGGGCAGGTGGCAGGTATCTCCTTCTGCTCCCAGATGCAGGGCTTGATTTTGGTGGATAAGGACGGCGTTCCCGTCCACCGACCCATGAGCTACATGGATCAGCGAGCCAAGGCGGAGATCAAAAAAGGCATTGCCAACGGTTTACAGGTGGCGGGCGCCAACATCTTCAAGCTGATCCCCAGTCTTATCATCACCGGCGCTGTCACCTCCAGCGTGAAAGACCCGGTGTGGAAGTACAAGTGGCTGGAGGCCCATGAGCCGGAGAATTTTGCCCGGGCCTACAAGTGGCTGGACGTCAAGGACTATCTCATCTGCCGCTGTACCGGTCAATTTACCATGACCGAGGACGATGCTTTCGGTACGCTGATCTACGACACCCGCCCCGGCAAGCGCTGCTTCAGCCGCAAGATGTGCAGGATGTTCGGCATCAGGGAGGACCTGCTGCCCACCATCATCCGCTCCACCGACAAGGTGGGCGGGTTGACCGAAAAAGCCGCGGCGGAGCTGGGCCTTGCCGCCGGAACGCCGGTATTCGGCGGCGGCGGCGACAGCAGTCTCATCGGCGTAGGTGCCGGCTGCGTCAACGTGGGCGATACCCACATCTACTCCGGTACCAGCGGCTGGGTCATCACCGTAACGGATAAGCAGATGGTGGACGTGACCGCCATGATCGCCGCCATCACCGGCGCCCAGGCAGGCAAATTCAACTACTTTGCCGAGATGGAAACCGCCGGCAAGTGCCTGGAGTGGGTCAAAGACCACCTGGCGCTGCATGAGGTTGGCATATACTTAGAGAAGAAGGACGTCACGGAGAGTTACGAATCCACCTATACCAGTCTGTACTCCTACCTCACCGACACGGTAAAGGATGTTCCCCCGGGATCCGGCGGCGTCATCTTCACGCCGTGGCTCCACGGCAACCGCTGTCCCTTTGAGGATCCCCTGTCCACCGGGATGTTCTTCGGCATCAAGCTGGAAACCGGCAAGACCGAGCTGTTCCGTGCGGTACTGGAGGGCGTGTTCTACCACCTGCGGTGGATGCTGGAATGTCAGGACAGAAAGCTGAAAACGGCACAGACCATCCGTTTCGTGGGCGGCGGCGCTCTCTCGCCTGTCTCGTGCCAGATGCTTGCTGATATTTTAGGCCGCCCCATTGAAACCGTCGCTTCGCCCCAGAACGTGGGTAGCGTCGGTGCTGCCGCGGTCACGGCGGTGGGGCTGGGCATTATCCCCAATCTGGAGTGCGTACAGGACTTTATCCCCGCCCAGCACACCTATCAGCCCGATCCGGCCAACCACGCCAAATACGAACCCTACTATCAAACCTTTAAGAAACTCTACAAGGCCAACAAAAAGCTCTACAAATCCGTGCAGGAGGTGCAGGCATGAAAAACAAGAAGGAACTGTGGCGCACGATCAAATTCGTGCTGTTTTCCGCCTCGGCAGGCATCATCGAAACCTTCGCCATGATATTGTGCGAGGAGGTCATCAAGATCCCCGGGCACTATGTGTGCTACACCATCGCGCTGGTGCTGAGTGTGCTGTGGAATTTCACGTTCAACCGCCGCTTCACCTTCCAGTCAGCAAGCAACGTTCCTAAAGCAATGTTATTGGTGTTCCTGTTCTACGTACCCTTCGCCCCGTTCACCATCTGGATGGAGCACGCTCTTTCCGACGTACGGGGCTGGAACGAATACCTGGTGCTGGCCATCAACATGGCGCTGAACCTGTCGCTGGAATATCTGTGGGACAACTTTGTGGTCTACCGCGACAGCAAGGACACCAACGACATCGCCCAAAAGCAGAAGAAATAATGGACCAAACACCGCCCGCGGGCGGTGTTTGTTTTCCGATTATTCACAAGAACGCCGCATTTTTGTCATAGTTTTCCTGTATAGTTGCTGCATTACCACACAGGAGGTCGACTCTATGAAACAAAACACGAAAAAAGCCGCATCATTTCTGCTGGCACTGGTCTTGGTGTTCAGCCTTTCCGCCTGCGGAAATACCAGCACACCCGCAGAAGCGGAAAAAATCACCTATGAAAACGCAAAGGTTCTCGTCCTTGGCGGCGATACCGCCACGCTGGACGGTGCGGAACTGGAAGTCTTTGACTATACCTGGCACTGCGACCCCGCCACCATTCACGATGAGGTGGATAACGCCCCTGCCGAATACCACACCGGCACCAGACCCCAAACCGATGCTGCCGCCTATATCGACCATGACCTGTACTACTTCCCCGCACTGGAAGAAAGCGGCTTTCGTCCGATAGACTATGACGGGGAAAACGAGTGGGCGTACTACTATACCGACGGAGAGAATAACGCCTACATCTTTGCCACTCTGCCCCGGCTGGGCAATTCTCTGCCCACCCAGATGATGCATACCGAGACCGAAGCCGCCGAAAATCAGGTGCTGCATATCGCAAAACCCGGCACTTACGTCCTGCAGGGCGAGTGGAACGGTCAGATCCGGATAGACCTGGGCGATCAGGATGAAACCTTTGCAGACCCCGATGCCAAGGTGACGCTGGTGCTTGACGGCGCGGATATCACCTGCACCGTTGCTCCCGGTCTTGTATTTTACAGCGCCTACGAGTGCGACAACACATGGGAGGATGCCGATGAGCACACCGCCGATGTCAATACCGACGATGCAGGTGTCACCGTCATCATTGCCGACGGCACCGAGAACAGCGTCAGCGGCACCAATGTGTTCCGTATGCTGAAAACCAAATACAAGAACGAAGACGACACCTCTGCCGTCAAGGTGCAGAAGAAGATGCGCAAAACTGATGGCGCACTCTATTCCTATGTCACCATGAACCTCTGCGGCGAAGCGGAAAATACCGGCGTCCTCACCGTCAATTCCGGCTTTGAGGGCATTGACAGCGAACTGCATCTTAACTTTATGGGCGGCAATATCACCGTCAACTCCCAGGACGATGCCGTAAATGTCAACGAGGACAATGTTTCCGTGGTCAGCTTTACCGGTGGTACCGTCACTCTCAATGCCGCCCGGGGCGCTGAGGGAGACGGCGTGGACTCTAACGGCTTTATTGTCTTAAACGGCGGCACCGTCAGCGTCAACGGCGTCACCGCTCCCGACAGCGCTCTCGATTCTGAGGACGGCATCTATTACTATGGCGGTACCGTAATCATTGACGGTGCGGAGCAGACCTATACCACCGGCGATGTCTTTCGGGAAACCGATCGCATGGGCGGCGATTTCGGCGGCGGCAGGATGGGCGATCCCGGTCAAATGGCGCAGGCGTTTGATCTGGCAGGCTTCAAGGAGCAGGTCGCTGCGCTGGACGACAGCGCTACCCTCTATGACGTTCTCGCTCTGTTGGGTTGGAACGGCAACCAACCGGACCCCGGTCCGATGCCCGATAAGGGCGGTGAGCGTCCCGACCTGCCGCAGGGCGCTCAAATGTCCCCGGAAAAACCGACAGAACTGCCGCAATAAGAAAAAAGAACACCACCTCACAGGTGGTGTTCTTTTTTGGTGCGCGGTACAGGACTCGAAGAGTTCCCAACACAAAAATCGGTCAAAATCGAGGGTCGTACACGTCAAAAAAGCCTGTATTCATGCGGGTTTAAGGAAATTGGCAGTTTTTGTTTTCAGAGCCAATAAGGGAACAAATAAGGGAACAAATCTGCGCCTTTTTCCTTCGCCTTTCCCTACATTTTATCCATACAGCACTCAGGTACTACACAGTACCCGGGTGTTTTTATTTTACCCAGGAAGGAGGTGTCAATAATGACCGGAAAAGAAAAACTATTGTACATCTGTATGGCGCTTATGGTTCTTGCTCCATTTGTGGCATTAGCTATTTGGCTTGACTGGAGCATTGGTACAACTTTGAGCGTCATGTCTATTGTATTCATTCTATGCTTCATCAGGGGTTGATGCAACCAAGCAACCAAGCAACCAACAAATTATTATCTTTTTCAGGAGGTTTTATGAAAGAATCCACGCAATGCATTATCGTTGGCTGGATAGCCGTAGTATTGTCAGTTATCCTATTCATCTGTAGTCCTGCAAGGTTAGATGGAGAGATGAATCCCTTAAGTTTTTTCTTTTGCTGTATTCCTGCTATCGTGGGATTGCCTTGCCTTGCGCTGGGTAGAGAGTTGAGACAAAGGGGTGAATAAGGCGTAAAATGAGGATGGCTGGGCAGGAGAGTGTGATTTCCCCTGTCTAGCCATTTTAAGGTCGTTTGGCTCACGTAGTATGCAGGGGTAAGGGGTATTACTCGGAACGGTGGTATGATTTCATGGGTAAAGAAGCTGCGTGCTTCAGAGCAAGCAGTACGTGGGGTATTGATGCTAACTGCCGCCTTACTTGCTTTCCCCTATCGCTTCCACGCTCTCTTGCAGTATCTTTTCATTCAAGGCATCAATGCTGATGTTGTAATACTTGGTGTTGCCCTTTTTCTTAATCTCCATCATATTGCTCGGAATCTTTTCCATCAGCTTTTTAATCAGATAGGGGCTGCTCTCCATATTCTTTTCCAACTCTGCCATAGAAGTGCCGTTCTCGCTGAACAGCGCTGCTTGAATCAGATAGCTATACAAGTTGCCAAGATTGCTATCATCACCATACACTTTTTCCATAGCAGTTTCGTACTTCTCCCAAGTCGCCTTTCTCTCTTCCAACGACTTCTTTAATTCCTCCATAGCAGAGAGAATCATTTGGAGCTGCATCATAAGAAACGGTGTTACATCACCCAAGTTCCGAGGGTCATTGCAAGCCGCAAACGCTTTGTAATAGGTTTTGATATTTTCCTTGATGGTCTCCGAGATTCTGAAGGCAATCAAGAAGCACAGATTGTTGGAAATACCATAGCTGAAAAGAAATCTTCCCAATCTTCCATTGCCATCATAAAAAGGATGGATGTATTCAACAAAGTAATGGAAAATGCAGATTCTGAACAATGCTTCAACGGATTCATCATTGAGGAAAGCCAACGCTTTATCCATTGCCTTGATGATTTCACTCTCAGGGGTCAATCCTCTGTGAATCTCTTTCTCTGTCTCGCTATATACCGATACTGCATTCTTTCTGAATAGTTCACCGTCTGGCTTATTGGAAGGGTTCTCGTGGATAACTTCCTCTAAAAGCACTTCATCATAAATGTCTCTGATGTCCTTGCAGCTGTTCAATGAAATCTTTTCCAAGTTCATCAGCTTCATATACTTATTGACCACGCCCAAGAACCGACTGCGAGTACCTTTCTTCTCGGCTGCTTGGGTCTCCAAAATATCCAAGGCTTCCCCAATTTCTTTTCTGCTGCTGTGAACGCCCTCGATTTTATTGGTCAAAACGATTTCATCAATCAAGCACTTCTTGGAATACTGCTCCAAAGCAATACGAGGCAGACTATCACACAATTTTTCAATCGCCTTATCCAACTTGAATATCTGCATTGCCAAGGACATAACCTCGGTGTTTTGAAGGAAGAATGCTTGATTTTTTCCAATAAGGAAATCAATCTTTACCGCATCTTGCGAGTTGAAACGATTCAGATACTCTTGGGCATATGCTTCGTTGTCGCCATAGTAAAGGCTTTTCAATTCCTTATATGCCATAAACACCACTCCGTTTTTTAATATGATGGTATTATTTCACAAAGTAAATTAAAAATCAAGCATATTTTGAATTGCTTTTGCGAACATGACATAATTATATTAAAATCGGCAGCATTTTTATAGCTCAAAACCGTACAGCCAGCAGGAATTCTCCTACTGGCTGCTATTTTGCTCTTTTCACCTACGTACTACGTATATCCGAGGTACATATCTACCTTTTGCCATATAGTTTGACCCCGGGAAGGAATATGCTCTCGGGCATACGTGCTGTTTACGTGTTTTGACTTATTTTGTGTCTCATCAGAATATCTGCCATTTCTTTCTCGTACAACTCCTGGTTAATGGTGCGGCCCAAATAATCATAAGCTATATTGCTCTCTCTAAGAACGTCAATGACCTTGTAGTACATACCGTGGCTCATATTGCTGACATTCAAGAAAACAAAGTCAGCTGAACGAAGGGGGGTAATATCAGCAGTCTCTGTATGGCCATCATAGATAATCAGTTCGGGGTACTTTTTCTTCAGCTTATTACGCCAGTTGATATGCCCGCCAATTACTACAACCTTTTTCCCCTTTATGCTTTCATTAAAATCTACTGTGGTATTCTCTGGAACGTATTCAGATTGAGTGTCGAAGGCAAATTCACGAAGGGTATGTAATTCGTTGTTCTTCTTCTGTTCTTCTTTTAGTTGCTTTTTTAAGCTTTCGATTTCAGCACGTTGCCGGGCCAGTTCATCAAGGTAAGGTGATATTACATCTTTCTCTTCTTTGCGTTTTTCAGAATTTAGAGCTTCAATTTGTCTTACAAGGTTTGTACATTCTTCTTGAGCATTTTGAAGACCAATTTGCAAATTATCGCAATGCTCCCAAGCTTGCTTAAGTTTATTATTCAATTCAGAGACTGCAGAAAACATAGTCTCATTATTGTTTTGAAAGAATTCTTTTTTCCCAAGTTTTTCATTCTCAAAGAACAGAAGTATTAGCAGTAAGTAAATATAATTAGACAGTGTGAGATTGCAACTATGACTTTTGTCATATTTACCACGCTGGCACACAAATATTCTAAGAACCAGCTCGGTATCTTTGATGGCAAGGTCTGGCATAAACCGGTCAAGGCGAAACCCCATTTGTTCAACGGCCATAACTATTGCAGAGCACATTTTAGCCGCATCAAGGACATCTTCAAGGTATTCCTTGTCGCTCTCATCCGCTAATGCTTCTTGAATATCTTTTGATAACGATAGGTTTCCACTTTGATGTGCAGTTCTTTTACCTATAGCATACTCGTATGTATCGCATACTGTATAAATGTCGATAAAGGTGCGTATTTTTGACATTAGCGTATAGGATTTTTGAGATGCAAATGTCAGCTTGCTAATATCTGCGCTTGATACTATTTCTTTGTATTCTTCCCTACTAATTATTCCTGTTTTCATACTTCTAACTGTATTGTACAAGAAATAATTTATTAGTGCAGAGTTATCGAACCCATAATTATTTAGAAGTAAATATGTGTAAGAATACAATAAAAATCTAGTACTGGTTGATGTGGCCTTATCGTATAGATAATATGATTTTTGATGGATAAACTTTTTGAGCTCTCTGTCTTTTGAATATAGTATTTTCTCAACTCGGTTTCGTATCTCATCGTCGGACTCTGCCAACAATAAAACTGAAAAAATACGCTTTGCAGAATAATCTAACAAGATGCTCCCAGCATTTAATATTTCACTTGAGTAATACTGACTTTTTATCGCAGCAGAATAATATTTTTCAGGATTCTCTTTATATATTGCCTCAAAAGATTCCTGTATTCTTTTAAAAAAACATAATAAATCTGA
>JAZUEB010000031.1:0-20909 GCA_045639965.1 Vescimonas sp. | reverse complement strand
GACAAAGGGAAAAAGAGGTAAAATGCGGTTAGTTATATATAGGGGGGATCATACCCTTTTTTCAAGAGGGGAGGTGCGTGCCCGTGAGCGGCGAAATGAACCAATTTTACAGCGGTTGCTGGGACAGGGCGTATGAGTGGTTCGGTGCGCATAGAATAGAAAACGGCTGGCATTTCCGTGTGTGGGCACCCAAAGCCAAAGAGGTGCGCCTGGCCGGTGATTGGAGCGGTTGGCAGGGCGAGACCATGTTCCGCACACCGGAGGGCGTGTGGGAGGTCACCGTTCCGAATGCCGGGCAATACGACAGCTACAAGTACATCGTGACAGGCAAAAACGGAAAGACCGTATGGAAGACAGACCCCTATGCGTTCCACACCCAGACCCGTCCTGAGACGGCGGGCAAACTGTACGACATTTCAGGCTACCACTGGCAGGACGGCAAGTGGGAGGAAAAGTGTCGGGAGAACCCGCCGGTGAACGGCCCGCTGAACATCTACGAGGTGCATCTGGGGTCCTGGCGGCGGCACGAAAACGGGGCAACGTACAGTTATCGGGATTCCGCCGATGCTTTGGCAAAATACGTCAAGGATATGGGGTATAATGCGGTGGAGCTGCTGCCGGTGACGGAGTACCCGCTGGATGACAGCTGGGGCTATCAGTGCACGGGATATTTCGCCCCTACCAGCCGCTACGGTACGCCCCACGACTTCATGTATCTGGTGGACAAACTGCACCGTGCCGGCATCGCGGTGATTTTAGATTGGGTACCTGCCCACTTCTGTAAGGACAGCCACGGCCTGTACGAGTTTGACGGCTCGTGCCTATACGAGTACAGCGACAAGCTGAAATGGGAACACGCCGGATGGGGCACACGGGTGTTCGATTTCGGAAAAAACGAGGTGCGGAGTTTCCTGCTGTCCTCGGCGGCCTTCTGGCTGCGGGAGTACCATATCGACGGACTGCGGGTGGATGCGGTGGCGTCCATGCTGTACCTGGACTATGACCGCAGCGGCGGCAAGTGGCGTCCCAATAAGAACGGCGGCAGGGAAAATCTGGAGGCCATCTCGTTTTTGCAGGATCTCAACCGGACGGCATTTTCTATCAAGCCCTATGCGCTGATGGTGGCGGAGGAGTCCACGGCGTGGCCGATGGTGACCTATCCGCCGGATATGGGCGGCCTGGGGTTCAACCTGAAGTGGAACATGGGATGGATGAACGACGTGTGCCACTATCTGAAGATGGACCCCTTCTTCCGCAAGGACAACCACAGGGACATCACCTTTGCCATGATGTACGCCTTTTCGGAGAACTTCGTGCTGCCGGTGAGCCACGATGAGGTGGTGCATATGAAGGGCAGTCTCCGGGGCAAGATGCCGGGTGACGACTTTGCCCAGCTTGCCGGAGTGCGGTCGTTCTATGCGTATATGCTGTGCCATCCGGGCAAGAAGCTGACCATTATGGGCACGGAGCTGGGACAGTGGCACGAGTGGAACTTTGCCGACCAACTGGACTGGTATCTGCTGGACCGGGAGGATACGGCGAAGACCCACGAATGTATCAAGGCGCTGAATAAGCTCTATCGGAGGGAAAAACCCCTTTGGGAAAACGACAAGGACTGGGACGGCTTCCGGTGGATCGTGGCAGATGACAACAGCAACAATATCATCGTGTTCCTGCGCCGCTCGAGGAGCGGCAGGGAACTGATCCTGGCGGTGAATTTCTCCCCCGTGGCTCACGGCGACTACCGCTTCGGCGTACCGCTCAAGGCGAGATACGAGGAGGTTTTCAACACGGACGAGACCTGCTGGGGCGGCAGCGGCATGGTGAATGAGCCGACTGCGGTCGAGCCGATCCCGTCCCACGGCTATGAGCAATCCATCTCTATCAGAATTCCGCCGCTGGGTGCGGTAATACTACAAGGTAAAGGACGCATGAAAAGAGGTGCCGAACAGAAATGAAGAAAGAATGTGTGGCAATGCTTCTCGCCGGCGGTCAGGGCAGCCGACTGTATGTGCTGACCGGTGACATGGCGAAACCCGCCGTCCCCTTTGGCGGCAAGTTCCGCATCATTGATTTTCCCCTGTCCAACTGTACCAACTCCGGTATCGATACCGTGGGCGTGCTGACCCAGTACCGCCCCCTGGAGCTGAACAGCTACATCGGCAACGGCCAGCCCTGGGAGCTGGACCGCATGGACGGCGGCGTACATATCCTGCCGCCCTATCAGAGTGCCACCGGTGCAAGCTGGTACAAGGGTACGGCCAACGCCATCTATCAGAACATCGGATTTGTAGACCTGTACGAGCCGGAGTATGTGGCGGTGCTGTCCGGCGACCACATTTATAAGATGGACTACGCCGATATGCTGCGCCGCCACAAGGCCAGCGGGGCGGGATGCACCATCTCCGTGATGGAGGTGCCCTGGAGTGAGGCAAGCCGCTTTGGCCTGATGTCGGTGGACGGTGAGGACAATATCACCGAATTCAAGGAAAAGCCCAAAAATCCCACCAGCAATCTGGCGTCTATGGGTATCTATATCTTCACCTGGAAGAAGCTGCGGGAGTATCTGATCGCCGACGAAAACGATCCCGACTCCGGCAACGACTTCGGACACAACATCATCCCCAAGATGCTGGATGCGGGAGAGAAGATGGTGGCCTATCGGTTTGAGGGCTACTGGAAAGACGTGGGTACGCTGGATAGCCTGTGGGATGCCAACATGGATATGCTGTCACCCGGCAGCGGCCTCAATCTGCTGGACAAGAGCTGGCCCATCTATGGCCGTACCCCGTCCTGCCCGCCTACCTATGTGGGAGTGGAGTCCGACGTGGGCAACAGCGCCATCGCCAAGGGCTGCACCCTGCTGGGCGAGGTAAAGAACAGCGTGCTGAGCTACGGCACATCCGTGGGAGAGGGCGCCGCTGTCGCCTACTCTGTGGTGATGCCCGGCGCCGTGATCGAGGACGGCGCAAAGGTCAGCTACGCCATTATCGGCGAAAACTGCCGTATCGGTAAGGACGCCGTGATCGGCTGTGCGCCGGAGGAGGCCGCAGACCCCGACAAGTGGGGTATCGCGGTGCTGGGACCCAATACGCAGGTGGGAGCGGGGGAGATCGTACCCGCCAAGACCCTGCTGGACAAGAACCATGGAAAGGAGGCGGAGTAACATGAACGGTATGCACGGTATTATTTTCTCTTATGGCAAGCGAACCGAGCTGCGGGAGCTGATCGCCAACCGCATCCACGGCTCCATCCCCTTCGCCTGTGAGTATCGTGTGGTGGACTTTATACTCTCCGACATGGTCAACGCCGGTATCACCGACGTAGGCGTCATCATGCACGGCAAGTGTCAGTCGCTGCTGGATCACTTGGGCAGCGGCAAAAGCTGGGACTTGAGCCGGAACTACGGCGGATTGAAGCTGCTGCCCGCCTTTGCCTACAACGAAAAGCGCAGCGACGGCGAGGGAATGTTCCGGGGCAAGGTGGAGGCTCTTGGCTGCGTGATGGATTATCTGGAGCACATCCGGCAGGACTACGTGGTGCTGGCGGACAGCGATATCGTGATTAATCTGCCGCTGCAGGAGGTGCTTCAGGAGCATATCCGCAACGGTGCGGATATTACCTGCGTCTGCACCAACAGACCCGATGAGAGTACCAACACCTTTGTGAAGCTGGATGAGACGGGACGCATCGTGGACGTGATCTGCGACATCAATGCACCCGAGGGCTGCGGCTGTCTGAATATCTTTATTCTGAGCAAGGAGCTTCTCATCCGCACGGTGCGGGACTGCGTGGCGCATAATCGCTTCAGCTTCCGCCATGATATTTTGCAGGGGATGCACAAACAGCTCCGTTTCCGCGCGTTTATATGGGACGGTTATGCCGCCCGTATCAACTCCGTAGCGACCTATTACGAGCGCTCCATGGAGCTGCTGGACGGTGCGGTGCGGCAGGAGCTGTTCCGCCCGGACAGCCCGATTTTTGCCAAGGAGAACGATGCCGCCAGCACCTACATCGACCCCACCGGCGAATGTGTCAACTCTCTCATTGCCGACGGCTGCGACATTCAGGGCAGCGTGAAAAACTGCGTGGTGTTCCGCGGCGTTACGGTAGAAAAGGGCGCCGCCGTGGAAAACAGCATTCTGTTCAAGGGCACCACGGTGAAGACCGGCGCGATCTTACGCTGTGTGATCGCCGACAAGAACGTGACCTTCCACGAAAACGTGACGTTGATGGGACACGAGAATTATCCCGTGGTGGTGGCAAAAAATACGGAGGTGTGACGATGCGTATTCTCTATGTATCCAGCGAAGCTGCTCCGTTTTGTAAGACCGGCGGTCTTGCCGATGTGGCGGGCAGTCTGCCCATCGCTCTTAAAGAGGGCGGCGATGAGGTCTCCGTGATCCTGCCCCTGTACGGACAGATCGGGGACGACTGGCGCAAACAGATGACGTTTTGCGGCTATATCTATGTAGATCTGGGCTGGCGGCACCAGTACTGCGGTTTGTTTTCCCTCAGCTATCGAGGCATGACCTGGTATTTTGTGGATAACGAGCAGTATTTCCGCCGGGGTCAGCTCTACGGGGAGTTTGACGACGGCGAGCGCTTCGCGTTCTTTTCCAAGGCAGTGGTCGATCTGCTCCCCATGCTGAGCGCCATGCCGGAGGTGATCCACTGCAACGACTGGCAGACGGCCCTGGTGCCGGTGTATCTGAAAGATGTCAGCACTCGCTGGGAAGAGGTGCGGGGGATCCGTACCGTGTTCACCATTCACAACGTGGAGTATCAGGGGCGCTTCGGGCGCGACACCATGACTGAGGTCTTCGGCCTCAATGACGGCTGGTGGGACGACGGCACCATGCAGATGGACGGTGACGTGAACCTGATGAAAGCGGCACTGTTGATTTCGGACGCGGTGACCACTGTCAGCCCCACCTATGCCATACAGCTCCACGACGGCTATTATGCCCACCGCATGGAGAGCGTGATCGATGCCATTGGCGGTAAGCTGTCCGGTGTGCTGAACGGGTTGGACGTGGTGAGCTACAATCCCGCCAAGGACAAGAGGATCCCCACCAACTTCTCCGTGAGAAAGCCGGAGGGCAAGGCGCAGTGCAAGGCAGAGCTGCAGGCATCTCTGGGCCTGCGGGAGGAGCCGGAGACCCCGGTACTGTCCCTGGTGAGCCGGCTGGTGGGACACAAGGGCATGGATCTGGTGTGCCAGGTGTTTGACGAGATCATGGCGCTGGGCGTCCAGACGGTGATTTTGGGTACCGGCGAGCCATATTATGAGGACTTCTTTAAGGCACAGGCGGGACGGTATGTGGGCCGCGTGGCAGCCTGTATGACCTATGACGAGGGACTGAGCCGCCGCATCTATGCAGGGAGCGACCTCTTTTTGATGCCGTCTAAGAGCGAGCCCTGCGGACTTTCTCAGATGATCGCCATGCGCTACGGCACGGTGCCCATCGTCCGCAAGACCGGCGGTCTTGCCGACAGTGTAAAATCCTGCCAGGTGGGACAGAAGGACGGTACCGGCTACCTGTTTGATGAATACAATGCCCACGATATGCTGGAAGTGATCCGGCAGGCGGTGGGACTGTACCGCGGCGATCGCAAGGGCTTTGCCGCCGTGCAAAGACGCGGCATGACTGCGGATTTCAGCTGGAAAAGCAGCGCAAAAGCCTACCACGAGATTTACGAGAAACTATAAGGAGACCCGGATTCTATGACCTATTCCAAGCAACAACTCAAACAGGCGATACAGCAAAAGCTGCGCCTGAGCTACGGCTGCACCGAGGAGCAGGCAAACGACGGCGAGATGATGAAGGCCTGCGCCATGGTACTGCGGGACATTATGGCGGAGCGAGGTGTGGAGAGCCGTCAGAAGGTACAAAAGGAAGAAAAACGCACCGTTCACTATCTGTCCATGGAGTTCCTCATGGGCCGCAGCCTGATGAAGAACGCCTACAATCTGGGCGTGATAGAGCCTCTGCGTGAAGCCATCGATGAGCTGGGCTTCAAGGCGGCGGATATTTTTGAGATCGAACCCGATGCGGGCTTAGGCAACGGCGGTCTGGGCCGGTTGGCTGCCTGCTATCTGGACAGCATGACCACGCTGGAGATCCCCGCCGTGGGATATTCCATCTGCTACGAGCTGGGTCTTTTCAAGCAGAAGATCGTGGAGGGCCAGCAGGTGGAGATGCCCGACGACTGGAAGAGCCTGGGCGATGCCTGGCTGCTGCCCAAACCCCAGGAGGCAGAGGAGATCCATTTCGGCGGCAAGGTCCGCACCTACTGGGACAACGGCCACCTGATGGTGATCCACGAGGACTATACCCGCGTGCTGGCGGTACCCTGTGATATGGAGATCGCCGGCTACGATACCGAGCAGGTGAACACCCTGCGGCTGTGGGATGCCAAATCCCCCAAGCCCATTGATATGGCGCTGTTCTCCCAGGGGCAGTATCTGCGCTCCGGCGAGGAACGGGCCATGGCGGACGTGATCTCCAAGGTGCTGTATCCTGAGGACAACCACTATGAGGGCAAGAGCTTGCGGCTCAAGCAGCAGTACTTCTTTGTCAGCGCCACCGTGCAGTCCATTACCCGCAAGCACATTCAGGCCTATGGCACGCTGAAAAACTTCCATGAGAAGAACGTCATTCAGATCAACGACACCCACCCCGCTCTGGTGATCCCGGAGCTGATGCGTATCCTTATCGATGATGCCGGCATGGACTGGGACGAGGCGTGGCACATCACCACCAACGCCGTGGCTTACACCAACCACACGGTGCTCTCCGAGGCGTTGGAGGTTTGGCCGCAGCAGCTGATGGAGCAGCTTCTGCCCCGTGTGTGGCAGATTTTGGTGGAGATCGCCCGCCGCTGGCAGGAAAAGGTGGAGAATTTCTACCACGACCCCGCCAAGACGGCAAAAATGGCGGTCATCTGGGACGGCGCCGTGCATATGGCCAACCTCTGCATTGCCGGCGGTATGGCGGTCAACGGCGTCAGCGCCCTGCACAGCGACATTCTGCGGCACGATGTGTTCTGCGATGCCGCGGGAATGGAGCCGGAGAAGTTCAAGAACGTCACCAACGGCATCGACCACCGCCGCTGGCTCAGCGAGATCAATCCCGGCCTGGATGCCCTGCTGAAGGAGACGGTGGGGGAGAAATACCTGACCCATGCCGATTCGCTCATCGAGCTGGAGAAGTATGCCGATGACGCCGCCGTCCTCCGGCGCATGGAACAGATCAAGCAGGAGAACAAGCAGCGCTTTGCCCTATGGGCCAAGCGGCAGCAGGGCGTGGTACTGAATACCGACGCCATCTTCGACGTGCAGGTCAAGCGCCTGCATGAGTACAAGCGCCAGCTCCTCAACGTGCTGCATATCATCTATCTCTATCAGCAGTTACAGGATGATCCCAATATGGAGATGACGCCCCATACGTTCCTGTTCGGCGCCAAGGCTGCTCCCGGCTATGCCGTGGCCAAGCGCATCATCCGGCTCATCAACTCCCTGGCGGATCAGATCAACAACGACCCCATCTGCAAGGACAAGCTGCAGGTGGTGTTCCTGGAGAACTACCGCGTGTCCATGGCGGAGATGCTGATGCCCGCCAGCGAGGTGAGTCAGCAGATCTCTACTGCCGGCAAGGAGGCCAGCGGGACCGGCAACATGAAGTTCATGATGAACGGCGCGTTGACGGTGGGTACGCTGGATGGCGCCAACGTGGAGATGCACGATGTGCTGGGGGACGAGAATATGTTCCTGTTCGGTCTTCACGCCGACGAGGTGGCGCATCTGCGTCTGAGCTACGATCCCCATCTGCTCTATGAGCGGGATCCCATGCTGCGCCGGGTGGTGGATCAGCTGAAGGTCGGCTTCCGGGATGGCGTGAGCTACGAGGATCTGTGGCAGCGTCTGGTGTTCGGCGGCAGCTGCATTCCCGACCAGTATATGCTTTTGGCCGATCTGCCCGACTATATTCTGGCAGAGCGCCGCATGGTGGAGACCTATGGTGACCGCGCGGCGTGGAACCGCATGAGCCTTATCAACGTAGCACGCAGCGGCATTTTTGCGGCGGACCGTTCCATCGGTAACTATGCTGATATCATCTGGCACGTACCATATAAAAAATAAAGATATGAAAGAAAAGGCCGCACGGTAAAATCATAAGAAACAAATATGCCGCAGGCAGAAAGGGTTGATTTTGAGATGAAACTGTCATTTTTCGGGGCGGATCAATGCGTGACGGGAAGCTGTCACTGTCTGGAGGTAAACGGGAAGAAGATTCTCATTGACTGCGGCTTGCAGCAGGGACGGGACGAGATCGACAACAGCGCCCTGCCATTTGCTCCGGGCAGCATTGACTACGTGCTGATCACCCATGCCCATATCGACCACTCCGGCCGGGTGCCCATGCTCCTCAAGCAGGGCTTTTGCGGGCGTATCGTTACCACCCGGCTGACCGCGGATCTGCTTGCCATCATGCTGGCGGACTCTGCCCACATTCAGGAGAGCGACGCGGCGTATCAGAACCGCAAGAATGAGCGGGCGGGACGTCCGGCGGTGGAACCGCTGTACACGGTGGAGGATGCCATGCGCCTGCCCCAATATTTGGACACCTGCGAATACGGGCAGACCATCGATCTGTGCGAGGGGGTCAGAGCGACCTTTATCGACGCCGGTCATCTGCTGGGCAGCGCCAGCATCCGCCTGGAGCTGACGGAGGGCGCAGAAAAGCGCACCATCGTGTTCTCCGGCGATATCGGCAACGTGGATCAGCCCATCATCCGGGACCCCCAGTTCTTTACCGACGCGGACTATGTGGTGATGGAGTCTACCTATGGTGACCGCAACCACACCGAGGTGTGGAGCTATACCGACGAACTGGCCCAGATCATTGACGAGACCCTGGGCAGGGGCGGCAACGTGGTGATCCCCAGCTTCGCCGTGGGCCGCACCCAGGAGCTGCTGTACTTTATTCGGGAGATCAAGGACAAGGGGCTGGTGAAGTCCGTCAAGGATTTCCCCGTCTATGTGGACAGTCCCCTTGCCAAGGCAGCCACCACCATCTTTTGCGGCGATCTGCGGGGTTATCTGGATGACGAGGCCCGGGAGCTGGTGAAGGACGGCACCGCCATGTTCTCCTTCCCGGGACTGCACCTGACAGAGACCACCGACGAGTCCAAGATGCTGAACATGGACACCACCCCCAAGGTCATCATCTCCGCCAGCGGTATGTGTGATGCGGGGCGTATCCGCCACCATCTGAAATACAACCTGTGGAGACCCAACTGCGCCGTGGTGTTCGTAGGCTTCCAGTCGCCGGGCACTTTGGGCCGTACCCTGCTGGACGGTATCGACAAGGTAAAGATGTTCGGCGAGGACGTGGCGGTCCGTGCCAGGATCGTGAACTTCCAGGGTCTTTCCTCCCATGCGGATCACGATCATCTGCTGAACTGGATCGAGCAGTTCAAGGACAGCGGCGTACAGCACGTGTTCGTGGTACACGGCGACCGGGATGTGGCGCCAGTTTTTGCCGAGAACGTGCAAAAGCTGGGCTTTGCCGCCCATGCCCCTCAGTACACCGAGGAATATGACCTCCTTACCTGTCAGCAGACGGCCCGCGGTTATCTGCCCGAGCGCAAGAAAGTTACGTTTGAGTCCGGCAGCGGCAAGACCTCTCAGGCCTATCAGCGTCTGCTCCAGTTGGGCGACAGCCTGATGGCCCTGATCCGCCGCAGCAAGGGGCGGGACAATAAGAGCCTGGGTGCCTTTGCCGAAGCCATCAAGAAAGTGATCGAGAAATTTGAATTTTGATTCGTAGGGGCGGACGACTCTGTCCGCCCGCTATCGAGGGATGTCTATGTTGACAAAAAATCAGATCGTCCATGCCCGCATTGAGGGGTACTCCTCCGAGGGACTGGGCATCGCCCGGGCGGATGGGCAGGTGGTATTCGTCCACCGAGCCGTCCGGGACGAGGATTGTGAAATTTTGATACTGAAGGTGCTGAAAAATGCCGCCTTCGGCAAGGTGGTGAGGGTGGAAACACCATCGCCCCACCGCACCGAGCCGGACTGCCCCTATTACGGCAAATGCGGCGGCTGTGACTTCCGCCACATGGACTACGCAGAAGAGCTGAGCGCCAAGCGTCAGCGGGTGCAGGATGCCCTCCGGCGTCTGGGCGGCAGCGATGTCATCGTGGAGGAAATTTCCGGCGCATCGGTGCAGGAGCGTTACCGCAACAAGAGCCTGTACCCCGTGGCCGCCGACGGCACCGTGGGCTTCTACCGCGCCCGCACCCACGAGGTGCAGGAGGTGGAGCGCTGCCTTTTGCAAAAGAAGACGGCAGATGCCGCCGCAGATGCGCTGCGGCAGTACATCAAAACTTACAACGTACCGTGTTACGACGAAACCGCTCACCGGGGATCGCTGCGCCATCTGTTCGTGCGTACCAACGCCAAAGGGGAGTGCCTGATCTGCCTGTTCGTCAACGGGGAGAAGCTGCCCCGCGAGCCGGAACTGATTGCGCTGATGCGCCAAAATGTCCCGAGCTGCGTGGGCATCGTGCTGGGGGGGAACACCCGCAAGGGCAACGCCATCACCGCCGAGCAGTACCGTACGCTGTGGGGGGAGGACACCCTTGCCGATACCCTGTGCGGTTTGACGTTCCGCCTGTCCGTGCCGTCTTTTTATCAGGTCAATCGGGAGCAGGCGGAGGTGCTGTACCGCAAAGCGGTGGAATTTGCCGGCTTGACGGGACAGGAAACGCTCCTTGATCTGTACTGCGGGGCGGGTACGATCACCCAGGTGATGGCAAAGCATTGTAAAACAGCTATCGGCGCGGAGATCGTGCCCGAGGCCATCGAGAACGCGAAAAAAAGCGCCGCGGAGAACGGCATAAAGAATGTGGAATTTTTCTGCGGGGATGCCAAGGCCGTGGCGGAGAAGTTTGCCTCAGAGGGTCTGCACCCCGATGTGATCTGCATCGACCCGCCGCGCAAGGGACTTGCCCCGGAGGTGGTGGAGGCGGTATGCGCCATGGCGCCGAAGCGTGTGGTGTACGTGTCCTGTGACCCAGCGACCCTGGGGCGGGATGTGAAACGCTTTGCCGAATTGGGTTATACCTGCGCCCGTGCCGCAGCGGTGGATCTGTTCCCCCGCACCGCCAACGTGGAGACGGTGACACAATTAGAAAAAGAGTAACGGAGAACGCATATGTGGAAGTGGAAGAAAGAAGAGAAGGAAAAAGGACCCCGGCAGGTGAATTATCTGTGGGTGCTGGCCGGCGGCTATCTGGTCTATCTGGGCGGTGAGCTGATCTACGGCGTCATCAAAGGGGAGTCCACCCTTGGCTTCTGGGGGATCCTGGCTGCGATCGCATTTTTCATGGTAGGCGGCTGGGTGTGTCTGCGGGAGTGGAGGATCTACCGTTACGGCGCCAAGGAGGATCCGCCTTCGGAGGAACTGCCGGAAGAAAACGGAGATCGGTTGGAAGAATTGGATGAACTGGCAGAGGACCTTGACGAGGAAGAGGAGGAGCCGTAATGGAGGAGCTGCTCAAAGCTATACGACACGGAAGACCCTGGATCAACAGCTTTACCCGCTTTGCCTATCGGGACGCTTTTGCAGAGTATCGGACGACCTATGAGTCTGTCTATGCAGGGGCGGTACAGGCGTATGACTCGCCGGAAAAACTGGCCAATGACCTTGTGGATGCCATCGAGGCGGGGTGGAAAAAAGAACGGTTCTGGAACCGCAGCGCCGCCCGGGTAGACGATAAGATGATGCTGGTGGCGTACCTGACCCCGATGCTGCTTGGCTCGCGGGAGGTGCGGTGTCATGACCTGGCACAGGCGATCTGCGATGCATGGAACAGGAAATTCCCGCAGAACACCTATGAAACAGCGGACTATGATACGCTGATCAACGGTTTCCGCAACAGCATCATGGGTTTTGACTTTGAGGGGAAACATATCAACCGAAAATAAAAGGAAGGCTTTCGCGTCCTTTTTTCAACATTTTCGGACTTTTGCGGGGGAAATATTAAAAAAAGATAAAAACAGTTACGGTTCTTTTCGCTTTTCGGCAGAAATATATGGGAATGAAAAAGGAAAAATTTACATTTTTTACTTGCCTTTATACAAAACTTGTGATATGATACCGCCAATAGGTGCGAATGTGCGCCTAAAATTAAAAAGGAGAAAATAAGTATGAAAAAGTTTCTTGCATTGATTCTGGCTCTGGCTATGGCTCTGTGCCTGGTGGCCTGCGGTCAGGAAGCTGCTCCCGCCGAAGAGGCTGGCGACGCTGCTGCTGAGGACATCGAGATCGCTGTCGTTCTGAAGTGCACCACCTCCGAGTACTGGGGCTATGTGGAAGACGGCTGCATGCAGGCTGCTGAAGAGCTGGGAATCAAGGTCACCGTTACCGGTCCTAACGCCGAGTCTGACGTTGCCGAGCAGGTCAACATGATCGAGACCGCTATCGGTTCCGGCTGCGATGCTATCGTCTGCGCTCCCAATGATGCCGCTGCTGCCAATGGCGCCCTGCAGGCTGCCATCGACGCCGGTATCCCCGTTCTGTCCGTTGATACCAACTGCGGTATCGAGGGCCAGACTTCCTTCGTCGGCACCATGAACGATGAGGCTGCTTATCAGGGTGGTCTGTGGGCCGCTGAGCAGCTGGGCGAAGGTGCCAAGGCTGTCATCATCTACGGTCAGGAAGGCGACAACACCTCCAATATGCGTAAGGCCGGTTACACCAAGGCTTGCGAGGAGAAGGGCATTGAGGTCCTGGACGCTCTGTCCGGCCAGAACACCGTTGACGGTGCTGTTAAGACCATGGAAGACCTGCTGAACAAGCACGGCGATGCTATCAACGTTGTGTTCTGCCACAATGACGATACCGCTCTGGGTGCTGCTAAGGTCTGCGAAGAGAATGGCTACACCGATATCATGATCATCGGCTTCGACGGCAACGCTTCTGCTCTGGAAGCCATCGCTTCCGGCGAGTCCCTGGTGAAGGCTACTGTCGCTCAGCAGCCCACCGCTATGGGTTATCAGGTCGTCAAGGCTGCTTACGCTGCCATCAAGGGCGAGACCGTCGCTGAAGTTATCGCTGCCGACGTCAAGGTCATGACCAAGGACAACATCTGATTCCTGACGCAAACACAAACTTTATTGTCGCTGCGTAAATAAGTCAATGAGAGGGGGCGACAGACTTCTGTCGCCCCCTTTTGTTTTTTTCTAAAGAGTACTCCTGAAGGAAGTGGCTCTTTGAACCACGAGAGAGAATAGGGAGAATCGAGGTAATTCAATGAGCGAATATGTCGTTGAACTGAAAAACATCACCAAGCGTTTTCCGGGCGTCGTGGCCATGCGTAATATGTCCATCGGCATCAAGCCCGGCGAGATCCACGGCCTGATCGGTGAAAACGGCGCCGGCAAGTCCACCCTGATCAAGGTGCTGACCGGTGTACATATCCCCGAAGAGGGTGATATTTTCGTGGATGGCGAGAAGAGGGTGTTCCGCAATCCTGTCCAGTCCCGTGAGGCGGGCATCGCCTGCGTGTATCAGGAACTGAACATCGTGCGCCAGCTTCCCGTGGTGGATAACGTCTTTATGGGCCGCGCCATCAAGAAAGGCCCCCTGCTGGATTACCCCAAGATGGAGCAGATCGCAAAGGATGCGCTGACCACCCTGGGTCATCCGGAGATCGACGTAAGAATGGAATGCGGCAAGCTGGGTATCGGCCTGCAGCAGATGGTGGAGATCGCTAAGGCGGTTTCCCTGGACGCCAAACTCATCATTATGGATGAGCCGACGTCCTCTTTGGGCAAGGAAGAAATCGAGCAGCTGATGGAGACTGTCCGTACGCTGAAGAAGAAGGGCATCGCCATCCTGTTCGTATCTCATAAACTGGAAGAGCTTTTCGAACTGTGTGACCGGGTGACCGTTATGCGTGACGGTGAGCACATCGTCACCGAAGATATCGCCAACATGACAGAGGAAAAGCTGATCAACGCGATGGTCGGCCGTACGCTGGATAACTTGTTCCCTAAGGAATTCGGCGTAAAGGGTGACGTGTGGCTGGAGGCCAAAAACCTGAACGAGGCCGGTGTACTGCATGATGTGAGCTTCCAGGCTCATGCCGGCCAGATCACCTGCTTTGCAGGCCTCGTGGGTGCCGGTCGTACCGAGACCATGCGCGCCGTCTTCGGCGCGGATCCGCTGGATAGCGGCGAAATCTACGTCAAGGGCAAGAAGGTGACCATCAAGAAGCCCGCTGATGCGATCAAGCAGGGCATCGGTTTCCTCACCGAGGACCGCAAGGGTCAGGGCCTGGTGCTGTCCTTGGGCGTTCGTACCAATCTGATCCTGGCCAACATGAAGGGCTTTACCAAGGGTCTGCTGTTCGATGACAAGAAGATCGAAAAAACCGGTCAGGATAATATCGCCGCGCTGAAGATCAAGACTCCGTCGCTGGACGAGGTCACCGCGCAGCTCTCCGGCGGTAACCAGCAGAAGGTGGTTATCGGCAAGTGGGTCAACACAGATGCGGATATTCTGATCTTCGATGAGCCCACCCGCGGTATCGACGTGGGTGCCAAGATCGAGGTTTATAACGTGATGAACCAGATGGTCAAGGAAGGCAAATGCGTGATCATGGTCTCCTCGGAGCTTCCCGAGGTACTGGCAATGTCCGACCATGTGGTAGTCATGCGCGGCGGTCGCGTGATGGCGAATATTGATCGCGATTCCAAACACTTCAATTCCGAAGATATTATGAAAGCGGCCTGGGGAGGAGAGTTAGACTGATATGAAAAAGAATTCTAAATTTAAAACCATTATGCAGAAGCTGGGCACAGCCCTGGCCCTCGTGATCCTGGTCATTATTTTCTGCATTGCCCTGCCTGATAAGTTCCCCAAGATGGGTAACATTATGAACGTGCTGAAGCAGGCGTCTATCAACTGCCTGATCTCCGCCGGTATGCTGTGCGCACTGATCACCGCCGGTATCGACCTGTCCGTGGGCTCCAACTGCGTGCTGTGTACCTGCCTGATCGGCGTTCTTGTGCAGAAGGCCGGCATCACCAATCCCGTGATCCTGATCATCTGCGGTCTGGCCATCAGTACCTTCTGCGGTTTCCTGAACGGTACCCTGCTGACCCGTCTGGATCTGCCCCACCCCTTCGTTTCTACCATGGGCATGAAGAACGTGCTGTTGGGCGTTGCGCTGGTGATCACCGGCTCCAAGTCCATTGCCTTCACCGGTGCCGGTGTGGACAGCACCATGTGGATCGGCAGCTACTCCTTCTTCCAGACCCACGATGCTTCCGGCAAGGTTGCTTTCCCCGGTATCCCCGCCAGCTTTATCCTGGTGCTGATCGTATTCGTCCTGTTTGACATCTTCCTGCGGAAAACGGCTCTGGGCCGTCAGATCTACTGCTGCGGCGGTAACCCCGAGGCTGCCCGCCTGAGCGGTATCCCCTCCAAGAACGTGCTGACCTTTGTTTACACTCTGTCCGGCTTCATGGCCGGTATGGCCGGCGTGGTCTGCGTGGGTCGTTTGGCCACTGCTAACGCCAACTCCGGCGCGACTTATGATAACGATGCTATCGCAGCCTGCATCGTGGGCGGCGCCTCCTTCACCGGTGGTAAGGGTACCATCTGGGGCACTCTGGTGGGCGCTCTGCTGATGGCCGTGATTCGTAACGGCCTGAACCTGATGGGCGCACAGAACGATATCCAGTATATCGTTATCGGCGGTGTGATCATCGTGGCTGTTACCATCGACGTGATGCGTAACAAAATGGAAGCCAAGGCCCGTAAGATGGCTGCCCAGTAATGTGATTTTAACTGAAAATAGGGAAAGCGGTCGCTTTCCCTATTTTCAACGTTTACCGTTTCATAAACGACACTTATCATACAGGAGGAACTGTCATTATGTTTGATGCAAAGAAAGTCAATCTGGGTATCGCGCCCATCGGCTGGTGCAACGACGATATGCCGGAGCTGGGTGCGGAGAACACCTTTAAGCAGACTGTCAGCGAAATGGCGCTGGCGGGTTTTACCGGCTGCGAGATCGGCAACAAGTACCCCAAGGATCCCAAGGAACTGAAGGCCGCTCTGGACCTGCGCGGGATGCGCATCGCCAGCCGCTGGTACTCCTCGTTCCTGCTGACCCGCCCCTTTGAAGAGGAGGTCAAGGACTTCACCGCTAATCTGGATTTTCTGGCGGCTGTGGGTGCCAACCGCATCAACGTCAGCGAGCAGAGCTATTCCATCCAGGGCAAGATGGATACCCCCATCCTCACCGGCGGCCACAAGTATGTGATGAACGACCAGGAGTGGGAGCGTTTCTGCGATGGCCTGAACAAGCTGGGCAAGATCGCCGCGGACCGCGGCTTTAAGCTGTGCTTCCACCACCATATGGGTACCGTGGTGCAGACCAGCGAGGAGACCGACCGCATGATGCAAAATACCGATCCCCGCTATGTGTTCCTGTGCTACGACACCGGTCACTTCACCTTTGCCGGTGAGGATCCTCTGGCCATGCTGAAGAAGTATGTGGATCGTGTGGGTCACGTTCACCTGAAGGATATGCGACTTAGCGTGGTGGAGCAGGTCAGGGCCAATAACTGGAGCTTTTTGCAGGCGGTCCGCAACGGCGCCTTTACTGTCCCCGGTGACGGCAACGTGAACTTCGACCCCGTGTTCGAGGTGCTGGCCAATGCCGGCTATGAGGGCTGGCTGCTGGTGGAAGCCGAGCAGGATCCCGCCAAGGCGGAGCCGCTGGAATATGCTATCAAGGGCCGCAAGTATATCCACGAGCACGCCGATCTGTAAGAGGAAAATACTATGACTTACTTCAACAAGAATAATGAGCTGCACCGCGGCTATAACGTCTATATCGACGAGACCACCAACCAGATGGGTACCATGATGAACGTGGGCCTGCTGATTATGGAGGACGGCGACACCTACACCTATGAAAGTGCCACCAACGAGGTGGCGATCCTGCTGTTCGAGGGCAAGGTCACCTATGAGTGGGACGGCAAAAAGGTGGAAGCCGACCGTCCCGACTGCTTCCGCCATGAGGCATACTGCCTGCTGGCGAGCAAGGCCACGAAGATCACCCTCACGGCTCACGACCACAGCGAACTCTATATACAGGATACCGAGAACGAGAACAAGTACGAGTCCGTGATGTACACCCCCGAAACTGTCCAGACCCAGCACGCCGGGGCCAACGGTGAGCTGCTGGGCTGCATGAAGCGGGAGATCAAGACCTTCTTCGACTATGAGAATGCGCCATTTTCCAACATGGTGCTGGGCGAGGTGCTGAATCACCCCGGCCGCTGGTCCTCTTATCCTCCCCATCATCACCCCCAGCCGGAGGTCTACTTCTACCGGTTTGACTACCCCAACGGCTTCGGTGCCGGCTTTGCCAACGGCGACGTGTATAAGACCGAACACAACGGCTGCGCTGTCATCACTCACGGCTTCCACTCTCAGGTCACCGCACCCGGCTACGCCATGTGCTACGCCTGGGGCATCCGCCATCTGCCCGGTAATCCGTGGGAGAAGACCCGTATCGACGACAAGGAACATGAGTGGCTGTGGAAGGCTGATGCCAACGACCACATCTTTCAGATTTAACGGAGGTATATGCGATGGAAACCATTCGTTTGACTATGGCACAGGCGCTGGTGCGCTTTTTGGAAAACCAGTGGCTGGAAGTTGACGGGGAACAGCACCGTTTCGTCAAGGGCCTGTTCATCATCCCCGGCCACGGCAACGTGGTAGGTCTGGGTCAGGCACTTTTGCAGGAGGCCAGACACCTGGAGATCTACCAGGGCAAGAACGAGCAGGGCATGGCACAGGCCGCCGTCGCCTTCGCCGCTCAGGTAAAGCGCAAACAGGTCATGGTGGCAACGTCCTCCATCGGCCCCGGTGCTGCCAATATGGTCACTGCCTGCGGCACCGCTACCGCCAACAACCTGCCCCTGCTGGTACTGCCCGGCGATACCTATGCCTGCCGCCAGCCCGACCCCGTGCTGCAGCAGGTGGAGCAGACCCACAATCTGTCCATCTCCACCAATGACGCCTTTAAGGCCGTGTGCCGCTACTGGGATCGCATCGTCCGTCCCGAGCAGCTGATGAGCGCCATGCTCAGCGCGTTCCGCGTGCTGACCGACCCCGCCAACACCGGCGCTGTCTGCATCGCCATGCCTCAGGACGTGGAGGGCGAGGCCTATGACTATCCCGCCGGCTTCTTCAAAAAGCGCGTGTGGCGTCTGGAGCGCCGTCCCGCTACCGAGATCGCTTTGGCGGAAGCCGCCGAGGCAATTAAAAAGGCAAAACGCCCCCTGCTGATCTGCGGCGGCGGTGTGCGTTACAGCGAAGCTCACAACGAGTTCCGCGCCTTTGCCGAGCAGTTCCATATCCCCTTCGGTGAGACCCAGTCCGGCAAGGCCGCCGTGGTGTGGGATCATCCCCTGAATCTGGGCGGCATCGGCGTCACCGGCTGCTCCATGGCCAACACCATCGCCAAGAAGGCGGATCTGGTCATCGGCGTGGGTACCCGCTACACCGACTTCACCACCGCTTCCAAGTGGCTGTTCAACGAGAAGTGCAAGTTCGTCAACATCAACGTGTCTGAGTTCCAGGCTATCAAGATGGACGCCATCCCCGTGATCGCCGACGCCAAGGACACGCTGCCCCGTTTGGCCAAACTGCTGAAGGGCTACAAGTCCTCCTATACCGATGAGATCACCAAGGCCAAGAAGGTGTGGAACGAGGAGCTTGACCGTCTGGATGGCTTCACCTATGCCAACACCAAGCGCTGGAAGCCGCTGGTGGTGGACGCCAATCTGGAATCCGCCCACCGCTTCGCCAAGGACGTGAACGCCCAGTTGACCCAGACCGCTGCTCTCGGCGCCATCAACGCCATGATGGCGGACGACGATGTGGCTATCGGCGCCTCCGGCTCCCTGCCCGGCGATATGCAGCGTATGTGGCGTCCCCGCGGTGTGGATACCTATAATATGGAGTACGGCTACTCCACCATGGGTTACGAGGTCGCCGGCGCTCTGGGCGTGAAGATCGCCATCGGCGACAAGCGCGAGGTCTACTCCTTTGTGGGTGACGGCAGCTTCAACATGCTGCACAGCGAGCTGATCACCGCCTGCCAGGAGCACAAGAAGATCAACATCTGCCTGTTCGATAACGCCAGCTTCGGCTGCATCAACAACCTGCAGGTGAGCCACGGCAACAGCACGTTCTGCACCGAGCTGCGCTATCGCAACAAGGACGGCCTGTTCGGCGACTTTATGAATATTGACTATGCCGCTGTGGCAAAGGCCTACGGCTGCAAGAGCTACACCGTCCGCACCATGGACGAGCTGGTCAAGGCGTTTGCCGACTCCCGTAAGATCAAGCGCACCCCTGTGCTGTTCGACATCAAGGTGCTGCCCAAGACCATGACCGACGGTTACGGCTCCTGGTGGCGTGTGGGTGACACGGAGGTCTCCGAGAATCCCGCCAATCTGAAAGCATATCAGGATCATCTGGCTCACGTCAAAGACGCGAAGAAGTACTAATAGAGAAAAGAGGACAAAATCATGGACAAAGTTTTGAAAATCGGCCTGATCGGCTGCGGTGCTATCGGCAAGGATCATTGCCGCCGCATCATTGAAACCGTCCCCGGCGCCACCGTAGTGGCTGTGGCGGACTATGTGGCCGCCGCCGCTGATGAGACCCCCGCCAGGTTCGGCATCCGTTCCTTCGGCAGCGACTGTGACGCCCTGATCAAGGACGCCGAGGTGGAGGCCGTGGTCATCACCTCCATCGACCCTACCCATCACGACTATGTGATGAAGGTGCTGGCAGAGGAGAAGTGGTGCTTCTGCGAAAAGCCCCTGAGCCAGAACGCCAAGGACTGCGAGGAGATCATCAACCGCGAGGTGGCCATCGGCAAGCGTCTGGTGCAGGTGGGCTTCATGCGCCACTATGACCGCGGCTATGCCGAGATGAAGCGCATCATCGACTCCGGCGCTATCGGTGCTCCTCTGGTCATCAAGGCGTGCCACCGCAACGTGGCACAGGGTCCCGGCTTCAAGACCGAGAACGGCGTGACCAATGTGGCGATCCACGAGCTGGACATCTGCCGCTGGCTGCTGGATGACGAGTACGAGGATGTGCAGTGCGTCAAGGTGCGCCAGAGCGCCAACTCCAACAAGGGCTACGACAACCCCCAGGTCATGCTGATGCGTACCAAGAAGGGCTGCTTCATCGACGTGGAAGTCCAGGTGGCCGATGGCTACGGCTATGACATCCAGTGCGAGGTGGTCTGCGAGAACGGTACCGTCAAGCTGCCCGATCCCTACGCCGTGGTCTGCCGCAACCGTCCTGCCGGTTGGGATAGCGTCGCTCCCGCTGAGTGCATGCCCATCATGACCGACTGGAAAGAGCGCTTCATCGAGGCGTACGACATCGAGTTCTGCAAGTGGGTGGAGTCCGTCAATAACGGCAAGCTGACCGGTCCCTCTGCCTGGGACGGCTATGTGGCCTGCGTGGCAGGTGACGCTTTGAACGCCTCCCGTGGTACCTCTCAGTTCATGAAGGTCGCCACCATGGAAAAGCCCAAGATGTATATGTAATCTGAAAAGGAGAACAAGATATGGCAATGGATGCATTTTCCGCCTCTTTGATGGCGGACAAGCGCGAAATCATTTTCGCCCCTACGGTTTATAAGTTCCAGAACTTCGCCGCTATGGCAGAGGAGTTCAAGCTGAATGAGCGTGACGTGGTGCTGACCAACGAGTTCATCTACACTCCGTTTATGAAGGATCTGGGTCTGAAGTGCAACTTCGTGTTCCAGGAGAAGTTCGG
>JAZUEB010000030.1:0-14130 GCA_045639965.1 Vescimonas sp. | reverse complement strand
CCCACATCTGGGGCTCCCCCACCAAGATGGGTGCCACCGGCGGCTCCCCCTTCCTGCTGATCTACTTTGTTCTGGCAGCAGTCTGCGGCTTCTTCGTGATGCTGGGTGAGCTGGCCATCGGTCGTAAGACCGGCGCCGGCGCTGTCAAGGCCTACAAGCTGATCTCCAAGAAGTTCAAGTGGGTCGGCTGGCTGGGCGTTGCCTCCGCATTCTTTATCCTCAGCTTCTACTGCGCTCTGGGCGGCTACTGCATCAAGTACGTCGTTCTGAACTTCGGCAACCTGATCAATGCCGGCTTCGGCTCCGGCGGCCAGGGCGGCGGCGCTGTGTTCGGTGCTCTGATGACCAACCAGGGCGAGTCCGTGATCTACGGTCTGCTGTTCGTTCTCATCACCATGATCATCGTCATGGGCGGTGTCGGCGGCGGTATCGAGAAGGTCTGCTCCGTGGGTATGCCTGCTCTGTTCGTCATGCTGCTGATCTGCATCATCCGTGCCGTGACCCTGCCCGGTGCTGTTGACGGTCTGAAGTACATCTTCGTTCCCGGCTGGGCTGTTTCCAACGGCATTATCGAGTCTGCACCCAACCTGTTCTCCGTTATCTCCACCGCCGGCGGCCAGATGTTCTTCTCCCTGTCCATCGGTATGGGCGCCATGATCACCTACGGCTCCTACCTGGATAAGAAGGAGAATCTGGAAAAGAACGCTCTGATCATCGTGATCATGGATACCCTGATCGCCCTGATGGCCGGTCTGTGCGTCATCCCCGCCCGTTTCGCTCTGGATCCCGAGGGCGCTCTGGGCGGCCCGTCCCTGCTGTTCGTCACCATGCAGAACGTGTTCGATAAGATGGGCGGCATCGGCCCCATCTTCGGCATCATCTTCTACCTGCTGGTTGTGTTCGCCGCCATCTCCTCCTCCATCTCCCTGCTGGAGACCGTGGTCGCCCACTACTGCGACGAGGCTCGCGAAAAGGGCAAGGGCGATATGCGGAAAAAGTACTCCCTCATCGCCTCCATCTTCGTGGCCATCCTGTGCGTAGTTGTCTGCCTGGACGGTCTGGGCTCCAACGGCATGGCTCCCTGCGATATCCTGGGCGGCAACGTCAAGGGTTGGAACGACTGCTGGCTGGACTTCTTCGATATGCTGTCTGAGGGCGTTATGATGCCTCTGGGCGGTCTGCTGATGACCCTGATGCTGGGCTACGAGACCGGCACCGATCTGGTCAAGGAAGAGTGCGAAGTCACTCCCAACCACAAGTTCAAAATCGAGGGCTTCTTCAAGATCTGCTGCAAGGTCATCACCCCGCTGGCCATGCTGCTCATCCTGTACGGTCAGTTGGCCTCCTTCTTCGGCTAAAAAAGTAGGATATCAATAGAATAACAGGACCGGGTCGAATTCTTTTAGAATTCGACCCGGTCCTGTTATTGTGACATATTTTAGTATACCCTGTGCTTTTTACCTGTTGAACAGCTTATCCGCCATCTCACGGCTGCCTAAAAGCCACACCAGATCATCGGACTGCAGGGCCATATTCACATCCGGCGCCAGAATGGGCATGGACTGCCGCTGCAAACCGAGAATGATGCAGTCGTAGCCCTCTCGCAGACCGCTGTCGTAAATCGGACATCCGTCCAGCACGGAGCCTTTCTCAATCGGCATAGCATAGGAGTACAGATGATCCGCGGTATTTCCCTGCGCGGCAATAAACTCGCGCAGGGTGGGGACATTCTCCTGCTTTTCCAGATTTTTGCCGGTGCGGAAGCTGTGAAGATTGACATTTTCACCGATCAGATAGAGGACATCGTTTTTTTGCAACACGGTATCACCGGCAGGCATATTGAGAATTTTTCCATCCCGCAGGATGCGGATCACATTCACCCCATACAGCCGTCCCCAGGCGGCGGTGAGAAGATCGGTTCCCACATCGGATTCGGGACAGGGTAGGGCCACGACGTGAAGCCGCTGGTCGACCCATTCCATCGTATCTGCTGCGCTTTCTGCGGCATATTCCTGTAGCTGCCGTTCGTTGAGATTGGCCAGGAAGCGGGCTTCCATATTGAGATAGGCGGATTTCAGCCATCCGAAGCGGGAGAGGGCGAAAATCACTGCGGCGATCAGCAGGAGCAGCCATGCGCTGTATATGTCGGCTGCATGCAGCGGCAGGAAAGCGATCAGGAGCATCAGGAGCACCCGCAGACCGGTCAGGCCGAGAAGAGGCAGGCGGAAACTGCGTTTTTTCATCCAGAGGGCGGCAAACTGCGGGGAATGGATATCCAGCATAGGACGGATGAAAAGCGCCATCAAAACGTAGATGACCACCAGATAGATGAGCTTGCAGGCGGTATCACCCAAAGGCGTTTTCTGCAGCAGCGGCAGGAATATGTAGCGTCCGATGATGGTGATACCCAGCAGGATAATGCTATAGAGCAGGGTGATTTTGATATAGCGCTTCAGATAAAGCCGCCAGTCGCTGTCCGGCTCCTTCTCGTTTTGCGCTTCGTCGGTGTAGCGGTCCAGCTTTTCCACCAGCGTATTCGGCAGCGGCTTGATGATCAGGCGGTAAACCTTGTCGGCCCCCTTGATAAAGAACGGCGTGGTCAGCGTGGTGATAACGGAAACGGAGATAATGATCGGATAGATATAGTCATCGATCACGCCGAGATTCATTCCCAAAGAGGCGATAATAAAGGCAAACTCTCCGATTTGTGCCAGGGAGCAGCCGCAGTGTACGGCGTTATGCAGGGACTGACCGGCCAACAGGACACCGAGGGAGGAAAAGCACAGCTTGCCGACAATGGTAACGGCGGTGATGATGAGGATGGGAATGATATATTTTCCCACCATGGCGGGGTCCAGCATCATGCCAACGGAGATGAAAAACACACTGCCAAACAGGTCCTTTACGCCGGAGGTCAGGTGCTCCACTCGCTCTGCATGTACCGTACCTGCCAGAAGAGACCCGGCGAGGAATGCCCCCAATGCGGAGGAAAAGCCCAACGCATCAGCCAGCAGCACCATGCCGAAGCAGATCCCGAGGGATGTGATCAGCAGGGTTTCATCGCTCATCAGCGGTGTGGCTTTTTTCAGCAGCGTCGGCAGCAGATAGATGCCCAGGATCAGCCAGATCGCCAGATACAGTACCAGCATCCCCAACTGCAGCGCCAGCGCACCGCCGGATACGGATTTGCTGACAGATACGGTGGAGAGAATGATCATCATGAAGATACCGGCGATGTCCTCGATCACCAGCGTACCGAATACCAACTGCGCCCAACGCGTCTGCCTGACATTCAACTCATCAAAAGCCTTGATGATAATGGTGGTGGAGCTCATAGAGAGCATACCGCCGAGAAAAATGCTGTCCATGGTACTCCAACCCATCAACTGACCCGCGGAGTAGCCCAGGATCAGCATACCGCCGACTTCGGTCAGCGCCGTGATGAGACCGGTACCGCCGACCTTGATCAGCTTGTGCAGATTGAATTCCAATCCCAGACCAAACATCAGAATAATGATGCCGATCTCGCTCCAGGTGCTGATGGTGCCCTGATCCGCCACGGAAAAGAAGAACGGCATATAGGGACCGATCAGGAAACCGGCAACAATATATCCAAGGACCAGGGGCTGTTTGATTTTTTTGAAGACCACCGTGACGATGCCACCGGTCAGCAGGATGACGGCAAGGTCTGCAATCAAGGCAGGTAAATGCATAATAACGTCTCCTCAATATTCGGAATAGTTAATAAACAGTATAGCAGGAAAATGTCAGTATGCCTATAAACAAAGTGTAAAGATTTTGAATCGTACTTTTAGTAGAAAATGATCTCTTTTTCGATAATTGTGCATAAAATAAAGGCCACGCCAAAGGAATTAACTCCTTGAAGTGCGGCCTTTATTTTTATCTTGCATACGTGGCTTGGTCAGCTATGAACACATGACCTCATCGCATCGCTGAGCTGACCGGCATTGATCAGTGTGATGATAGGGCGCAGACTGTCTTTTGCGGATCTTTTCCGAATTAGAAGAACATGGCCCAACCCAGGAAGCCCAGGCAGGCAACGATACCGGTGAAGATCAGCACGATGACCAGATAACCCATGATGTCGCGGGCGGACAGCTTGGCGATACCCAGAGCAGGCAGCGCCCAGAACGGCTGGATCATATTGGTCCACTGGTCGCCCCAGGCGATCGCCATGGCGGTACGACCGTTCTCGATACCCATCTCCAGACCGGCGGGCATCATGATGGGACCCTGAACGGCCCACTGGCCGCCGCCGGAGGGAACGAAGAAGTTGACGATACCGGCAGCCAGGAAGCTGAGCATGGGGAACGTCACGTTGTTGGAGATGTTGACGAAGAAGTGGGAGATGACACCGGCCAGAGAGGTACCGGCCTCGTTGGTGGCGACCATCAGACCCATGATACCGGCATAGAAGGGGAACTGCAGCAGCACGCCGGCAGCACCGCCGGCAGCCTCGCCGATGGCGTCCACATAGCGGCGCAGGTCACCGTGCAGCAGGATGCCCAGGAACATGAAGATCATGTTCACGATGTTCAGGCCCAGGGTGAAGCCGTTGGTAACGAAGTAGTAAACGATGTAGGTGAAGCCGAGAACCAGAGTGATGATCCACAGGATCTTGGAGTGCTCCATCTTGTCGGCGGGAGTTTTGATCTCATAGGTGATCTCTTCCTCATCTACCAGCAGAGCGGGATCGATGGTGACGGTGCGATCCTTGTCGGGATGCATGGCATAGTTGACAAAGGGCATCAGCACCAGGATCACAGCGCACATGATCAGGTTCATGGGATGGAACACGGTGTCAGTGATGGGAGCCTGATAGGTGACCTCACCGAAGGTCTTGCCGGCAACCAGGTCCAGAGGAATGGAACCGGACAGACCGGCGTGCCAGATCACGAAGCCGGAGTAGGCGGAGGCGATCAGCAGGGGATAGTCCACGGTGGGAACGCGCTTAACCACTTCCTTGGCCAGCAATGCGCCGATAACCAGACCGAAGCCCCAGTTCAGCCAGCAGCAGATGGTGGACACGAAGGTGGTGACCACGATGGCCTGCTTATTGTTGTGGCACAGACCTGCGGCGGCGCGCAGAGCCTTCTTGCAGGGCTTGGCGGAAGCGCAGGCGCTGCCCAGCACCAGCACCAGAGCCATCTGCATGGAGAAGCTCAGTAATGACCAGAAGCCCTTGTCGTTACCCCAGGCGTTGACCAGCTGGATAGGACCCAGTCCGGTGGCGATCAGGGCGCCGATGAAAACGACGATGGTCAGGATGATAGCGAACAAAAACGCATCAGGCAGCCATCTGTTGACTACGCGAACGCAGCCGTTGGTGAATTTCTTAAACATTCACTCACTCTCCTCATGAAAGATTTTCTTGTGAGTTCACAGACCACGTGACTCTGTGAACATTTTCACAGGGTTATTATAATCCCAATGTATGGAAAAAAGAAATGGGAAAAATAGCAGAATTTCGACAGAAAATCCTGTATAAAACGCCTTAACGGATACTTAACTCCGTTAAAAAGTTGTTAATTTTGAAAAAGCGAAATAAGGAAAAGCGGGAATGCAACTGCCGGACAGATGCCAAACTACATAAAAAAGTGCTATGGATATTTGCTATGATATCAGTATAGAAAGACGTATAGGCAACACCGCCCGCGCATCCTTATCAATGGCTTAGATTTTCCACTTGATTTCCGCCGACTGCTCGCTTACCTCGATACGCTCGATGAATTGGGCGGCGACGACTTTCTTTTCTTCAAAGCTCAGTCGGGAGAAGATCAGCTTGTCCGGCAGCACCGGACGGCTCTCCGTTCGCTTGCGGCTTTCCAGAAGTGTCTGGCGCTCCTTTTCCAGACGGCTCAGCGCACGTTTCAGGTATGTATCGGACATATCGCTTTCGGCAAAGGCGTCCAGCAGACGGTCGGCGCGGCGGTCGATTTCTGCCAGGCGGTCAGCATAGTCGTCCGTTTCCGGCTCTGCCATCTCCGTAGGACACTCTGCTAAAAGCGATTCTATCTCCTGCTGAATGATTTCCTCCAGCTCTGTCAGACTGACGTGGATCGAAGCATCGCAGTGCGCCAGATTGTACCGTCCGCTGCACAGCAGCCAGCGGTGGCGGTTTTCGAAGCCGATCTTGATGCTGTAGCCGCACTTGGCACACTTCAAAAGGCCCGACAGCCAGGTGTGCTTTCCCTTGCCGCTGTTGCCGACCTGACGATTGTGCGCCAGCTTATCCTGACAGCAAAGCCACAGGTCAGCAGGAATGATGCCGACGCTGTTAAGGACGGAAGCGGTGTGACCCCGCATATCGGTGTACTTCCGCTCATTACCGGCACGCTTTCCCACCAGCAATACGCCGTGGACACCATCAAAATCCTCCTCGGGGGAGGTGACATTGATGCCCTGTGCCATGAGGTACAACCGTACCTGTGCATCTGCCATGACATACGCCGGATTGTGCAGGATGCGGGAAAGCATTACATTGTCCCATGTGCTGCGCTTCCCTCCATGTAATGTGCTGCAAACAAAAAGGAGCAGAGTGTAGACACCTACACCCTGCTCCTTTTTGTGATTTACTTTTTGAGGACTCGGTCAGGGAATACGGCGGCGTTGATCAAATCAGCAGGGTCAACTTCAAGAGCATCTGCGATATTGTAAAAAGCCTCCAAAGAAAAAACCAATAACCCTCTGTGCTCTTACCATTCCAGATTCTTCTCGGTCTCCTTGCTGAACACGTGAGCCACGTTGCCGCCGAAGGTCAGGTTGACCTCGCTGCCCATGGGGAAGTGAGCCGCGGCGCCATTGGTGGGAACGATCACCACCACGTCCTTGCCCTCTGCCGTGATGTGCAGGTGGACGGAGGAACCCATCAGCTCAGAAACATCCACTCGACCCTTGATGCCATTTTCACACAGCATCACATGGTCAGGACGAACACCCAACAGAACATCCTGCTCGGCTACATTATTGGCCGCCAGGCGTGCCTGCTTTTCATCGCTGAGCACCACGGTCTGGCCACCCAGCTCCACGGCGTACTTGCCGTCTTTCTTCACCAGCTTGGCATCAAACATATTCATCTGGGGCGTGCCGATGAAGCCGGCCACGAACAGATTGGCGGGATGATCAAAGACCTCCTGAGGCGTACCGATCTGCTGGACGAAGCCGTCACGCATGATGACGATGCGGTCACCCAGGGTCATGGCCTCGGTCTGGTCATGGGTCACATAGATAAACGTGGTATTGATACGCTGGCGCAGTTTGATGATCTCGGCGCGCATTTCATTACGCAGTTTGGCATCCAGGTTGCTGAGGGGCTCATCCATCAACATGACCTGTGGGGCGCGAACGATAGCGCGGCCAATGGCCACACGCTGACGCTGACCGCCGGACAGAGCCTTGGGCTTACGCTCCAAATACTGGGTAATATCCAGAATAGCTGCCGCTTCACGAACCTTCTTGTCGATCTCTTCTTTAGAAACTTTTTTCAGTTTCAAAGAGAATGCCATGTTGTCGTACACGGTCATGTGGGGATACAGAGCGTAGTTCTGGAACACCATGGCAATATCACGATCCTTGGGTTCCACATCGTTCATCAGCTTGTCGCCGATCCACAGCTCGCCGCCGGAAATATCCTCCAGACCGGCCACCATACGCAGTGTGGTGGATTTGCCGCAGCCGGAAGGGCCGACCAGCACGATAAATTCCTTGTCAGCAATATCCAAGTTGAACTGCTGAACGGCTACCACGCCCTCCTCGGTGATTTGCAGGTTGGTTTTCTTCTCAGGCTCTCCCTTTTTCGTCTTTTTCGACTTTTCCGCGTTGGGATAGACCTTTTTCAGATTGACAAGACGTACCTCTGCCATAGTTTCTAACTGTGATCGCCCTGCCTCCGCAAGGAGCGACCTCATGAGCACAACTCAATGCACCTCACTTTACGACAGGTCTCCACACTGCCGCACCGCCAGTTATCAGCGGATTTTCCTCCTTTTCTTTTTGCCTCCCGCCGGTCAGGATAGTGGAGTGACCCACGGGGGTGAAATTTGAGATTTTCGTTTATTCCGTGAAAAAATCCAGAACAGATGCGAGGTTTAATTTGCCAGTGTCGGGCAGGAGCAGATCCGCTTCACACAGCGTTTCCTCCCCGCCGATGCCCACGGCTTTCATGCCTGCGGCATGGATGGCCTGAATACCTGCGGCAGCGTCCTCTACCCCAAGGCAGAACTCCGGAGAAATGTCCAGTCCCTCTGCCGCCGCCAGAAAAATATCCGGAGCCGGCTTGGAATGAGCCACCTTGGCTGCGTCTGCCATATAGTCAAATTGATCGGCAAGAGCCAGTTTTTCCATGATAAAAGGCGCATTTTTGGAGGCGGAAGCCAGCGCGGTTTTGATGCCGTGGCTTCGGCACTCATCCAAAAACGGTAAAATACCGGGCAAGACATTTTTCGGAGTCAAACTCTGCAACAGCTCCACATAGTGATTGTTCTTTTTTGTCGCAAGAGCCTCTTTCTCGGTGAGAGTATAGTCATTCTCCTGTCCGCCGTGCTGTAAGATCAGCTCCAAAGAGCCCATGCGGCTGACGCCCTTGAGACATTCGTTGAACTTCTCGTCAATGGAAATGCCGATGCTCTCCGCCAGCTCACGCCATGCGATGAAGTGGAGATAACTGGTATCTGTAATGACACCGTCCAAGTCAAAAACGATAGCTTGTATCTTCATTGCGCCACCTCTTTTTGCTCGGCCACATATTCCGCCCGTTCTGCACTCAGGGAGATTTCCTGCCCATAGAGTTTCAGCGCAACGGAGGGACCCTCCAAAAGCTGCACCGTACAGTGTTCCTTACGAACATCCACCTCCAGAAAACTGCCGCGATACCACAGGCGGAAACAGTAACCGTTCCACTTCCGGGGCAGGAACGGGGCTATAGACAGGCCGGCTTCATTCACATTGACCCCGGCAAAACCGTTGACGATCATCATGTAGCTGCCGCCCATGTTGGCGGTGTGGATCCCATCACCGGTATTGCCGTGGCTGTTGACCAGATCGCTCTTAATGCTCTCACCGAAATATTCCCATGCCTTGTCGTAAAGGCCCAGACGGGCCGCTACGATACTGAATACACAGTGGGAAAGAGAAGAATCATGGGTGGTGATCTTTTCGTAGTACTCAAAGGAGCGGAGCATGGTCTCCCGGGACTCGGCGGTGTCATAGAGCAGGTAAGCCAGAATAGTGTCCGCCTGCTTACACACCTGATGGCGATAGAGATACAGGGGATGATAGTGCAGGAGCAGCGGATAGTTCTCTTTTGGCGTCCCGGCAAAGTCCCACAGGGGCTTTTGCAGGAAGGAGTCATCCTGAGGATTGATGCCCAACGTCTCATCGAAGGGCAGGTACATATTTTCCGCGGCCTTGGAGAAAGAATCCAGTTCTTCCGCAATAATACCGGTACGTTTCACAACGGTTTCCCAGTCTCCGCCTTTCATGAGTTCTTTCAGACGGCTGGCCCAACGAAGATTATAACGGGCACAGGCATTGGTATAGTAGTTGTTGTTGACGATGCAGGTATATTCGTCGGGCCCCGTCACGTCGTTGATGACAAAGCGGCCCTCGTGCCAGTTGCCCACGTCCATCCACAACCGGGCGGTCTCAATAAGGATCTCTGCGCCCTCCTGAGCAAGATACGCTTCATCCCCGGTGGCCAGATAGTACCGCACCACGGCGCAGGCAATGTCGCCGTCAATATGGTACTGGGCAGACCCCGCTGGGAAAAAGCCGGAACATTCCCGGCCGGAGATGGTACGCCAGGGATAGAGCGCCCCTTTTCGGTGCCCCAACAGCCGGGCGTTTTCCCGAGCCAAAGGCAGCGTCACATAGCGGTAACGCAGGAGCGAACGCGCCAGCTGAGGAACCGTGTAGGTAAGGAACGGAAGAACATAGATTTCCGTATCCCAGAAATAGTGTCCTTCGTATCCCTCACCGGACAGGCCCTTGGAGGCCGCGGCACACAGGCCGTCACTGCCGCAAGACTGCAGCAGTTGATACTGATTAAAGGCCATAGCGATAGAACTGTCATCCCCGGAGTCGATCTCCATTTCGGCACTGCGCCAAAAATCACACAGATACTGCCTCTGATCGGCACAGAGTTTGTGAAGCCGGCCAAAATTGGCCTCCATCAGTTCCTCCGCCGTTTTCAGGCAGTCATCGCTGCGGAGGGAATCCACCGTTACGGTGTATTTGGTGAAACGCAGGGTCTTTCCCTCCTGCACGGCTTTTTCATACCGGGTGGTATAACTATGACACTCCGCATCAAAATCGATGGTCAGGCGTCCCTCCTCCGGGAAATCATGGCGCACCCCGGTGCAAACGGTCAAGCCGCTTTTCACCGTGCGGCTGAGAAGATAGGTAGCATCCTCCCACCGCTTTTCTCCGGCACTTTGCAGGTGGATGCCGCCGCTGGCGGCCAGACGCGGGTCTTTGGGGTTGGCATAGTTCTTGACCCGGCCTTTGTGGTAGGAGGTGACCTCCAGCGTGCCGGAGAAGTTCTCCGGACACACCTCACAGGTGATGGTAAAAACGTTTTTGCAGGTGAAACTGGCCATGCGGATAAAACGCACCGTCACTTCACGCCCCGCAGGAGACCGCCAGCGCACCAGGCGCTCCGTGGTTCCTGCATCCATGTTCAAGGTACGGGAAGCAGAGAGAACCGTACCGGAAAAGAGAGAGAATTCCTCCCCCTCAAACCGCAAACGGATGCTCTGCATATCCGCCACGTTGAGCATGGTATCTTTTTCTTCCATTAAATTGCACAGACTCTCAGACTGTTTCATGGGGATCACATCGTAAAACCCGTTCACATAGGTGCCCCGCATGGTATTAAACGATTGAGGAACACCCTCTTCCAGGCATCCCCGCACCCCCAGATAGCCATTGGCGTTATGAAAAAGGGTCTCGTGGAGCATCAAAGTCTTTTCATCCAGAGAAAAGTCTGTGACTGTATATTGCTTTTCCAATGTTTCGTCCTTTCCGGAAATCTTTTTTACTCCTTGACCGCACCGGATACCATGCCGGAAACGATTTGCTTTTGGAACAGCAAAACGATGATAAGCGTAGGTATCACAACGACCACTGTGGCAGCGGTGATCTCGCCCCAAAGAATGGAGAACTGGGTCCGCAGAGAGTTGATTGCCACGGGGACAGTCTGAAACATCTTATCGGAATTCAGCGTGCAGGTCAGCAGATATTCATTCCATGCAGAAATGAAAGTCATGATAGCGCAGGTAAATACGCCGGGCAAAGCCACCGGAAAAATGACTTTCCACAGCGTCTGCCAGGTGGAGCAGCCGTCCATATGTGCCGCCTCTTCAATAGAGATGGGGATCCGCTTGAAGTGCGCCACCATAATCCAGGTTGCGGAGGGAAGTGTAATGGACGAATACGCCAAAGTGACCCAGTAGGAGTTCAACAGATTCAGCTTATAGAACATATTGAAAATAGGTCCTACTACAATCATCTGCGGGAACATGGACACGCCCAGGATCAGGGCCATCAACATATTCTTGCCCTTGAATTTGCAACGGGCAAGAATATAGCTGGACAGGGTAGACACTGCTACCACATACGCTGTTGTCAACAGCGAAACGATCAGGCTGTTCTTGATAGAGTTGATGATTCCCTTATCCACCACTGTCTTGAAGTTCTGCACGGTGGGATTATTGGCAATGATCTGAAATGCGGTTTTTCCGAAGATCTCCTCACCCGGCTTAAACGAGGTGATAAGTATCCAAAAGAAGGGAAATACCATAATCGCAAGGAACAGCACTATCACGACGGTCGATATGACCTTGGTTGATTTCTTTGTTTTCATGCTTTCCCCTCCTTAATCATCATTGATGAGCTCTGCGCCCAACACCTTGACGAAGATGAACGCAATAATGGCCACGCATACAGCCATCGCAAGGACGACTGCCGAACCGTAACCGTAGTTGCTCTGTCCAATCATCAGTTTATAGGCGTAGATGGACAAAGTCTCCGTTCCCTGGGCACCGCCGGTCAAGACCGCGATCAGGTCGTAGACGCGGAAAGCGTCCAGTGTACGGAACAGAAGTGCCACCAGCATGGAAGGCTTGAGCAGCGGGAGCGTTACGGAGAAGAAGGTTCGGATCGGTCCGGCACCGTCCACTCTGGCGCTTTCGTACAGACCGCTGTCGATGATCTGCAAGCCTGCCAGCAGAAGCAATGCCATGTAGGGCGTGGTTTTCCATACGTCAGCCAGGATGGCCGCGGTCATAGCGCCGCCCTCAGAAAGGAGCATTTGCTCGGGAGCGGAAATCAGCCCGATATCCGCAAAAATCTTTGCAACGATACCGCTGGATCCATCGTACATATAACTCCACATCAGTGCAGAGACTGCCGTGGGGATGGCCCAGGGGATCAGTGCCGTGGTGCGGACGATGCCGATGCCCTTGATGGCCTTATTCATAATCAGCGCCAGGGCCATACCCAACACCAGTTCAAAGAATACGGACACTACTGTAAAGAGCAGGGTGCTGGAAAGTGTGTCGCCGAAGCGGGAATCGTGGAGAAGCTGTCCATACGCGGCAAGTCCCTGGAAGTTGCTGGATATGACACAGCCGTCTATTTCATTAAAAAGCGTTTCCTGGGTTTCCAGACCGTAAAAGAACGGAGCATCGGGGTTTCGCTTAAAAATGTCTTCCAGTCTCGTGCGAATATCACTGACCGCTGCCAGAAGTGTCTGGGCATCGGAATCGTTGATGGAAACGACTTCTTTGGCATTCTCATACGGTGCGGCCATAGCGTTTACCTCGTCTATGATGCCCTGCATTTCAGCCGCGTCGGCCGCCGGAAGTACGGTCACTTCGTCTCCCAGATACCACGTGACATAGTCGCAGTCCTCATAAAAAAGAGGTGCGTTGAAGTTGGAGCCAGTATATAAGCCTGCTGCTGTCTGATCGTTGGTGCGGTAATCAAAAAGTGAGTATACAACGCTGGTAACGATCGGATAGATTGCAAACACTGCAAGCAGCAGGAACAGCGGCACAAGAAAAGCCGCCTGTTTTGCCGTGATTGTCTTTTTCATAGCCGGCAGTTCCTTTCAAAAGCACTTACAAAAACCTTATATGAAAATGACGCGCCAGACGGTAACCGAAAGGCGCGTCAAATTTCAAAGACGATTAGCCGGCGAGAGCGGCCTCGACGATTTCGACAGTAGCATCAAGCTCCGCATTGCCGGACAGGAATGCGTGTGCAGCATTGATGATCGTGTCGGCGCACTTGCCGTATTCGGAGGACACAGGACGGGAAACGGTGGTAGCCAGAGCGCCCTGGAAGCCTTCCATGGACAGCATAGCATTGGCAGCCAGAACGTCGCTGTCTTCCAGCATGGCACTGTAACCGGGCAGGTGACCGCCGGTGGTGGCCTGAGTCTTCTGACCCTCAGTGGCCAGATACTTGATGAATGCCCAAGCGCCTTCCATGTTCTGGGAGTTCTTGTTGATACCCAACAGCCAGCCACCCACGGTGGAACCGCCGGGCAGAGGAGCTACGTTGACCTGATCCTGGGTAATGGTACCGTTGGAAGCAATCTCGCCCCACTGATAGGGCCAGTTACGGGAGAACACGCTGTTGCCCTTGATGAAGCTGTTGGCGGTTTCGCCTTCGGCATAGTTGAGAATGTCTGCGGGAACAGCAGAAGAGGTCACCATGGCCTTCATCTGCTCCAGACCACCCTTGACATCCGTCCAGCCGGCAGTGTACTCGGTCAGGTTGCACATCAGGCATTCACCCAGCTTCGCCTGGAAAGTAATACCGTCTGTGGTACCGCCCTGGCCCTTGTATTTCTCGGCCATGGCCTGCAGGTCAGCATAGGTGTAGTCACCGGAGACCAGCTTGGCTGCGTCCTCAGCGGAAACGATATCGCTGCGGAAGAACAGAACGCCCAGATCGGGGAAGAAGGGCAGTGCATAGGTCTTTGCATTGTAAGTACCTGCGCTCATGGAGCCGGCATTGAACATAGAAGCCTTGATACCGTCGTCCTTCATGAGCTGGTCAATGGGAGCGATGTAACCGGCGGCAGCGAACTCACCAGCCCAGCAA
>JAZUEB010000029.1:0-18833 GCA_045639965.1 Vescimonas sp. | reverse complement strand
GATGTCGACCTTACCCAGGGTGTTGGTCTCGTTCAGGGGCTGACGGACCACCATCTTCAAGGTCTCCAGACCGAAGTATTCTTCGATGTCGCGGCCATTGATGGTGATATTGCCGGAGCCGTTGGGATACACGCGAACGCGGGCGACGGAGGACTTACGACGGCCAGTGCCGTACATATACGGATTCTTAGACTGATACATTCTTCATTTCCTCCTTACTTGATCAGCTCGGGCTTCTGAGCCTGCTGTTCGTAATTCTCGTCGGCATAGACGTGCAGACGCTTCAGGGAATCCTTGGTCACGATGTTGCGGGGCATCATACCGCGGACAGCCACGCGCATAGCCAGCTCGGGCTTCTCCTGCATCAGGATGCGGTACTTGGTCTCCTTCAGACCGCCCACCCAACCGGAGTGAGTACGATAGTACTTCTGCTCCAGCTTATTGCCGGTCAGAACAGCCTTGCCGGCGTTGATGACGATCACGTTGTCACCGCAGTCGGCGTGGGGGGTGTAGGTCACTTTGCCCTTGCCGCGCAGCAGGTCGGCGACGATAACGGCGGTCTTGCCCAGGGGCTTGCCGGCGGCATCGACGACGTACCACTTACGCTCCACAGAGCCCTTCTTTTCCATATAAGTGGACATGGTGTTTTTCCTCCAATTTATTATAATGTATGCTTTACATTTTCACGCCGCCTTGTTACAATCAAGGCAGCCGCGCGTACCAAACGCGCAAGGATATTTATAGCATACCCGGCGAAGATTGTCAACACCATTTTGATTTATCATATAAACATCTTACATTTTCTTCGATTTTCTCGCAAATGCTCCTGTTTTCTCAAAACGCAAATCACATTTTCGGAGGAACACCTCATGCAGCACATTCTCGGACTGGTCCGCGCCTGTTGCGAGGACTACCATATGATCGACCCGGGCGACCATATCGCCGTGGGCGTCAGCGGCGGAAAGGACTCGCTGATGACACTCCTTGCCCTTTCCCGTCTGCAAAAATTCTATCCCACGCCCTTCACCGTGGAGGCCATCACCCTGGAGATGGGGATGCCCGGCATGGACTTTGCCCCCGTTGCCGATTACTGCGCCAAGCTGGAGGTTCCCTATACCCGCGTCAGCGTCCCGGTCTATGATGTGGTGTTCCGTGAGCGGCAGGAGAAGAATCCCTGTTCTCTGTGTGCCAAGCTCCGCCGGGGCAGTCTGAACACCGCCCTTCTGGAACGGGGCATTACCAAGCTCGCTCTGGGCCACCACTATGACGACGCGGTGGAAACTCTGCTGATGAATCTGCTCTTCGAGGGCCGTATCGGCTGCTTCCAGCCTGTCACCTATCTGGACCGCACCGGTATCACCCAGATCCGCCCCCTGCTCTACTGTGAGGAGGACGAGATCCGCCGTGTCACAGTGCGGGAGGGGCTGCCCGTGGTGGAAAACACCTGTCCCATGGACGGCCAAAGCCGCCGCCAGGAGGTCAAGGAGCTGCTATCCGACCTGGAGGAAAAGTACCCCGATATCCGGCAAAAGCTGTTCGGTGCCATGACCCGTTATCCTCTCTATGGCTGGTCTACCGAAAAAGAGGAGCGATAACCGCAGTTATCACTCCTAAATAAGCAAAATTGTAGGGGCGGACGACTCTGTCCGCCCTACGGAACGGATTCCTTTGACAAGCTGAGGAGCGATGATGCCCGTCACCGCTCTAAATAAGTACCCATTTCAACAATAGCAGCAAAAAAAACCCGGGCACACCCAGAATACCGATGGTAACGGCGTTGAACCAGTTGAGCCCCAGCGAAAGTCCGGTAAAGTCGGTGGTCAGGTTCAGTACCCATACCGCGGCAAACCCCAAAGCGGCGTTGATTCCCAGACGCAGCACCAGCTTGAGGGGCGACTTGAAAAGCCGCCCCAAGACCAGGACGAAAAAGGCGATCACCAGACCGACGGCAATTTTTTCTACGAGCGACATATGTCGCCTCCTTTCACGGTGGCAGCGGCAACACAGGGGACGCTCTGCGCCTCATAGCGGGGCACGGGAACGGCGTGCACGTGCCGGACAGGGATGCCGCTGCGCTCCTTGATTTGGCGAAACAGATAGTTGTACCGCGCCTTACAGGCGTTGATCTCAAAGATGCACGCCTCGATCAGATCGGGATCATCTGCCCAGTTGAACCGCTCGTAGGCCGCCTTGAGCGTTTGACTGACCGTATACATCTCCTGCTGCAGTTCTTCTGTGGTGGGATGGCAAGCATCCTTCCGCTTTTTTGCCATAACGCACCCTCCTCGTATAGATTGTACGAGTAGTTTGGACAAATATGCCACCACTTAAACCCGAAAGGGGGGAAAATTTCCTTGTCCCACGAATTTTATATGTCGGAAGCGCTGCACCTGGCCAAAGAGGCCGCAGCTCACGGTGAGGTCCCGGTGGGCTGCGTCATCGTCCGGGATGGTGTCATTGTGGGCCGCGGCCGAAACCGTCGGGAGGAGAAGCAGTCCACCGCCTCCCATGCCGAGATGGAGGCCATCGCCCAGGCCAACGAGGCATTGGGAACCTGGCGCCTGGATGACTGCGACCTCTACGTGACGTTAGAGCCCTGTCCCATGTGTGCCGGTGCCATTCTCAATGCCCGAGTGCGCCGCGTATTCTACGGCGCCCGTGATCGGGAGATGGGGGGATGCGGCGGTGTGCTGAATCTGTTCATGGAGGATTTCCCCCACCACCCCCAGCTCACCGGCGGTATCCTTGCTGCGGATTGTCAGCAGGTGCTGACCGACTTTTTCAAAACAATTCGATAAAAAAGAGGTGTCCTCCGGCACCTCTTTTTTGTCCATACAAACCATAAAGCCGGGAATCTGACGATTCTCGGCTTGAATGGCAGGAAGATAGATGAAAAAAGTATTATTTCTTGCAAGCATTAAGATACGCTGCGGTTGTTAAGAAAGTTCATAAATAATTGTTACAAATTTATAAAATCTCACGCAAAAGCAGGCTCTCGACACATTCTATGCAGTTTCTTTGCCTCTTGTTCCTACAATAGGTCGGGAAAGGAAGGGACGAGCTATGAAAGAGAGCGCTGCAGCGGGCGTACTGTTGACGGTTTTACTTTTCGCCATGTCGTGGCTGCAAACGGAACAGGTACCGCAGTCGGAACCTGCCGCCGTTCCGGCGGATACGACCCCAAAAATCGAGGACAGCGCCCCTGCGGGTCTGTCAGACAGCGAGATCGAACTGCGGGTCAGGGTGGACGGTACCCTGCAAACCGTGACCATGGCGGAGTATCTCCCCGGTGTGATCCGTGCCGAAATGCCGCCCACCTTTGACCCGGAGGCACTAAAGGCTCAGGCGGTGGCGGAACGCACCTATATCTGCTATCAGATGAAAAAAGGGGCAAAATCCGCTCACCCCGATGCGGATGTGTGCGACTCTTCCACCTGTTGCAGCGCCTACCTGAGCGAGGCGGACGCCCGGAAAAAGTGGGGGGATAATTTTGCGGCGTATGAGGAAAAGGTACAGTCCGCCGTCGCGGCAACAGACGGTGCGGTGATGCTCTATGCCGGCGAGCCCATCATGGCGGTTTTCCACTCCTCCTCGGCGGGCAAAACGGCGGCCTGTGATGATGTCTGGTCGGCGGAGCTGCCCTATCTTGTCAGCGTAGAAAGCCCCGAAACGGCGGACAGCGTGCCCGATTATTACAGCGTCAGGACGTTTAGCCGCGATGAGTTTCGGCGCATCTTTACCGCCGCCCATCCCGATGCCGACTTTTCCGGTGCGTGGATCGCTGACCGCAGGGAAAATTCCTCCGGTCGGGTGGAAAGCATCACCGTGGGCGGCGTGAATGTGGCGGGCAGCGAAATACGGAACCTGTACGGCCTGCGCTCTGCCTGCTTTACCGCGGAAACAGCGGACGATGCCGTCACGTTTCATGTCACCGGCTACGGCCATGGTGTGGGTATGAGCCAGTACGGCGCCCAGGAGCTGGCAAAGGAGGGAAAAAACTGGCAGGAGATCCTGCAGTGGTATTATACGGATATTACCGTCGGTGGGTATACAAACGGCTGAAATGGTGATATAATGCAGCTATTAATGACCTGAATTCACAAAAAGTTTAGGAAAAAACCGTGGTTTCGGCTATAATGAGGAAGAGAAAACCGAAAAAAGCGGTGGGAGGATAAGAATATGGCACGCAATATTTTGGTGGTAGAGGACGATCACAATATTTCAGATCTGATCCGTATGTACCTGGAAAAGGAAGGCTTTGAGGTGCGTATCGCCTATGACGGCGGCAAAGCGGTGGAGGAGTATGACGCAAAGATCCCCGACATGGTGCTGCTGGATATCATGCTGCCGGTGATGGACGGCTGGGCAGTCTGCGCCCATATCCGGGAAAAGGCCAAGACCCCCATCATCATGCTCACCGCCAAGAGTGACGTAGGCGACCGCATCACGGGTCTGGAGATGGGTGCAGACGACTATCTGGTCAAGCCCTTTGAGATGAAGGAGCTGATGGCGCGGATCAATGCCGTCCTGCGCCGCAGCGAGATCCCCGAGGATACGCAGAAAAAACTGGTTTTCGATAAGCTCACCATTAATCTGGACAGCTATGAGCTGCTGGTAGACGGTAAGAAGATCGATACGCCGCCCAAAGAGCTGGAGCTTTTGTATCACCTGGCGGCAACGCCCAACCGTGTCTATACCCGCAACCAGCTTTTGGACGAGGTCTGGGGCTTTGACTACTTCGGCGACAGCCGCACGGTGGATGTCCATATCAAACGCCTGCGGGAAAAGGTGGAAAATATCTCCGATCAGTGGGCGCTGAAAACGGTATGGGGTGTCGGTTATAAATTTGAAGTAAAGCAGTGAGCACCATGAAAGAACGAGAGGACAGGTCCTTTCAGGGCCTTTACTGGCGACAGTTCGGCGTGATCGCCGGCATGGTGCTGCTGACGATGCTGCTTTTGGGTATGGCGTTCTTTGCCCTGAGCTATACCACCAACGTCTCGGAAAAGCGGGAGAATATGCGCCAGCGCTCGCAGCTGATCGCCCAGATGTCGGCAGAGTATCTGATGGCGGAAACGGTGGCCGATCCCAATAGTGACGAGGCGTTCCGCGTGCTGGCCGATGTGGCGACCCGCATGACAGATATGACATTCCTTATCTGCAATACCGACGGCAATGTGGTGCTGACCACCGAAGAGAGTCTGGTGGGCAGCGTGATCTCCATTCCGCCGGAGATCGTCGGGCACATCTTTGAAAAAGGCACCTATGAAGGGCGCAATACGCTGGGCGGCATCTATGCCAAAAAGCACTTTGTGGTGGGTGTCCCCATGCTGAGTGCGCGGGGCATTCCTCTGGGCGTGGTGCTTTCCACGGTGGATATGGCCCATTTCCTGGATATCTGGCGCTCCTTTATCGGTCTGTTCTTTATGACCTCCGCCATGATATTGCTGGTGGCGGTCCTGGTCAGCTCTCTGATGACCATGCGTCAGATCCAGCCCATTACCGAGATGGTGCAGGCCACCCGCAGCTACGGCGACGGCAATTTTGACATCCGCATGGATCCCAACCGCAGCGATGAGTTCGGTGAGCTGGCGCGGGCGTTCAACGCCATGGCGGACTCCCTGCAGGAAACAGAGCGCCAGCGCCGTGACTTTATCGCCAACGTCTCCCACGAGCTGAAAACCCCCATGACCACCATCGCCGGCTACACCGATGGTATTCTGGATGGGACGATCCCGCCGGAAAAGGAACGGCAGTACCTGCAGATCATCTCTGACGAGAGCCGGCGGCTGAGCCGCCTGGTGCGCCGTATGCTGGATATCTCCCAATTGCAGGCAAAGGGGATGCACATGGCGGATTTCGATATCTGCGAGAGTATGCGTATCGCCCTGCTGTCCATGGAGCAGAAGATCACGGACCGGGGTCTGGACGTGGAAGCGGACATTCCCGAGGACTCCGTGATGGTAAAGGGCGATAATGACCTGATCACCCAGGTCATCTATAACCTGCTCGAAAATGCGGCAAAATTCGCGCTGACCGGCACGGCGCTGTATCTGGGTCTGTCCCTGTCGGGCGAAAAGGCCCGCGTCACCGTGCGAAACAGCGGCAAGACCATCCCGCCGGAGGAGATCCCGCTCCTCTTCGAGCGCTTCCACAAGACGGATAAATCCCGCAGCGAGGATAAGGACGGCTACGGTCTGGGCCTGTACGTGGTCAAGACCATTCTGGCACAGCACAGAGAGCAGATCCGCGTCACCAGTGAAAACGGTGTCACGTCATTTGAATTCACCCTGTCGCTGACCCACTCCATGCTTCACGATTGAGAGGTTCACCATTCATGCAGGACCAAAACAGAGAGAATACAGCGGGCACAGGAGAAGAGATCACAGAATGGTATGTTCCCAAGACGAACGTGCCGCAGGAGATCGAGGGGTGCTATATCCACGCCGAACTCCTGCCGGAGCGGCTGCGCAGCGAGCCTGCGCCGAAAAAGCGCTCCCGCAGATGGCTCTGGATCGGCATCGGCATTTTTGCGGCGCTGCTGATAGCGGCGGTGCTGATCCTGCTGCTGACAAAGCCGCACCGTGTGGCGACCATTCCCGATGAGGGAAACAGCGATGCCAGCTCTATTGTCAATATTTTCAACACACGCACCACAAAGATCCCCCGTGCCGATACGGCGGAGGGGATCACACTCACCATTTCCGATCCGGGTGAAGAGCTGACGGCACAGGATGTGTACGATAAGGTGAGCCCCTCCACGGTCATCGTCCTTGCCCAGCAGGGCGCACGTACCAGCGTGGGAACAGGCGTCATCATGACCGATGACGGCTATGTCATCACCAATACCCACGTGATCGCCGGCGCGGAGAGCGCCGCCATCGTGCTCTACGGCAGATATCTGCTGGATGCAGAACTGGTAGGGTATGACAGCGATATGGACATCGCGGTTTTGAAAGCGCTGGATGCAGCTGACCTGCCGACGGCGGAATTCGGCAACAGCGATCTGTGCCGTGTGGGCGATACCGTCTATGCCATCGGCAACCCCCTGGGCGTGGAGCTCTACGGCACCATGAGTGACGGCATCCTCTCCGCCATCAACCGCGACATCGAGCTCGACGGCCATACCGTTACCGCCCTGCAAACCACCGCGGCGCTGAATAACGGTAACTCCGGCGGCCCTCTGATCAATACGGCGGGCCAGGTCATCGGCATCAACACCATGAAAATGGGCAATGTTACCGCCAACGATGCCGTTGCACAGGTAGAGGGACTGGGCTTTGCCCTTCCCACCGGTGATATCAGCTATGTGGTCAACGATATCATCGCCACCGGCAAATACCACGGCACGCCGTCTTTCGGCATTACCGTCATCCCTTCAAAGGACAGCGGCGGCGCCGAAATCGTCGTGATCTACGAGACGCAGGAAAACGGCAGCGCCTATGCAGCCGGACTGCGCCCGGGGGATGTGATCCTGGCGGTAGACGGACAGGAGATCCATACCGTAACGGAGCTGCTGGCCATTCGCCGCACCCATCGGATCGGCGATACCGTCAGCGTCCGCTACTGGCGCGAGGGCGTCACGAACACGGCAGACGTTACCATGGAGTCTAACAGGTAAAAAGAAAACCCCACCCGAACGGGTGGGGTCTTGTCATGTCTGTTATTCGGTCACGAAGGGCAGCAGAGCGATCTGACGGGCGCGCTTGATGGCCTCGGTCAGCTGGCGCTGATGCATGGCGCAGGTACCGGTGGTACGGCGGGGCAGGATCTTGGAGCGCTCGCTGATAAAGCGGCGCAGCTTGGCAGCATCCTTGTAATCGATATACTCGCACTTATCCACGCAGAACTGGCAGACCTTTTTGCGCTTGTGGTTCATACCACCGGCGCGGGGGGCTCTATTTTCGTGTTCCATAGCCATGGAAGGTTCCTCCTTACTCAAAATCTGTTAGAACGGCAGGTCGCCGTCCTCCTCGTCGATCTCGGCAAACTGATTGGAGCTCTCCGTCACGGGCGCGGCATAGCCGCCCACGGGAGCGCCGAAGCTGGGCGCGGCATCGTAATTGTTGCCGCCGTCACGCTTGCTGTCGCCGAAATATACGTTGTCGGCAACGACCTCCACAGCAACGCGTCTGTTTCCGTCCTTGTCGGTCCAATCGCGGGTCTGCAAACGGCCCTCCACAATGGCCATGCGGCCCTTCTGGAAGTATTTGCTCACGAACTCCGCGGTGTTGCGCCATGCCACGATATCGATCCAATCGGTTTCCTTCTCCCCGCTCTGGGACTTAAAGTCCCGGTCGCAGGCGATACGGAACGAGGTCACGCTCACACCGGACTGGGTGCGGCGCAGCTCGGGATCTCGGGCAAGGCGGCCCATGATTACAACTTTGTTCAGCATACGTTGCCTCCCTTATTCGCCCTTGCAGACGATCATGGAACGCATGATGCCCTCGGTAATGCCGAGAATACGATCCAGCTCCTTGGGGAACTCGGGCGCGCTGGTGAAGCTCATCAGCACGTAGTAGCCCTCGGTCTTGTAGTCGATCGCGTAAGCAAGACGACGCTTGCCCCACTCGTCGACGACGACGTTGGAACCGTTCTGCTCAGCCAGAGCCTGGAACTTTGCCACGGTAGCGGCAATAGCCTCCTCACCCTGTGCAGGGTCGATAATGTAAACGACCTCATAGTTGGCAGAAATTTTAGCCATACTTTTGCACCTCCTTCTGGTCTGTTGGCCCCCATTCACGGATGGGAGCAAGGATATTCGCTCACAGTACGCGAGCCCATTTATTTTATCAGTTTTTCCCTGTTTGTCAAGGCTTTTTTCGCAGATTTTCGGACACTTCCCGCAACCATAAAATGTCCCCCTTGTGTAAAGGGGGCTGTCACGCCTGCGGCGTGACTGGGGGATTGTCGTAGGGCGGGGTCCCCTGTCCCCGCGCAAAGCTTTCCCCTCCGTCCTTCCGTAGGGGCGGACGACTCTGTCCGCCCGCAAAAAACCGTATGGGCGACCCTTGAGGTCGCCCGCTAAAAAACTGCGTAGGGCGGGGTCCCCTGACCCCGCCGCCTTTCAAATGTGTCGGCAAATTCCAATTTGCCGACACATTCGTTTTTCACTCTTCATTTTTCATTTAAATCCTCATCCCACAAAAAATTCCCCCAAAATCTGCATTTTGGGGGAATTGGTGCTTGCTTTTGGTGAAATGTATGGTATACTATGCAATATAGTCACCGAAAAACAGGTACCTGTTTTTCTCTTTTTCTTCAAAAAAGAGAAAGAGGCGGTGTCGCGAAAGGAGAACATCACATGAAAATGCAAAACGCAAACGTGGAATTCGTCCGCTTCGATGCGCAGGATGTCATTATGACCTCTTTCCTGACGGGCTTCTATGGGTTAACGAGTAGTTCTAACGGTTCGATACTTCAAGGCAGATTCAAAGATAATGCTGACCGCATAAACTTTACCCGAGACTATCCCACTCTTGGCTTGAGCAGTAGTAGTGCTGTGCTAGCTGCGACTTCGTCCCTTGAAGAAAATACGCTCTATGTGGTAACGGGTGTAGAAGCAGCAGACAGCGGCAAATACAAATTTAAATTCAAGCAGTATGATGATATGGCAGGTAAGCTTGGCAGTGCAGTGAACCTGTATGAAAGCGGATCAATCACCACGGTTCAGGAAGTGCTTCAGTGGCTTGTGAACAATGCATCGCTTCTGAACTGATTATCAGTGATCCCCGGAAGAACGGGCAAAAATAGAATTTCGCCGCCAAGGGTGTGCTGTCCTTGGCGGGGATTTTTCACTTTCCCATCCCCCGTTTTTCCATCGCCCTGAGAAGCAGCAGTCCCAGCCCGTAGCACGCGATGGCTTCGCCCACCAGCACCGAGCAGCCGTTAAACCAAAACGCCTTCCAGAACGCTCCGGTAAAGCCAACCTGCTCAAAGGCCAGCAACCCGCCGATCACCACGCCATTACACAGTACGGGCGGCAGGGGAGCAAGGTACTTCGATCCGAACCGCCGCGTCAACAGCGCCGCGCCCAGCGTGGTCAGCGATCCGAGGATAGTATCCAACAGTCCGTAGGGGCTTAAGATGTTGGCGATGAGACACCCTGCGCCAAGTCCCCACGCCGTTTCGGGAAACAGAAACGGCAGTACGCATAGACCTTCGGCGAACCGGAGCTGAATCGGTCCGTAGCTGATGCCGAATACGCTGCCGAGAAGGGACAGCGCCGCGTATAATCCGCCCACCACGGCGGCACGGGTCAGCTGGCGGGTACGGTTTTCCCTCATACCGTTCACCCCTCCAAAATCAGCACGAATGCGCCCACAGGCAGCTTCAGCTCCGGCAGGGCCTCGTGGAGAGCCAACCCCTGCTCGGCAGTCAAAGCATAGTACCCGCTGTCACTTTCCAGCCCCATCTCCGACAGGACTTCCCGCGCCTGCCGGCACAGCGCCGCATCACTGACGGAAACCTCTTCTGCCGCCGATTCATCTTTGTTTTTCACCGCTCCGGCAGTTTCCTCTTCTGCGGCGTTATCTGCCGTAACGGAAAAACTGTTCACGACGCCGCCCTCTGCCGCGTTCTCCTCACACGCCGGCTCCATAGCCGCCGGTGCGGCACAATCGAATGCCGTCTCCGGCGCAGCAGAGCCTGCCCGCATGGTGCCGAAGAATACCACCGGTATCGCTACGCATACCACCACCAGACAAGCGGCCGCGGTCAGCGCGATCTTCCACGTCCGCTGGGAGGGAGCGGCCTTGACCTGGGGCGTTTTCGCCACCTGGGCCATGACCCGCGCGGTAAAATCCGCAGACGGCATCTCGTCGGAGTGCAAGCTGTCCGTCAATCTCTGTTCAAAAGCGTCAAATTGTGTCATGACCGTTCCTCCTCTCCTGTTTTTTGGACGGCGTCAAACCCGAAAAGGTTCCCCTGCCGTAAAAGTGCTTCACGGAGCTGCGCCTTGGCGCGGTTGATGCGTGATTTCACGGTACCGCCCGGCAATCCCAGCACCTCGCCGATCTCCTCGTATCCCAGCTCCGCCTGATAGCGCAGCAGCAGGATCTCCCGCGCCCGGGGCGAAAGGACCTGCAAGGCGTTTTGCACCGCTTCCTGCGTCTCCTGCTTCTCCAGGACCTCTTGGGGTGACGCCGTCTCATCAGGCAGTACCGCGTCCTCAATGTCGGCGGAGTCCTTATATTTCTTTTCCCGCCGCATCAGGTCGATGGCGGCGTGGGTGGCAAGGGAATACAGCCATGTGGAAAATCGACTGTCTCCCCGGAACCGGGGCAGTCCCTTCCACGCGGCGATAAAGGCCTCCTGTGCCGCCTCCTCTGCGTCGGCAGGGGACAGACCCATCCGCAGCGTCAGGCGATACACCTGCCCCTGATACGCCTCTGCCAACTGCCCGAAGGCGGCGGCGTCACCCTGCTGCGCTCTATGTACGATGTTGCGTTCGTCGTATATCATACCAGATCCCTCTTGATGCCCTTGGCGATCTCATAGAGCTGCTCCAGCCTCTCCAATCGCACGATCTGCTCCTTGTAGTAGTTGGCGTGTGCCACACCTTTTAAGTACCAGCAGAATTGCTTCCGCGCCTCCAGCATGGCGATGTGTTCGCCCTTGTCCTCCACCGCCAGCTCCATCTGCCGCACGGCCAGGTCGATGCGCTCACAAAGCGGCGGCAGCGGGGGAACAGGTTCCCCGCAGAGTGCCGCCTCCGCCTGCCGGAAAAGCCACGGATTACCAAAGGCGCCCCGTCCGATCATGGCCATGTCCGCACCGGTAAACTGCAAGATCTTTACCGCATCCTCCGCGGAGAATACGTCCCCGTTGGCGATCACGGGGATCTGTACCGCCTCCTTGACCTCCCGAATGGTGGTCCAGTCCGCCTGCCCGGCGTACATCTGGGTGCGGGTGCGCCCGTGTACGCACACGGCGGCAACGCCCACCTCCTCCAGCATCCTGGCAAGGGGCACGGCGTTGATGCTGCCCTTGTCCCAGCCCCGCCGCATCTTCACGGTCACGGGTACGGGACTGCTCTTTACCACCGCCTCGGCGATACGGGCGGCTTTTTCCGGGTCCTTCATCAGCGCCGAGCCGTCGCCGTTTGCCACCACTTTCCCCACGGGACAGCCCATGTTGATGTCAATGACGGCGGCGCCGCTGACCTCGGCGGCGATGGCGGCGGCCTCCGCCATACAGACCACGTCGCTGCCGAAGATCTGCGCTGCTGCGGGTCTTTCGTTGGGCGCGAGTTTGAGAAGCGTCCGGCTTTTTGCGTCCTGATAGCACAGCGCCTTGGCGCTGACCAGCTCCGTGCAGGAGTATCCCGCCCCCAGCTCCCGGCAGATCTGCCGGAATGCCGGGTCGGTGACCCCTGCCATGGGTGCCAGCGCCAGCCGTGATGAAATTTCTACCTCGCCGATCTTCATGCCGAACCTCCCGTATCACAAAATCCACTTTGTAGGGGCCGGCGTCCTCGACGGCCCGCCGTTTACCCCAATAGCCTGTAACATCATAGTATAACAAAAAAGAGACCGGACGACAAGCCGTCCGGTCCAAGTGAGGAGAAAATTTCGGAAAGAAAAGCTAAATCAGAGCCACCAGCAGCCATACGATACCGATGACCGCGGCGCCGATGGCGGCCCAAAGCGGTGCGCTGATGCGGCGCTTGGGCGGGATCGAGTGGGTGTGGGCGTAATTTTTGGCGATCCGCACGGCCTGATCCACCAGCTGCTGCTGGCTGACGCCGCCGCCATCACCGTGCAGGATAAAAATTGCCTGCTCAAACATTCGCGGGTCGGGACTGTCTACCACAATGACCCGACGGGAGACCCCTTTCACCAAAACCAACGCCCTCCTTGCACTGTTGATAAAACAAGTATTGCCCTCTCTACGTAAATTATACATGCCGTGCATTTTTTGCCGGCAGATTTTCCACCTGCGCCGCTATCACCGCACAGTCGTCGGCGCTGCCGCCGTGCAGCTGCGATTCCCGCAGAATACGGGTGACCAACACGTGTACGTCGCCGCTGAAGCCGGCCAGCAGATTTTGCAGCCACTCGTCCCCCTCCTGGAGAATGCCGTCGGATACCAGTACCGCAATATCGCCGTCATACAGCGCCAGCGTCTGGATCTCCGGCAGCTCCTCCGCCTCCTGCAGCCCCACCGGCAGCGATTGGCTGACGTACCGTGTCACCGTGCCGTGGTGCTTGACGTAGCTGGCGGCAGCGCCGTATTTGTAAAGGGAGGCCTGTCCGGTATCCTTTCGCAGCGCCAGCAGATCCACGGCGGGAAATGCCCCGTTTTCGTCACATTGCAGCTGCATGGCGGTGTTCAGCGTTTTCAGCGCCGGCGCCGGATCGATCCCCGCTTTCAAAAACTGTTCCAAAAGCCGTATCGTCATGGCGGCCTCGGCGTGGGCGGCCTCTCCGCTGCCCATACCGTCGCACAGCAAAAAGTACTCCGTGATCCCCACCGAGATCTGCTTCACCTGATCGCCGCAGAGCTTTTCGCTCTCCCTGGGGCGCAGTGCCGATGCGCTTTTTGTCCGCACCGCCTGCGGCAGGTCCGCAGAGGTTTCTATGCTGCTGGCCAAAGCTTCTCCTGTCTGCACATACTGGGCCGCCGCCAGCTCCTTTACCCCGCTGAGCCGCAGTCGATATTGCCGCCGCAAAAGGTAGGCGTACAGCTCCCGGTCAATGGCGCTCAGCAGTTCGGTAAAGTGGATGCAGCGGCAGGAAAAGGTCCGGGGAAAATCCTCGGGCAGAGCGCTGCCCCGCTGCAATAGATGGGGGCAGGCGTGGTTAAAGGCGTCGTAGGTTTCGTTGTACGCCTCCTGCCAGCACCTGGTCTGCAAAACGCAGCTCCGGCACACCTGCTCGGCGGCACGGTCAAAAAGCACGGAGGGATTTTCCGGCTTTTCCGGACTGGGCGAGCGAAACAGATGCTCGTACAGCTCCCGAAAGGCGGCGGCACCCTGCCGCAGCGTGGCGCTTGCCGTACCAGGCAGACGGGGCTTGTCCGCTGCATCGGGCAAAAACCGCCCGGGTACGCAGAGAAAAGCGACCCCTGCCGTCAGCAGCGCAAAGGCAAACGCCGCCACGTAGTCCGCGTCAAAAAGAATCGCCGCGGCTGCTGCGGCAAAGCAGAAGCATCCTGCCCGGCACCAGCGCCGCTCACAATGTGCCGCCAGATAGGCGCCCAATCCGAAGCCCGCCGCCAGCAGAAGTGAGGGCCTTGTCGGCACCAGATCCAAAATAAGGCCGATCCCGGCACCCATGGCCGCCGCCTGTGCAGGGGATTCCCCAACGCTCAACAGCAGCACCAGCCATGCCCCGCAGACGATGCCGCTTGAAAAATGGTCGATCTCCAGCGGCAAAAGGGCGGCGGCAAACCCCAGTATCATCCAGATCGTCCGGATATGGGGCGTTCCCGTGGTGCAGCGATACGCACAGACCGCGGCCACCGCGGCGGCGGCGATGCACAGCATCCACTGGGGAAAGCCGTGACCGATCAGCGTTACGGAATGTACGGCCAGCAGCATGAAAGCTGTGATAACAGGGCGAAACCAACTCTTCAGATACAGCTTGCTGTCGGCAAAGGTCAGCGTGGCAGCATAGATCAGCACGGCGCAGGCGGTGTGGCGCAAAGCACCCTGAAACGGGAAGAAGAGCCACCCTCCTGCGGCGGCACCCAACAGAGCGCACAGACCCCGCAGCTCCTCTCCGGCCACGGCTACCGCCGCCAGAGCCCATGGTGCGTAAAGCCCTCCCAGTTGTCCTTTTGACAGCGCAAAAGGAATAATGAGCCACGCACCATATTGCACAAGCGAACGGCCCTGCAAATATTTTGCGGTCTTTTCCGCTGATTTCAAGACGCCCACCTCCTTACCGCCCCATTGTAGTCCGGGGATGCGGGCGAAACCTGTCGGGAAATAAAGGGTGAGGGGAATTCCTTCAAAATCCCCCTCACCCTGACGGTTTCCATATTTTCTTTGTAGGAACGGATGCAAACATCCGCCCGCTGAAGGCTCCCCTGTGTAGGGGTGATTCCCTCGCCGAGGGAAATGTCGCCGTAGGCGACAAAAGGAGATGGAGCTGTCGCCGCAGGCGACTGAGGGGTTGTCATTGCGAAGGCAGTGCGCACACGGCTGTGGTAATTCGTCCTCCGTAGGGGCGACCCTTGCGGTCGCCCGCGCTTTTTATTCTTCCCCTTGGAAATATGCCCGGGTCACTTCAATATCCCTTTCGATCTGCGCCTTCAGCTCAGCCAGCGATCCGAACTTTTGCTCTCCCCGCAGACGGCGGCAGAAATCCAGACGGATCCGCTGCTCGTATAGATCCTCGCTGAAATCCAGCAAAAATGTCTCCACCGATACCGCATCGCCGTCGCTGACGGTGGGGCGGGTGCCGATATTGGTCACGCCGGCAAAGCTGCGTCCGTCGGGCAGCGTGACCCGGGTGATGTAGACGCCCTTTTTCGGCGTCAATACATGGGATGGTACGCTGAAGTTGATGGTGGGGATGCCGATGGTGCGTCCGATGCGATAGCCGTGTCCCACGGTCTGGGAAAGGCAGTGCCGATGTCCCAAAAACTCTGCAGCCCGTTCCACATCACCGTTTTCTACCAGCGTCCGGATGTACGTGGAACTGACGGTAATGCCGTCGTGTTCCACCTTGGGGATGATGTCACAGCCGATGCCCAGCGCCTTACATTTTGCCTGTAATTTGGCGGGGTCACCCTCGTTTTTATGCCCGAACCGGTAGTCATGACCCGCTACCAGATGCACCGCACCGTATCGCTTCACCAGCAGCTCCGTGATGAAATCCTCCCACGGCATCGTCATCATGTCGTGGTCAAAGGGCGCCAGAATGACCTGCTCAATGCCGTAGATGCGCCGGATGATCTCCTGCCGCTCCTCGGCGGAGTTGATGAGGAACACGGGCTGGCCCGTTACCACCTCTTTCGGCGGTCGGTCAAAGGTAAATACCGCCGGTACTGCCCCAAGCTCTGTTGCCCGCTGTACCGTTTTTTTCAGCAGTTCGCCGTGGCCCTTGTGTACGCCGTCAAAAAAGCCCAGCGCGATTACAGTTCTCAATGGTTTCACGCTCCAAAAAAGTTCTTGATCGAGGTCATGACCCCGTTTTCCAGTCGGCTCAGGCACAAAAACGTGCCGTCCCTGCCGTAAATTCGATAGTCCCCGTCGGGCAGCGGCTCCCTGATCGAAAAGGGATTGCCGTTGCGACACAGCTTTTCCTGCCTCTCCGTTTGCAAATGGTATTCTTCGCAGCGGCGAAACAGCGTGTCCACACTTCGCAAAAGCGCTTCTCCCTGCTCCTGCACCGCTTCAATGGTCACCGCATCGCCCAAGGTATATCCCGCCGCCATGGTGCGCCGCAGACTGCTCATGCACCCGCCGCAGCCCAGAGCCTGCCCGATGTCGTGACACAGGGTCCGGATATATGTCCCCTTGCTGCATAGCACTCGAATTCGGTAGTCGGCAGGGGAGAGCTGCTCCAAAAGCTCCAATTCGCAGATGGTGATATGGCGGGGTTTCCGCTCCACTTCCTTGCCCTGCCGCGCCAGATCATAGAGCTTCTGCCCGCCGATCTTAATGGCGCTGTACATGGGCGGGATCTGCGCGACCTCTCCCACAAACTGCCGCAAAATTGTCTCCACGTCACCCCGGGAAACCGTCACTTCACGTTTTTCCAGTACCGTGCCGGTGCTGTCCTGGGTGTCGGTGACCTCTCCCAGGTGCAGAGTTGCCACATATTCCTTGCAGCTCTCCTCGGCAAAGCTGACGCCGCGGGTAGCCTGCCCCACAAAAACGGGAAGAACCCCCGTCGCCATGGGGTCCAGCGTCCCTGCGTGTCCCACCTTTTTCGTTTTCAGGATGCCCCGCAGCTTGGCGCACACGTCCATGCTCGTCCAACCCGCCGGCTTGTCAATAATCACGATCCCGTCTGCCATACTATTCTCCCGTAGGGGCGACCCTTGCGGTCGCCCGCCAAAGCGTCCCCTGCGTAAGGGGAGGGGCTGTCCTCCGTTTATTCACCCGTCACTTCCACCACCGCCGCCAAAATCTTTGCCTTCACCTCGTCCATGCTGCCCTCCACCGTGGCGCCGCTGGCGGCTCTGTGACCGCCGCCGCCCAGCTTCCGGCACGCGGCGCAGGCATCCACCCGCGGCCCTGTCCGCAGACTGATCTTGACGACCCCCGGCTTCAGCTCCCGCAGCGTGATGCCGCAGTCCGTACCCTCTACCTGTGCGGCAAGAGAGGAAAGCTCCTCAATGTCCGCCTCCGTGGCATGGAACTCCTCCCGCAAAGAAAGCGGGATCTGCATCACCACCACGCGCCCCTCATCATACAGCTCCATCTCGCTGACCATCCGGCTCTCCATCTGGAGCCGCACCCGGCTCTTCACGCGGAACAGATCATGGTTTACCGCCGCCACGTCCACCAGCTCCATCAGCTCCGCCGCAATGCGATGCGTCCTGGGCGTGGTGTTGGCGTATTGGAAGCACCCGCAGTCCGTGGAAATGCCCACGTACAGCGCAAGTGCAATAGTCGGCGTGACGGCAGTCATCTCCTTCACGATCTCATACACGATCTCGCATGCCGCCGCGGCAGTCGTGTCCAGACAGGTGTGGTCGGCGTAAAACGTATTGCTGGGGTGGTGGTCGATGCACAGCTCCACCCGCTCTGCGTAGATTTTTGCATTGTCGGGCAGCAGCTCCGCCGTGGCAATGTCCACCACCACGATATGCTCCGGCACAAAATCCGCCGCCGCCCAGTAGGGCGCGGCATACTTCTCATAGGTGGACGTGATGCCGCCGTTATAAAGCAGATACGCCGTCTTGCCCATGTCACGCAGCGCCTGACACAGTGCCGCGGCGCACCCGATGGTGTCCCCGTCGGGCCGCACATGGGTCAAAATCAGCACATTATCCGATTGTCTCAGCCGTTCCGCTGTTTCGTAAATGTTCATCTCTTTCTCCGTAGGGGACGGCGTTTTCCCTCGTCGTCCCGCCGCAACAGATTTTCAAAAACCTCGTAGGGGCGACCCTTGCGGTCGCCCGCCCTTTGCGCATCTTACTTCTCCTCCGGCAAAACGATATTCTCGTTTTCCGGATTGGCGGGCTTCACGTGGTTCAGCATATCCAGGATGTGGGCGCCGTAGGCGATGGAGTCATCGGGGAAGAACTGCAGTTCCGGCGTATAGCGCAAATTCAGCCGCTGCCCCAGCTCCCGCCGCAGATAGCCGCCGGCGGACTTCAGTCCCTTGAGAAACTCCTTTTCGTCGGTCCTGTCCATAGCGCTGACATAAACCCGGGCATACCGCAGGTCGGACGTGGTGTCCACGTGGGTGATGGTCAGCAGCGTACCGCTGACCCGCGGGTCCTTCACCGAGCGCATAAGCTCGCTCAGTTCCTTTTGGATCTCGTCGTTGATACGACCGATGCGATTGGAAGCCATACGCTTCCTCCTTTCAAAAAACGTGGAAAATCGGGCAGGCGAAGCGCCCGCCCGATCGGTTTACTGTGCAATTTCCTCCATCGTGAAGGCTTCGATCACGTCGCCTTCCTTGATGTCGTTGAACTTCTCAATGGTCATGCCGCACTCATAGCCGGATACGACCTCCTTGGCCTGATCCTTAAAGCGCTGCAAAGAAGCAAGTACGCCCTCGTGAATGACGATACCGTCGCGCACCAGGCGCAGCTGTGCGGCACGGGTGACGCGGCCCTCGGTGACGTAGCAGCCGGCAACGATACCGACACCGGTGATCTTGTAGACTTCGCGCACTTCTACGCTGCCCATGGCCACTTCC
>JAZUEB010000028.1:0-76884 GCA_045639965.1 Vescimonas sp. | reverse complement strand
GAGAAAAGGCCAAAACAAAAAACAGAGGGCAGCTTGGGGCCGACCCCGGGGGCCCCCCTCGCCATTTTCGTGACGCCACGAAAATGATTAAGGGCAATCGCACCAGCCGATAGGTTGATGCTTTGTCAACAGGCACCCAGTGGAGTTTGTCGCTCCTTTCGCCACGGGGTGCCTGTTTATATTTCAACGTAGGAGGCGATCAGCATGAATGAACGTGCGCCCCGTGTGAAGGGGTACAGCGAAGCCGGTGCCAGTGTGACACGTCGGGCGCTCAAGGGATTCACGCCCGACAGCGGCTCGCCGAACGAGGACATCAATCAGAATAATGCTACGCTGCGCCAGCGGGCGCGGATGCTCTACATGAGTTCGCCGGTGGCCACAGCCGCGATCAATACGAATCGAACGAAAATCGTGGGTACCGGATTGACATTGAAAAGCACTCTGGATTGCGAACTGCTCGGCATGACTTCCAATGCGGCAAAGATCTGGCAGCGGCGTACCGAGGCGGAATTCCGTATGTGGTGCAAGCGGGAAAACTGCGACGCACTTGGGATGAACAACTTTTTCGGGCTGCAGCAGCTCGCGCTGAAGTCATGGCTTGCCAGTGGTGATGTGTTTGTCCTGATTAAGCGTAGGGCTCCCACACCGCTCAATCCGTATTCTTTGCGGCTGCATCTGATTGAAGCCGACCGCATTTCAACACCGGCAAAATATCGCGGCGGTGTGATCGACGGTGCGATTACCACAGGGAAAATCCCCGATGGAGAACCTGGCGCCGGACACATGATCTATGACGGCGTGGAAGTGGATGATAACGGTTGTGTAGTCGCCTATCACATCTGTAACAGATATCCGAAGGAGTACACAGGAGCCGATCTGACGTGGCAGCGTGTTCTTGCTCACGGCGAAAAAACCGGGCTTCCGAATGTGCTGCACATTATGGACGCAGAGCGCCCCGACCAATACCGCGGCGTTCCGTATCTTGCACAGGTTATCGAACCTCTTTTGCAGCTGCGAAGATATACCGAATCTGAGCTGATGGCCGCGCTGGTGCAATCTTTCTTTACGGCATGGATCAAGACAGAGACAAATCCGATGGATATTCCGTTCAACGAAGTCGGATCAGGAGATATGACAGCCGGCGACGGTATCAATCTCGATGGCGGCCAGATCGACGAGGTTTCCGACAGCGAAAACGAATACGAAATGGGACCGGGAACCGTCAATCATCTGTCGCCGGGCGAGAGCATTGAGTTCGGGAATCCGAATATCCCAACCGCTGGTTTTGAGACGTTCATGAAAACGCTGGTGCGTTTGATTGGCTCGGCCTTGGAATTGCCGTATGACGTGATCAGCAAGGAGTTCAATTCCTCCTACTCTGCGTCGCGTGGGGCGCTGTTGGAAGCATGGGAAGCGTTCAAAATGAAGCGGGCATGGTTTGTAGATAGCTTTTGCCAGCCTGTCTATGAACTGTGGCTTTCTGAAGCCGTGGCGCTCCGGCGAATCAAGGCAACCGGCTATTTCGACGATCCGCTCCTTCGGCAGTCCTGGGCGGAAGCACGCTGGATTGGCCCTGTGCAGGGTAGCCTTGACCCTCTCAAAGAGGCGAAGGCTGATCTGTTGCTGATTGATCGCGGCATCAAGACGCATGAGCAGGTCACACGCGAGCGTGGCGGCGGAGACTGGGAAGAAAATGTCGAGCAGCTGCGTCACGAAAACGAACTGCTGAAAGAAGCTGGCGGCGGAAATTCCGATCCGCTTGCTGATCCGGAGCCGGACAGTGAGGACGGTGACGGTGGTGGTGAGTAATTTTGACTATTTGATGTCGCTCGGAATCAGGCGAATGGCTACTGTAATCTGGAATCTTTGCGAGGATTATTGCCTGTTCTGCCCGAAAAATAGGCATAGAACGTGTAATGAGGATTGCAGAGCCGGGATTGCCGAGTGGCTGCGTGCGCCATATATACCCGAATCAGAAGTCTGGAAGGAGAAAAACCGATAATGAAAGCACCGTTCAGAAAAAACTGCGTTTCCATTACGCGAAACGTCTATGCAATGGCGTCTTCCGATGGTGTGTCCGCAGAGATCACCATGTATGGAGATATTTACGAAAGCCGTCCCACGGACTGGTACGGAGACCCCGTTGATGGTCAGTTTATCACGCTTGATGAATTTCTTGCGGATCTGAAACAGGTCGAGAACTGCAAGGAAATCACAATCCGCATGAACAGCTATGGCGGAGACGCCGGCGTATCGACCACAATTCATAACCGCTTGCGGGAGCTCTCCCGCAACGGCGCAAAGTTGACCTGCATTGTGGACGGTGTTGCCATGAGCGGAGGCAGCCTGATTATGTGCGCCTGCGATACCGTCAAGGCCAATCCCGGAAGCCTGATCATGATCCATAAATGCTGGACAACACTGTTCGGCGGCTACAATGCGGACGAACTGCGAGAGCATGCGTCGCAGAACGATGCATGGGACAAGATGCAGGTGGAAATCTACAAGCGCAAGACCGGCCTTTCCGATACTGTCCTGATGCACATGATGGCGGACACAACGTATATGACAGGCCGCGAAGCCAAGGAAAAGGGCTTTGTGGACGAACTGCTTGAAGATGCAGAACCGACCAATATTGCGGCAAGCGCAGATGGCCGCAGCATCTTCGTGAGCGGGCGGAGGCTGCACCTTGCACCGGGCATGTTCGCGCCCGACAACATCCCTACGGTCACACCCGAGGCCTCGGCCGCGGTTGAGACAAATAAAAATCAGCCGGAAGTTTCCGGCGAAAAAGGAGGGTCATCCATGACCATTGAAGAGTTCCGGGCTCAGCACCCGGACGAGGTCGCTCAGGTTGAGGCCGAGGCCAGAGCTTCCGTCGACAACACAGAAGCGATCAGCAATGCTGTCCAGCGTGAGCGTGAGCGTATGGCTGCCATCGACGAAGTTGCCAGCCTCTTCGATCCTCAGCAGGTGCATGAAGCCAAATACGGCGAACATCCTTGCACTGCTGCGGAACTGGCGCTCAAGGCTGCCCAGGCGGCGGCGAAAGCCGGCAGCAAGTTCCTGTCTGACGCGAATGCGGACACGAGCGATTCCGGAGCCAACGGCGTCGGCGCGGCTCCCGGAGACGAAGACGAGGATTCCGACGATAGCACCCCCGAGGCGCGCATGAGCGCCGCGCGCGCTTCGGTCAAGTCTCTTTTCAAGAAGGAGGAGAAGTAACCAATGAAAAACCTGTACAGCAAGGTTGGAGAGATGGAGTTTGACGGTCTGATCACCGACATTACTCCTGAGCCCATCGTGCGTGGAGGCACGATCCGCAAGCTCGGTACCGCCGGCACTCTGAAGCGCGGCACTATTCTGGCTAAGAGCTCCGGCACCGGCGGTGACGGCAAGCTGGTTATTCTCGGAACAACTGCCGGCTCCAACGAAACGCTGACGCCCGATTGCATCCTGTGTGATGACATCGATGTCGGCACCAGCACCGACGAGACCGCCGAGGTCTACTACGCCGGGTGCTTCGATCCCAACAAGTGTACCGTCGCTTCCAGCTACACCGTGACCGAGGCTGACAAGGACGCTCTGCGCGTGCGCGGCATCCTGTTCAAGGCTGCTGCTGCGAACTAAGCGAAGGAGGTAATACATCATGCCTGCAACTCTGAATTTTTTTGACACCTATACCCTCATGGCGATCAACGAGGAAGTTATTCCCCAGCCGTCGTTTTTCCGCGACCGCTATTTTCCCACCGGAGAGAGCGACATCTTTGCCGCCGATAAGGTGCTGACCGAGTACCGCAAGGGCGATAGAAAGATGGCCGCGTTCATTTCTGAGCGCGCCGGTGACATCCCCATGGATCGCCGTGGCTATGCCATTCACGAATACCAGCCCGCCCGTATCGCTCCGTCCCGCATTCTGACCGCCGACGAGCTGGCGAAGCGCGGCTTCGGTGAGGCGATCTATGCCAACAGCACTCCTGCCCAGCGCGCTGCCCGGCTGCTTCGTGACGACATGACCGACATGGAACGCCGCATCGCCGCCCGCGAAGAGTGGATGGCTGCGCAAACCATGATCAACAACGCCTGCACCATGCAGACCTACATCGACAACGACACCCAGGGCGAAACCCAGTACGTCCAGTTCTACGACAGTGCGTCCGACCACACCTACACGATCGCGTCCGGCCGCAAGTGGGATGCCAGCGGCATCACTTTCATGACGGTGCGTTCCGACGTTCGCGCTATGTGCCGGAAGCTTTCTGATCGTGGCCTGCCGGCTGCCGATCTGGTTCTCGGCGCGGATGCCGCCGATGCGCTGCTGGCCATCGAAGAATTCCGTGCGCTCGTGGACAAGAACAGCGGCATCGCCATCGGCACTATCAACGAGCAGCTCAGCAGCTATCCCGGTGTGACGCTGGAGGGCATCATCAACTTCGGCGGCTTCCGCCTGAACGTGATCTCTGTGGATGAAACCTATGTCGACGCGAGCGGTGCTACGCAGAAGTTCTTCCCCGCCACGTCTGCCATGGTCACTGCTCCCGGCTGCGGTCATCTGATGTATGGTCAGATTACCCAGATCGACTACGGCTCCACCGACTTTACCAGCCACGTTGCGAAGCGCGTGCCGAAGTTCGTTCTGGATCAGGACAAGGACATTCGCAAGCTGCGCCTTGCCACCCGTCCTCTGGCTGCTCCCAAAAACTACTGCCCGTACATTTACGCAGCCAACGTCTGCGGTTAATGACCGGCGGAAAGGAGCAGACCATGAAAACTGTCAAAATCATTTCCGGCACTTACGGTGCCGATAACGGCAAAGGTGGCGTGACTGCCGTTTCCCGCGGAGAGACCTGCGAAGTTGACGATCAGGAAGCTGAGCGCCTTGTGTCTATCGGCGTTGCCTCTGTGGCTGTTGCAACAGCGCAGGAGGCTCGCATTGAGCCCGGGGCGAGCGAGGACATGTGCGAAGATGAAGGCGCGCAGATCGGCGCTGTTGGGCGCTTGGATGCCAGCCAGCTTCTCACATGGACGAACGCCCAGCTCGAGAAGCTTGCCGAAGATATGGGGCTGGATACGTCCAAGTGCAAGAAGAAGGCTGACTACATCGAGCTGATCACCAGCGAAGATGTCATTATCCCTTCCGATGACGATACCGACGGCGAAGACGACGATACTGTCAACGACGGTGAGCAGCCTCCCGATCTGGAAGCGGAGGCGCCTGTGGAATGAGCTTCAAGGACATGGTCGCTTCTGATATCCACGGTGTTTTTCTCAATCTGGACGAGTTCGCTGAGAAACGCACAATCGTCTATGACGGCACAGCCTATACGGACATCCCGGTTGTCATGTCCGGTTTGAAGGAGAAAGACCGCCGCCAGCTTACGAGCGATCATCTGCAGGGGCTCTATCTTGTACACTCTGTACTGCATTGTTCTAAGAGCGATCTCGGGGGCAATCAGCCGGAAAAGGGTGCCCGTATCAGGATCAACGACCGAGAAGGCGGCGGAGGCTTTTTCCGTCAGTTCTACGTTGCCTCCTCGGTCTGCGAAATGGGAATGCTCCGCGTGGAATTGGAGGCGATCGACGAATGAGCTTTGGCACAATCCGCGTCGAAAAGGTCGGGAATGAAAGCATCGACCGCATCAACAAAATCCTCGCTGGCATTCCGGGCGGCGCTTTCAAGGCAACCTATGCAGCGTTGAAGCGCGCCGGAGATACTGCAAAGACCAAGGCAGGTCAGTTTGCCTCAGCGGAGTATACGATCAGCAAAGGCGACTTCATGCACAATGTCACGGAGAAGGTTCGGACTGACGGGGGCAATAGCGTGGGCGGCGTGGCCAGCATGAGCATTTCCTTCGCCGGGAACGTCCTCCCTTTGCTCACGTTCAACACAAGCTTTTCAAGTGCCGGAACATTGACGACCAAGGTCAAACGGAACGGAGGCGCTGCATCTTTGCAGCACGCCTTTACCGCAAAGATATTCGGCCCCGTCGCTGTGTTTGAGCGCGTCGGCTCTCCGCGTTTTCCCGTCGAGCAGAAGTTTGGCCCATCGACAGGCCACATGATGCAGAACGAGCAGGTTGTGGAGAAAATGGATGAAACGATCAGGGACACGTTTGATAAGCGCGTGGAGCATGAAATCCTCCGCGTTCTGAACGGATGGGGAGGCTAATCATGGTACAGGATATCGACACCAGCCGCGTAGATCTGCTGGAGCGGCTCAAATCTTTCACGCAGAATGCGATCAAGGACATGATCCTTCCGACGCGCATTCAGCGAGAAGGCGAAAGCCAGTCTTTCCGTGCTGCAGATGTCTATCTGATGCGGCTCCCTGATTCAACGTCCGCCACCAAAAAGGCCCCGTATATTATTCACCAGCTGATCACCGGCAAGGACGTGCAGGAAGAAGGTCAGCGTCCAATTTCCATCGCACAGGTGCGCACTATCTTTTGCGTGTATAACGACGATGAACAAGAGGGCGGCTTGATGCTGCTCGGCCTTGTTGAACGTCTTCGCATCCAACTGTTAAAACAAGTCGTGATCGGAGAACGGTACCAGCTCAGCCTGAAAGACGGCATTGAGGCATTGGTCTATCCCGACGACACCGCCCCGTATTTCGCGGCGGAAATGATCACGACCTGGAAAATACCATCAATCGAAAGAGAGGTCCGCCAATGGCTGTGAAACCTACCACCATTCCCGGGGCGAAAGATGCCGACGCTGCTGCCAGCGCCGAAGCTTCTGCTCCCGAAACGAAAGAGGCCGAAGCTGTTATCAGCGCCGGCTTCTCTGCTTACATTGGCCCGAATCTTCCGGGCATCATTCAGTCTGGCACAATTTTTCCCGTCGGCAGGGACGAGGCGCTGAAACTTCCCGAAGTGGAGCTCGCTCTCGCCAAAAAGCCCGGCATTGCCAATCTGATTGTCGACGGAAAGACCCTGCCGGAAGATCGCATCAAAATCAAGAAACCCGGAGAGCCCTTGTACAATGCGTACATTGCGCTCCGGAGATAAGGAGGAATTTCTGTTATGGCAAATCATGGTGTTTTCGTCACGGAAGCCGCAACCGCGCTTTCGACCATGAACACCGCCACCAGCGGCATTCCGTTTGTCATCGGCAGCGCCAATCTTTCCGATGCGCCCGAGGCTACAAGAGCCACCGCTGGTGAGCCGTTCCTGGCCACATCCTTCGCGGAGGCCGAAGCCGCGCTGGGCTACGATGACGATTGGAGCAAGTACACCGTCTGCGAAGTCATGTACTATCACTTCAAGCTGGCTGGCTGCCAGCCCGTAATTTTCCTGCCTCTCGTTCCCGAGACCGGCACAACGGCTGTTACAGCCACACAGGTCGCTGCGGCAGTTGACAAGATCGACCTCTGCATGGCTAAGTTCGGCATTATCCCCGATCTGATCCTTGCCCCCGGCTTCTCCGATCAGTCCACGGTCTATGCCGCCATGGCGACTAAAATCGCCAGCGTTAACGGTCTGTTCAAAGGAAAGGCCGTTGTCGACGTTAGCGGCAGCTCGTACACAGCTGCAATCACCGCAAAGACAGGCGGCAGCTTCACGGAAGATATGATCGTCTGCTGGCCTTATGCCAAGCTCGGCGACCTCAAGTTCCACATGTCTACCGTTATCGCCGGCCGCATTTCGATGACGGACTCCGACAATGAAGGTGTCCCCTATGAATCTCCGTCCAACAAGTCCATTTCTGCGGACGGGCTTTGCGCATCTGACGGCACCGAAATCGTTCTGACGCTTGCTCATGCCAACGCCCTGAACGCTGCCGGAATCGACACCGGTCTCAACTTCATGGGTGGCTTCAAAGCGTGGGGCAACTATACCGGCTGCTATCCCGCCGACACGGATGTGAAGAATTTCTTCGTGCCCGTGTCCCGGATGTTCGACTGGGTGGCGAACACGCTGATCAAGACCTTCTGGAGCAAGCTGGATCGGCCTATGAATCGCCGTCTGATTGACGGCATCCTTGACTCCTGCAACATCTGGCTCAACGGCCTTGTCGGCCGCGGCTATCTGCTGGGAGCCCGCGTGGAAATGGTCGAAGCGGAGAACCCGGTCACCGATCTGATGGCTGGCATCGTTCGCCTTCACGTCTTTATGACTCCGCCTTCTCCCGCGCAGGAGATCGACTTCACTCTGGAATATGACGCCTCCTATGTCGAGAGCGCCCTTTCCGCGTAAAGGAGGAATGACAGATGGATCAGAGCAATATCAACTTTGCCGTCTATGAGGACGGTCAGGAGTATTACGGCATGGCCTCCGTGACCATGCCCACCCTCTCTAATCTGGTGCAGAGCATCAACGGCGCCGGGATCGCCGGCAACATCGAGGCGGTCATCCTCGGCCACGTCGACAACATGACTCTGGGTCTCAATTTCCGCACGACCACTCCCGCGAGCATCCGCCTGAGCGAGCCGCGCCGTCATCAGATCGACCTGCGTGTGGCACAGCAGCAGGAAGACCCGGTGAACAATACCATCGACGCCGTGGCTGAGAAGCACGTTTTCGTCGTGATCCCCAAGAATCACAATGTCGGAAATATCGCCCCTGCGTCTCCGTCCAACGGTACCGGAGAATATGCCGTCCGCTACTGGGCGACATGGATCAACGGCAAGAAGGTCCGCGAGATCGACCCGATGAACTTCATCTGCGAAATCGACGGCGTGGATTATCTCGCCCCCGTCCGCAAGGCACTCGGCAAGTAAATCAATCGGCGTGGGAGACCATTTTGCCAGCCTCGGCAATTTGGCCTCCCACGCTCTGTTTATCGAAAGGAGTAGAACATGAGCACCAAGAAAGAAAATACCGCTGCGGTCGAGTCCGATCCTGTCGTCAACGAGCAGGAATATGAGATCGCAATGAAAGAGGCTGAGAACAGCCCCAACACCTATACGCATGAGTTCCCGACGCCCTTTTCCTTTGAAGGGGAGTCTTTCGATGAACTGTCCTTCGATTTCGGTGCGCTGACCGCAATGGACAGCCTGTCTATCGAAGCAGAGCTTTCTGCAACCGGCCGTCCTGTCATTGTGCCTGAGTTCTCCGGAGACTATCTGCTCCGTATGGCCATGCGCGCCTGTACTACCCGCAAGAAAAACGGGATGAAGCTTGGTATCGACATCTTCCAGGCTCTTCCCCTCGCGGCCTATGTGAAAATCCGTAGCAAAGCACGCTCTTTTTTGCTTCGTGCGGGGTCGTAACTGGCGACGGCGGGAAATGGATCCGAAAGCAAAGCATGATCCTCGCACGGAATAACGGAACGCCGCTGACGTTCTTCCTGTCCTGCACGCTGCCGGAGTTTGCGGCGTGGATCAAGACGAACAATGAGATCGTGCAGGACAGCAAGAAAAAGTAATCTATCCCGAAAGGAGGGCTGATAGATGGCCTCTCGCCGCGAATACGATATGCTGTTCCAACTGAGCGCGCAGATGAATGGCAACTTCGCCGGCACGTTCAGCAAGGCTCAGCAGCAGCTTCTGTCCTTCCAGAAGGAAATTCAAGAGCTGAACAAAACTCAGGGCGACATATCAGCCTATGAAAAACAGCAGCAGGCCGTTGAGAGCACCAAAAAGAAGCTCGAAACCCTGCAGCAGCAGTACGATAACATCCAGAGAGAAATTCAGGAGACCGGAGGCTTTTCTTCTGACTTGGAAAACAAGCTGCTTTCCAAGCAGCAGCAGATCGACAAAACCTCTGCTTCTCTGGAACGCCAAACGCAGAAGCTTGACCAGATGGGTGCATCCCTCCGGGAAGCAGGCGTAGATACCGGTAATCTCGGAAAGGAAACGGAACGGCTTGGAGCCGAAGTAGCCGATCTGAAGAAAAAGCAGGAGGAAGCTGCTGAAAGCGCCAAGAGTTTCGGGCAGGAATCGAATCAGGCAATTACCGCCGTCGGAGATGCACTTGCAGCGGCAGGTATTGCGGCAGCTCTCCACGAAATTTACGAGGCCTACATGGAATGCATTTCCGTGGCCGGTAATTTCGAGGAAAGCATGAGCAACGTTGAAGCCTTGTCCGGTGCCAGTACCGACGAGCTGAGGCAGCTCTCAGATCTGGCTAAGGAGCTCGGCGCTACGACGAAGTTCACCGCGAAGGAATCCGCTGACGCTATGGGCTACATGGCAATGGCGGGCTGGGATGCACAGCAAATGCTTTCCGGTATGCCTGGCGTGTTGCAACTGGCCGCAGCGAGCGGTGAAGACCTTGCTCAAGTGTCTGACATTGTCACCGACTCTATGACCGCATTCGGCCTTACAGCCGCTGACACGAGCCACTACGCTGACGTTTTAGCGGCGACAGCGGCGAGCGCAAATACCTCCGTAGGGATCATGGGCGAGACATTTAAGTATGCCGCGCCCGTTGCCGGTGCGCTGGGCTATTCCATCGAAGATGTGAGCACGGCGATCGGCCTTATGGCCAACGCTGGTATCAAGGGTTCCAACGCAGGCACAGCGTTGCGTAACGTGTTCAACGGATTATTGACCGGCGTTACTCTGACAAGTGAGGCATTTGGCGAGGCGGAGGTTTCTGCGGTTCAGGCAGACGGAACCATGGCCGACTTCGGTACCACGATCAATGAACTGCGCGGATATTTCTCGCAGATGTCTGATGCTGAGCGCGTCAACAATGCGATGGTCATTGCAGGACAGCGCGGTTATGCAGGACTGCTCTCCATCCTCAACGCCACAGATGCCGATTATGCGAAGCTGACAGCCAACATCAACAATGCCACCGGCGCAGCACAGCGTATGGCCGACATCAAGATGGACAACATGAACGGTCAGCTTACGCTGCTTAACAGCGCATGGGAGGCCGTTCAAACCACCGTAGGCGAGCAGTTCACGCCAGCGCTGGCTGATCTCTACGGGTGGGGCGCAAAGGTCCTTTCTGAAATCAACAGCTTCATGCAGCAGCATCCGGGAGTCATTAAAGCCGTCACCGCCTTTGTTGGCGTGATCGGCGCGGTGACTGCCGGTATTGCAGCATATTCCGCTGTTACGAAAATCGCAATTCCTCTTATGAAGCTGTTTACGGCCTCGATCCCCGGCGTGAACATTATTGCCGGTGTGACGCTGGCTGTCGCCGCTTTGACCGCAGGTATCGTTGCGTTGTCCGCCGCGCAGGACGCTGAGGCTGCAGAGGTACGGAGCCTAACAGAAAGCTCACGGCAGGAATACGCACAAATCCAAGACCTGAAGGCAGAGTATGACGAAGTTTCTGCCACTTATGGTGAAAACTCTGAGCAGGCCATGTATTTGGCGTGGAGAATCGACGATCTGACTGCGAGCTATGAGGCGAACAAGCAGACGCTCGCTGACTACATTGCCGAATGCGACGAGCTGAATAAAGCCATCGGAGAAGACCTGACCTCTATTCGCGATTCCTTTGACGGTATCAACCAGAGCGAAGGAACGACGCTTGCTCTGGTTCACCGTTTGCAGGAGCTCGCTGCGCAGACGGATCAAACCGTCGAGACGCAGGAGGAAATGAAGGCCATCATCAAAGAGCTGAACGAGGTCGTACCGGATCTCGCTCTGAGCTACGAAGATGTGGTCGGCGGAGTTACTGATTATGCCGCCGCCATTGAGGCTTCCGTGAAGGCTCAGGCGGCAATGGAGCGCTACCAAGCTGCCCAAGAGGGCATGGTAAAGGCGTACAACGATCAGTATACCGCCCAGCAGAAACTGAACGAAATTGAGGATCAGCGAGCCGCCGCGCAGGAACGATACAACAAGGCATCTGACGATTACTACGAGTATCTGCAGATGCTTACGATGTATGACACCACCGGCATGGCAGCACTCGGCGCGATCTTCTCTTCTCAGCACAAAGAGCTTAAAGCGGCAGAAGAAGCGCTCGCGGACTATGACGAACAGTGGGAAGCCGTTAGCGCCACCGTCCAGGACGCCACAGCTGTATACGAAGAATGCAATGCTCAGTTGGTCGACTATATCGAGGAAACAGAGACCGGGGCAGATTCTTCAATCGCTCTTGCAGAGGCTATCACATCTGTAACAGAGAAAGTCGACCTGCTCACGGCTGCCTACAATGAGGCCTACGATGCGGCATACGCAAGCATCACCGGGCAGTATGCTTTGTGGGACGAAGCCGATGAGGTCGTTGCAACAAGCGCAGAAACCATTATCGGGGTGCTTGAATCACAGCTTACTTACTGGAACGATTACAACGCAAATCTCGAATCCCTGCGCTCTCGTGCATCTGACATTGAAGGCCTGAGCGACGTCATTGCCTCCTTTGCCGACGGTTCCAACGAAAGCGTGAACGCTGTCGCCGGCATGGCCAGTGCCACGGATGAAGACCTTGCCGCAATGGTGCAGAATTGGCGCGATCTTCAGCAGGCGCAAAGCGAAACGTCTGACGTGATTGCAGAGTTCAAAACGGACTTCACCAATCAGATGGACGAGCTGACGCAGCAGCTCCAGAGTGATATTGAAGCTCTGGACATGAGTGCCGACGCCGCCGAAAGCGGACGCGCTACCATTCAGGCTTTTATCGACTCCGCCTATGATATGGAGCCGAGCGTACGCGCTGCTTATGCAAGCCTCGGGCGTGCTGCAGCAAGAGCTATGTCCAGCGCATCCGGGACAAGTGTCACGGTGAACGGACGCGGCTATGCCATCGGCACCAATTACGCAGAAGCCGGTCTCGCTCTTGTTGGTGAAAACGGCCCGGAGCTTATGATGATGCAGGGCGGCGAGAAAATCTTGACCGCCGCCGAGACGCGAAAGCTTCAGGAGGAATACATCGAAGCGATGATGCTTCTTCCCGAGCTGTTTAAGCAGATTCGCGGCTATGCCATCGGCACCAATTACGCCGCCCAAGGCTTTTCCAAGGTCGGGGAGCAGGGCCCGGAAGTAATTCTCGGAGCACAAATCCCAATCCCTCATTTCGATGCGGAAGAGGCTATTCCTGTCGCACCCGGCCGTGGATCGGACGGCGGCGGATATGTCGTGACCTTCTCTCCAGTCTATAACATCAGCGGCGATATGCCGTCTGATGAACTGCTTGATATTCTGAGAGAGCACGATGAACACCTGAAGGAGCAGTTGGAGGAGCTTCTGGACGAGATCGAAATGGAGAAAGCTCGGAGGGCCTACCGATGAAAACATACATCACGAAACAGGGTGACACGTGGGATATTGTTGCCTACCAGCAAATGGGCGACTGCAAATACACCAAAGACCTTATGTGGGCAAATCGGCTCCTGCTCGACTATCTCATTTTCCCTGCGGGGATCGTTCTCACGATTCCCGCAGCAAAGGAAGCCGCGTCCGATAAGCTCCCGCCGTGGAAGAAGGTGAGCAAGTGAGCAGCCGCGACCTTGCGAGGCGTACCCGTGTAGAGGTTAGCTTTGCCGGTACCGATATCACAGAATCAATGCTGCCGTACTTTCTCTCGCTTTCTTACACTGACAACCAGGAGGACGAGGCGGACGATCTGCAGATCACGTTTCAGGATGCAGATGGCGTCTGGCTCGAAAACTGGCTCGACGAAATTGTGAACGCCGCAGCCTCGACAGCTACGACCACGGCAAAATCAGAGCCGAAGATTCCGGAAACAGTCAGCACAGGAAGCCGTGGTGATACAGTCCGACAAATGCAAACGCTTCTGATTGCTGCCGGGTTTCCTCTGCCAGTTTTCGGAGCTGACGGAATCTTCGGATCAGAAACCCGTGGTGCTGTTACGGCATTTCAAACGGCACGCGGTCTGTCTGCTGATGGAATCTGCGGCCCGCTGACGTGGGGTGCGCTTCTCGGCTCAAATGCCGGATCGGAGGCGTCTTCCGGAAATGGCGGGCTTGAAATCAGCGCCGTTATTGCCCGTGAAAACTGGAATGGTGATGGTGTAGACGATGTGCTTGAAACCGGAAGCTTCATTTTGGATAAGGCGGACTATTCCGGGCCTCCTTCCACGGTGAAGATCAGCGCGGTCTCGCTCCCGTTTACTTCTCAAATCCGCCAGACGAAGAAAACAAAAGGCTGGGAACAGTACGCTCTGTCCGGGATTGCCAACGAAATGGCATCTTCGGCGGGAATGACCTGTATGTACCTGACGGAAAGAGATCCGTTCTACAATCGGGTCGAGCAGTACCAGACCAGCGATATCGATTTTCTGAAACAACTCTGCCATGACGCCGGGTGCAGTTTGAAGGCTACGAATAAATCAATCGTGATCTTTGATCAGGCTGACTACGAGAGCAAGAACGCTGTCCGGACGATCACCAAAGGCGACGGAAGCTACACCAAGTTCAAGCTCACAATCTCGACGGCTGATGTTCAGTACCAAAGCTGCCGCGTGTTTTACAACAACCCAGCAACCGGCGCCAGCATCGAGGCGATTGCCTATGATGAATCCTATGACAGCAGCAAGGCGGAAAACCAGCAGCTTAACGTGTTCCGAAAGGTCGGATCAATCGGAGAGGCAAAAGCGCTGGCAGAAAAGCTTCTCCGACTGCACAACAAGTATTTCCGGAATGTGCAGATTACCTTTCCGGGAGAACCGTCGCTTTTGGCTGGCCTCAATATCGTGTTGTCCGGATGGGGCGGTTGGGACGGAAAGTATTCGATAACCAAGGCCGTCCATTCTGTCGGCTCTTCCGGCTATACCACTACCGTTACAGCACGGAAGGCGCTGGAAGGTCTGCAAAACGACGCGCCGGTAGCTGCTGCAAAGAAAGAGTACAGTGTTGGCGATATCGTGACGTTTGCCGGCGGAAACCATTATGTCAGCAGTACGGCCAGCTCTCCGACCGGCGGCACCAGAAGCTCCGGGAAAGCAAAAATTACGTATGCAAATCCGGGGTCTGCACATCCGTGGCATCTTGTCGGCGGCGCATACAACGAGTTGGACGGAAACTGTGATGTCTATGGCTGGGTCGACGACGGTACGTTCAGTTAGGGGTGATCAATATGGATGCAGAGAAAATTCTTTCCGGTCTTGTCAGAGTTGGAACCGTTACTGACGTCAATTCCGCGAAACGCCAAGCCCGTGTCAAGTTCCAAGGCGAAAACATGACTTCCGGGTGGCTGTATGTGCTCCAGCACTCCAGTGCAAACGTTCTTGTCGTTCCTGACGGTGAGCACACACACGAAATATCCGATACCTATACCGGCGGCGGGTCAGCAGGAACAGAACCGGATCACGATCACAGCGGCTCGTATCTGACGCTTTGGATGCCGCGCATCAACGATACCGTGCTGTGCCTGTATCTCCCTGTTTTCAATGGCGACGGCTTCGTGTTAGGGGGGATTGGATGAAAATTGGCATGCTTGGAGACATTCTTTTTGAAGTTTCCGATGATGTTGTGAGGACAATCCGCAATGCGCAATGGTCCGGTTCTGTGCGTTTCTCCACACATCAGCGCCACCTTACCGATGCAAAGACTGAGTTTACCGGCATCAATCCGGATCAGATGAAATTCGATATCGTTCTCTCGGCCTATCTCGGTGTAAACCCGCAGACGGAGATATCAAAAATCTTTAAGTATGAACGCGACGGCAAGACGCTGCCGCTGGTCATTGGCCGTAAAGGTTACGGAAAATACCGCTGGACAATTACCCAGCACCAAATCAAGATGGAATACTATGATGGCGACGGTGATCTGACACAGGCAACGGTCACCGTCAGCCTGCAAGAGTATCTCAACAGATAGGGGGCGCATCATGTCTTATAAAGTGACGCCCAGCCGGTCTATCGTTCTTAACGAAAAGGACCGGACGAAAGCAATTCTGCAAAACGTTGCGATTATCCTTCGCACATGGCAGCAGTCCGTCCCGCTCTATCGGGATTTCGGAATGCCTATGCGCTTTCAGGATGCGCCGATGAATGCAGCCATTCCCACGCTCATCATTGAAGTGCGTGAAGCGATCCAAACCTATGAGCCGAGAGCAACGCTGCTCTCGGTAAACTTTTCTCAAGATAGCAAAGGCGTCCTAACGCCAGAGGTGGAGGTGGATATCAATGAGCCGGAGGCCTGAGTATGAATTTATCCCGACAACAACAGCCGAATTGGAATCGCAGATGATCGCTGACTATGAGGCGTTGACCGGCGAGACCGTCATGCCGGCGAGCCCGGAACGTCTCATGATTTCCTGGGTCGCCTCGGTGATTCTCGGGGAGCGGGTCAAGACCAATTACGCAGCAAATCAGAACCTGCCGTCTCGCGCTGACGGCGAAAACCTTGATGCCCTTGCGGAGCTGTTCTTCGCTGCGAAGCGGCCAGATGCTTCTCCTGCGTACTGCACGGTACGCTTCCAAATTTCCGAGGCGCAGCTTTCTGCCGTGCTGATCCCGGCCGGTACCCGCGTGACCGACGGAAGCCAGACGCTCTACTGGGAGACTGTCGAAGATGCCTGGGTTCCGATCGGAGAGACATACGTTAATACACAGGTCCGCTGCCAAACTCCCGGCGCTGTCGGAAACGGGTACGTAGCCGGCAGTATCAACACGGTCGTTGATGTATATGATTACTACTCTTCCTGCGCAAACACCGTCGCCTCCGATGGCGGCGCTGATCGTCTCTCGGACGACGAGTTCTACGAAATGCTCAAAATGTCGATGGACGGGTATTCAACAGCGGGAGCAAAGGGCGGCTATATTTATCACGCAAAGTCCGTGTCCAAGGAGATTGCGGACGTCGTGGTGAATTCTCCCGTCCCCGGCGAGATCCGGCTGTACGTACTCGATGTTGACGGCAGCAAGGCAAGCGATATGCTCAAGGCTCTCGTGCTTGCCGCTTGCAGCTCTGATGACGTGCGGCCCTTGACAGACCACGTCCTTATGGGCGATCCCGAAGAAGTGACCTACAATATCACTTTCACCTTCTATGTCTCTGAGCAGACGGAAACGAGCGCAGAGTTTGAAACCGATGTGCAGCTTGCGGTTGATTCGTATGTCCAGTGGCAGCAAGGCAAACTTGGTAGGGATATCAACCCGTCAAAGTTGATCAGTCTGCTCATGGGTACCGGAATCAAGCGCGTTGATCTGACTGCTCCGACCTATGTGCATCTGCGCGACGGAAACCTTTCGCTTTACAGCGAAGGTGATATTCCGGATATCGAGGACACGATTCCGCAGATCGGCAAGGTTGGCACGATCACCATTGTGAACGGAGGCGTAGAGGATGACTGATCCGCACACCTACTCCGCCGATAACTTTATGACGCTGTTGCCACACGTTCTTGATGATGATGCCCGGATGCATGCACTGGCGTATGCAATTTCCAAAGCCCTTGAAGTACATCTGGACGAAATAAGAGCGGCAACAATTTATACGCGGATCGACGAATTACCCGAAAGCCTCCTTGATCTGCTTGCGAATGACTACAAAATCGACTGGTACGATTTTGATTTTCCCATCGAAGCAAAGCGGAATCTGATCAAAACCAATTACTATGTTCACCGGCACCTTGGTACTTATGGCGCCGTGCTGACCGCAGTTCGGGCCATATACCCGGATAGCGCGGTTGAGGAATGGTTCGATTATGGCGGACAGGCATACCACTTTCGTATTGCTCTGGAGAGCGCGTTCCCGGTCATCCCGTTTTCTACCGCAGCTCTGCTGACGGCCGTCTATCGATATAAGTCCCTTCGCTCCCATCTGGACGGAATTGTTTTCAGATGTCTTACGAAAATCAGCATTGCGAACAGAACGGGGTATGCGCACTATTGGGGACGTATCGCAGGTACATGGCCGCAGAGAGCACGGCAAGGAATGGTTTCGGATGGAGCCTTGGAGGTAAACACATCCCACTCCGGCGCACTTGCGTACAGTTCCAGACTGTGCGGCACAGCGCCGGGCGGACTATTTTAGAAAGGCGGGATAAAAGATGCTTGATACCGCAGGCCTTGCGGATTTCCGCAACTTCACCAAAAAGAGAATCGCGTACGCCCGGTACCGCGTCGGTACGGCCTATACGAAGGTTTACCTCAGCTCTATCACAATCCTCAGCAACGGTATTGTCAGAGCTGCGCTGAACATCAACTCCGGAGGATCCTCTATGACGGTCAACCGCGTAGAGCTCTGGAATCAGGCCGGGGAGCTGTTCGCGCACGAGGACTGTTCTATTACCATCGCGGCAGGCCAGACCGGAATTCTCTACTGGTTCGACTTTGATATCACGGAGGTGGCTTCGTAAATGTATGACTGGACTACTTGGCTGGATCATGTGACCAGCCCGAGCAACTGCTTCACAATCGCCGACAACGGAGACGGTACCTACACCATTGCTATGGCAGGCACGGTTCTTCAGCAGGGAACGCCCCAGGATCAGACGCGCTTCAACAAGCTGGAGAGCGGCGTGGTTGATGCGCACGTCGCGCACACACTCCTGCTCAACTTTTCCCGGCAGCTTGGCTGGACGCAGGATGATATCCTCGCGTGGCTGCGCAAGGTCAATACTGTCTATGTCGGCACGGTTACTTTGACAAATTCCGCGGAATTCCCGTTCCATTCTGCGCCGCAGAGCGTCCCCATCGGAGAGATGCTGGACAACACGTATTACGAAGTCCAGACCATCGTGACGGCTTTCAAGGGAAACGTTGGAGAAATCGTAATCAGCGACAAGCTCACAAACGGATTCAAACTGGCTTGTACCGGTAGTGCTCCCAGCGTGACCGTTGCGTGGGTAGTCATTCCGCAGACTTCTGCGTACTGAAGGATGGTGATTGACGTATGAGCTATAAGGCTGCAAAAGCCGGGAATAAATACGATCCTGGCTATCGTGAGTTCTGCATTTCCTCCCCGTCTGATGTTACAAGCCTCCCCACATCCACGCCGAACAGTAACGGCGAAATTGCAAGCGCGGGCAGCACTGCCTACACGCAGGATATGGAACACCTCTACTTGCTCGGCACCGATGACGTTTGGCGGGAGGTGTAGCTTGTGGATCTGATTACCTTTCTGCTCGCAAAGAAACACTCCGGGAAAGCCATTGAAAAAGCCACTGAAGAGGTCAACCGCGATCGGACAATTTCCGAAGGGCTGATTCTCAACTACATCCGGCAGCATGAGGATGAATGGTCGAAAAAAGGATTCACGGTCCAGCACGGGACAAAGACGCTGACTAATAGTCAGACCTTCCCGTTCAACAACAGCAAAGTAACCGTTGCGCTTTCCCCGTCTCTCGCAGACACAACCTATGCCGTGATCGCGCGGGTGACTTCCAGCACCGGGAATGCCGGCGAAGTGGAAGTGTCCGACAAGCTGGTCAACGGCTTCAAGATCAACACTACCGGCAGCGCGAAAACTGCCGTTGTGGATTACATTGTGATTGGAGGATTCACAGCATGATTATCATCGAGAAAAACCCCGGCCCCAAGATTCCGTACGATGTCTCCGGCACCAAGGTCTGTTTCGACGACGATCTGACCATCAATCTGTCCAAGCGGCAGAAGGATGATCCGGAGCACATCGACGTCTGCTTTGACCGCGACGGTGAGCTTGTCATCGGTGCCGCTGCCGGCCGGGCTTATGTTGCGGAGCTCGATATCCCCGCACGGGAATATGAGTATCACGAGGAAACCGAAGGCGACGAACCCCAGCCGCCCGAGCCTCTTCCGCTCGACATGGACAAAGTGACGCTGACCCTTTGGGCCATCGAATGAAAGGAGACTGACTTATGCCCGCGAATTTTGATCTGAGCAATCTGGCTCTTAAGGCCGTTTGCCCCGGCAACGAAATCCTTTACGATGACACCGGCATGCCCTCTGTCATGGTGAAGATTCCCAAGATGACCTATTCCCAGCTCGGCATGGGCGAAAGCACAGCCGTGCATCCGGCGTTCATCGTCAACGGAACTGAGATCGACGCGATCTACATTTCCAAGTATCAGAACATCGTCCAGAACGGGCGCGCATATTCGCTGCCCGGACAGGACCCGAAAACTTCCATCACGCTCGATGCCGCAATTCAGGCCTGTGAGGCGAAGGGCGACGGCTGGCATTGCATGACCCGTATGGAATGGGGTCTGCTTGTCAGGTGGTGTCAGAAGAACGGCATTATGCCGCTTGGCAACAATAACTACGGCAAGCACAGCACCGAGACGATCTATAAGGCGATTCCCGCGAACAAAGACGCAGAACACTATGCACTGCGCACACTGACCGGCACCGGGCCGCTGACGTGGTATCACGATCAGACGCCTTCCGGCATCGCTGATCTTTGCGGCAACGTGTGGGAATGGATGGGCGGTGTCCGCACGGTGTACGGTGAGCTGCAGGTCCTTGCCAACAACAACGCCGCCGACGGCTCTCATTCCCAGAGCGCATCCAGCGCGGACTGGATGGCGATCAAGGCATCCGACGGCACTCTGATCACCCCGGACGGCAGCGGCACGACCTCCGGTTCCATCAAAATGGATTGGGTGAGCAGCAAACTGACGTACAGCACAACCATCACTGACAGCAACCGTGGCGATCACAACTGCACATTTGCAAACGTTGTCTGCGACAGCAGCATCAGCGATGCAGCCAAGCTTCTGCTTCAGAATCTTGGTATGCTCCAGTATGGCGGTTCGGCCGAGCTTTTCTCCTCGCATTATAACTATTTCAACAACGCACAGGCGGAGCGCTCTTTCTGCTCGGGCGGCGGCTACGGCTACACGTCCTTCGGTCTCGCGTCTTTCGTCGGCCACGCCCGCTCCCACTCCAGCGGCAGCATCGGCTTCCGCGCCGCTTTTGTTAATCTGCCTACTGCGTAACTGCGTTCTGATTGCCCCGCGACAGCGGGGCTTCGCACTCTACCGCGCGAAGCGCGGTCGCGCAAAATTTCAAAATAACGAATACCGTTATTTTCTTCCGAATGCCCTTGCCGCTCCGTATCGCGTAGTATAATTTGTCTATTATGATAGAAACGGGGCGGCTGAGCATGGCGGAGGATCTGAAAATTTTGCAGAAGATCTTCGACATGATGGAGTACGCATACGGCGCGCTGGCTCAGTTCCCCAAATCCGAAAAGTTTGCCCTCGTTACCGACATCAAAAACAGCATGGATAAACTGCTGGAACGGTGCATCGAGGCGCAGAAAAAGTATTACAAAAAGACCACCTTGCAGGATATGGACGTGGAGGTTATGAAGCTTCGCGCCTATGTCCGGTTGTCCTTCCAACTTGGATTTCTTCCCATGAAGAAATATGAGATTTGGTCGGAGAAGTTGGTGGAAATCGGAAAGATGCTGGGTGGTTGGATTAAGGCCGTCAACGGTTCAAAGACCACTTCAACATAGGGGACAGACCGCATGCGCTCTTTCTACTCGGGCGGCAACTACAACAACACGACCTACGGTCTCGCGTCTTTCAACGGCAACAACGCCCGCTCCAACTCCAACGGCAACATCGGCTTCCGCGCCGCTTTACCGTCAAGCCAGATGTCGCGCACCTACTGGGTACGCTTCCAGTGCAACGGTGATAAAGGGGTCTGTTTCCTCGGCTTCGGCAGAAAAATGATCAGCTGCATATACCGACGTTCCGGCCATTCGGTACGGCGTCTGTAAGGTGCGGCCTTCGGGGGAACGACGGAATGGAAAAGCACTCTCATGTTTTTGAACAATTCGCAACCTACGAAAATATGTACGACGGCTATCGCCTTGCGCGCCGCAACAAGCGGTATAAAGGCGTGGTGCTGGACTATTCCGCCAACCTCGAAGAAAATCTGATTGACAGCGTAAACCGCCTGCAATGGAAGATGTACACGCCCGGCGAGCTTTATGCGTTCTACGAATACTTCCCGAAACTCCGGCTGATCCACAGTCTCCCGTTCTATGACCGCGTAATCAACTGTGCGGCCTATAAGGTGCTGTGGCCGATCTACTCCCGCTCGTTCTATGAGCACTCCTATGGGAGCATCCCGGGTCGTGGAACATTGAAGGCTATTCAGCAGCTTCAAAAATGGATGCAGATGGTTCGGTACAAACCGGAACGCTGGTACGTCGGGAAAATGGATATTGCCAAGTTCTTTTTCCGCATTCCCATTGACGTGCAGCTGCGCGAGCTTGGGCGTCCGCTGGACGACCCGGATATGATGTGGTTCTTGGAAACGGCGATTCGTTGTGACGGCAGGCCATTCGGGCTTCCGTTGCACTGCACGGATGTCAGCACGGCGGAGCGGATCGCCGGAATCGGAATGCAGGTCGGCTCTCTGATCTCACAGACAACGGCAAACGTGGTTCTGACACCGGCGGACCACTACATCAAGCGAGAGCTTCATGTCCCATATTATATCCGCTATATGGACGATATGCTGATCCTTTGCCCGTCGAAAGAGCAGGCGTGGGACGCGATCCACGCCACGGACGAATACCTGCAAGAGAATTTGGGACTGGAGCTGAACAACAAGACCGCCGTTGTTCCTGTTGGCGAGCGGGTAGAGTTTGTCGGCAGAATTGTGACGCCGGATCGCATCGAAATCCGCAAATCCACGTCTCTGCAGATGAAACGCCATTTGGATTTTGTCCGGGAACACTATTCTCGCGGCGAGCTTCCACTTGAATACTGCCAGCAGGTTATCGGGTCATACCTCGGATTGATGCAGCATTGTGACTGTGACGAACTGAGGAAAAAGGTGTTGGAGGATTTCGTCCTTATCCGGCACAGTAAAAACTAAATACGATCATCACTACTCACGGAGCTGCGATTTCGCAGCTCCTATTTTGTTGCCCAAACAGCAAGGAGGAATGTTTATGATTTGGGAATTCATTGTCGCCGTCGCTGTCGCCTTTGTTGGCGGCGCGGCCGGGGCTGCCATTATCAACGGCATCAACGAGCGGAAAATGCATAAGCTCGAGCGTCAGGACGCCAAAGAGGATAAAGAGGCACTGGATACCGAGAGACGATTGAAAGTTATCGAAAGCAAGACCGACGCGCAGAGTGAAGCGCTGAAATTCATTCTGTATGATCGGATTCGGCATCTCGGTCAGGTGTACATCGCAGAAGGCGAGATTGACTTTGACGACAGACGGATTCTGAACGATATGCACCGCTCCTATCACTCCGGCCTCGGCGGTAATGGAGACCTTGATAAACTCATGGAAGCCGTAAACGACCTCCCGCTGAAATCTCGCTGAAAAGGAAGGAGACAAACATGAACGCAATTATCACTCAGGCCTTGTCGTATATCATCAAGGCGCTTTTCCTCGCGCTCGCCGGTGTGCTGACTTTCTACGTCAAAACCACCGTCGTCCCCTGGCTGAAAGACAAGCAGCTCTACTCTGTCGTGAAGCGGTATGTGCAGGCCGCCGAAAAGCTGTTCAGCACTGGACAGCTCGTTTCCGGTGCCGAAAAGAAGAAATATGTCATTTCCTTGCTCGAATCCAAGGGTATTGCGTGTGGTCCGGAAATCCATGCTCTGATCGAATCCGCCGTCGAGGAGCTGGATCAGCTTAAAGACACTGTCGTTTCCGCATTGATTGAAGGACAGACAGAAGAGACGGTCGCAGAGCTGAGCAACGGGAAGGGAGCTGAAGAAGAATGAGCTATACCAACAGTCCGCTTGTTTCCTACACAAAGATTTCTCCGAATCAGAGTGGGGCTCGGAAATATCCGATCACCCGGATCAGCATTCATTGTGTCGTCGGACAGTGCAGCGTGGAAACCCTCGGTTCCATTTTCGCGCCGACCAGCCGCGAAGCGTCTTCCAATTATGGCATCGGCTGTGACGGCAGAGTTGGAATGTACGTTGAGGAAAAAGACCGTTCTTGGTGTACCTCCAGCTCCGACAATGACAACCGTGCGATCACCATTGAGGTAGCGAGCGACACCACGCATCCCTATGCCGTCCGGGACGTTGCCTACAATACGCTTCTCAATCTTGTGACCGATATTTGCCGCAGAAACGGCAAGAAAAAGGTTGTCTGGATTTCTGACAAAGAGAGCGCGCTGGCATATAAGCCCGCGGCCGACGAAATGCAGCTCACCGTTCATCGGTGGTTTGCAAATAAGGCGTGCCCCGGTGATTACCTGTTCAGCCGTCATGCCGCCATTGCAGCAGAAGTCACAAAGCGCCTCGGCGGGATCGTTGAGTCCGATCCCGGATTGACAACTGGCCAGAAGCTCACTCTGAACGGAGTGAAAATCTACATTTCGTCCACAGCGCAGAGCGACAGCGGCACCAAGACCGGCACCTTCTACGTCTGGTCTTCTTCCGCTGTAAAAGATCGCATCCGGATCACCAACAAGGAAAGCTATGTCGGCGTGGTCGATAAGGTTACTGGCTGGATTGATCTGAAAGACGCTCTTGCCGGTGCCGAGATCGTTCCTGTGCAGGCGGCTCCGGTAGTTTCCTCTGCGGAGTGTGGAGTGACGCTTCCTGTCCTCCGTAATGGGGACAAAAGCGGTTTCGTCACCACGCTGCAGATTCTGCTGAACAAATATAACGGCGCGGGTATCGACGAAGACGGATCGTTCGGCCCGGCGACAGAAAAAGCCGTGATTGCCTATCAGAGCTCTCGCGGTCTGGATGCAGACGGCATCGTTGGCCAGAAGACCTGGACACAGCTTCTCAAGTAAAACACACGAAAGCCCCCATGTAGGAGTGAAAATTCCTGCATGGGGGCTTTTTGTGTTTTTACGCCTTTAGAGCGCGTTTTCTTCCGTAGGTGGGCGTCTACCCTCCGAAGGTCGTTCCCACCTGTTGCAACTCACTCCAGAGGCTCCTGCGCGGCCGTCTGCGTCTTTCCAACAAGAGGGAGTTGCGCAATCGCCCAATCCTTCAGCGGAAGTGGCTTTCCCTTCCAGTCGCGGACGGCCTCATCCATTCCGCAGGCGTCACAGACATAGACGGTAGCGTGACGGCTCAGCGCGTTGGTGCGCAGTCGATCTTTGACCGACATTCTCCCGCATCTGGGGCAGAAATGCACTCCATCCGTCTGGAGCTGGGCGAAGGCATCAACCTTCGCTTTTGCCGCCGTGGTCGCTTCGACCTCGGCGCTGAATTCCTCAAAGCTCATGTGTCCGGCCTCCTTCATGGCCGCACTCGCGGCCTGCAATTCTTCGGGTGTCCAGTCTTTGCTCATGCTCAATCCTCCAATCTCACAAATCCGATACTGTCGCAAAACCATGCCGTCTTTTTCGGCGGATTCTGCTCATTGTCCCACAGGTTTACGATGTCAGAAACACTCATGCTCCGACCGGCGTACCCGGTCAAGTTGCACCGCGCATTGTAAAAACGGAACAGCTTTTCGCAAGCCTGCTGAGGCGTTTCCGCTTCGATTGTCCCGCTGTCTGCGGTGAAGTAATTGTTCTGATCTACGCCACCGTGCTTTTGAATCCAATCATAATTCATAAACAACGCCATAATCCCGGCAGGATTGTCTCTGAGCTGGTCAAAGGTGTAGGTGTATTTCATTTCATGCTCCTTTCTGCATTCTCAGCCGCAGCCATCAGCGGCTCAATGTCGAAACCAAAATCCGAATACCCCTGCGCTATGGTTGCCAGATAGGCGCGGCTGGGCGGAGCAATTTTATGTCCGGGCGTCATGATGTACGCCATGGCAGAGATCATCTTATCACGCACCTTTACGCGAAAGATGCGCTTTCCGTAAAGGCGTGGCCAGCCTTCATACCAATCAAGTGCCCGCTCGTCCATGTCGCTGATCGACCAGATCCCGACCGGGACGCTTGCCCCTTTGCGTGGCTCAATCGTTGCCACGCCGAAGTGGCTGGCGTTTCCACGGAACAAGAGCTCGAAATCTTTGATAGTCGACGTGCCGATCTGAATAGCATCCGGACACCGGCGAAGCATCTGATCTACGTCCAGGTTACTGCCATAGGCGATGTAGTATTTGCGGTTCAATGTGTCCTCCTTGTGCCCTCGTGACCTCCGGGGCGGGCAGTTCGTTTCTCAGGCCGCTTCGGTCTGATTGGCACCGTCCTTGAAAGCGGCGGTCAGATGCTCCCGGCAGGTCTTGAACTCTTTTCCACGGAGGCCAAGCCTGTTCTTCAGGACGTTTTCCATCAGCCGGCCCTTCTGCTCGGCCGTCATGTTCTTCGTGGACTTGAAGTAGAGGTCGTTGTCTTCACAGCCGATGGCCCATGCGCTCATGGCGAGGCAGAACTGGACGTAAGCCTTGATCTTCCCGGCGTGTGTGGTACCGTTGAAGAGCCGGAATTCCACGGTGCCCTTGGTGAAGAAAGCGTGAAGGTTGATGCCGTGATAGCGGGTCTCGTTGTAGTGTTCATGGTCGATGCCGCCACGGTAGCCGTCATTCAGTTTGCTGTACCACATCCGCTCGACATCGGCCTTGTCTTTATCGGTGGCCTTCTTCATGGCGTTGAAGAGGGGGCGGCCCATCTTGTGGCACCAGCGGTCAGCGCGGCCGCCGATCTGGAGGGCTTCGTAGAAAAGGTCCTGACGGCCAACAGCGAAGTTGAGAAGCCGGGTCAGACTTTCCGGCGTGTGGTTTGCGCCGTCCACATGAACGTGGATGCCGCAGGAAGAATTGGCGAAAGCGCCGGCCGTGCGAAGTGCGCGGATGATGTTTTGCAGATCGTCCAGATCGTCGTACTGAAGAATGGGCGTCACGACCTCGCAGGAGTATTCGCCGGAGGCGCTGATCTTTTCGCCGTTGACCTTGCGCTGGGTGACGATGCTGCCATCGGACATTGCTTTCCAAGTGCGGCCCTTGCGGTCGATGGCGGTATAAGCGCGGTAGTAGGTTCCCGCGTAGCCGGTGGTCGTTCCGTAGTATTCGGCGATGACCTTGGCGGCCTGTTCGCGGGTGATGCCGGTCAGCTCGATTTCGACACCGTAGTTCTGCTTCTTCATCATGTCGTACATGGTATATCCCCCTTGACTTTATATCCGCCCTGGTTTATTATGGGGGTACCCGGGAGGGGGGCGGTGTTTCCCTCCCGGCCCCCAGTTTACTGTGAGAGGTTTACTGGGGTTTTCTTATGTCTTGGAGCTTTTTCAGTTCTGCGAGGAATTCTTCTTTTGTTTTCGACTTCTCAGCGATTATCTTGATCGCTTCGAGTAGGATTTGGGTTTGCTCGTTCGTCATTTCCTGCACCTCTGTTTCGGTGTTGTTCACCGCCCTTACCTCCTTTCCGGTGAGGTGTTTACCTCGTCCTTACAAGCATATAGTACACCATTTTTATTTACTTGTCAATAGGAAAGTATAACTTTTTCGTGAAAAAGTAAAAATTTTTTGTTGACAAGTAAATCGAAATCGTTTATGATAGGCGTGGAGGCGATGATATGAGTATCAGTTCAAAAGTGAAAGCCCTGTTGAGTATGAGGGACAAAAAGCAGAGCGACCTTATCCAGATTCTCGGCGTAGGAAGCAAACAGAGCTTGAGTAACAAATTCACGCACGACAGATGGTCAGCCGCCGATCTGGCTGCCGTCGCAGAGCTCTGTGATTGCAAGCTGGCTTTTGTGCTCCCGGATGGGCAGCAGATCATCATTGACGATGCGGGAGAGAAAAAGAGCGAGACCCCGGGACAGTGATTGCCCGGGGTCTCTAAGGAGCCTTTCGCTTTGCAGGTTTTTCCGCGCCCGTTCTTGTCTTAGTGCGAACGTCGTTATTCGGTACTCGGACAATGAGATCGGAAAGCTCGCAATCCAGAGCCTCACAGATCAGATCGAGGTGCTCAAGATTTACGCGCTCCGCAATCTCATGGTACAGGTCGTTTATGGTTGACGCCCTGATACCCGTGGCGCGAGCGAGATCGGCTTGCGTCCAGCGAAGCTCGCCAAGCTTCCGGGACAATAAAATCCTTACCATAACCATGCTCCTTTGTGATAGATTCTAACGATTATTTTAGAATCTCGCAGGAGTTTGGGAGAAAATAACGAAATCCGTTAGAGCAAAATATGCAAATGGGCCTTGCCATGACACTTTTGTGCCAAAGCAAGGCCCATTTTTTATTCATTCTCAACTGCTGTAAGAGGACAGACTAAGACGAACACGTTGCCCACCATGCAAATGGTGATCTCCGTGTTCGTCTGAGTCAACTCTGGTGGACCTGAAGGGATTCGAACCCTCGACCTCTCGGATGCGAACCGAACGCTCTCCCAGCTGAGCTACAAGCCCGGACGACATTCCCATTATACATGGTTTTCCGGAAAAAGTAAGCCCAATTCCGCGGCGCCGCGCCTACATGTCAATTCATGGATGCTCATGACGAAAAGAAAAATTGATTACACAAAAAGCATCGATTCAAGCAGAAATCATTTCTGTCTGAACCGGTGTTTCATTTTTTAATACTGTTTACTCATCAGAAGCCAATCTTTAAACTCTTCCTCGGTGATGTGACCCGCAGAATAATCTGCACGCATTCTTTTTAGTTTTGCAGTAAATTTTTGTACATCTTCTTGGAGTTCCTCGTCTTCGGGATGACGTTTTTTCCGCATACGCCACAGCGTCTGTGTATTTGAAATCAATTGCTTTAAGCTGTCATTTTTCAGTGATTCCCGATAAGTTCTAGCTGCACCGTCTGCTGCACAGCTTGCATTGCTGTTAAATGGACTGATTCGATCACAATAGACAGAATCAGACCGGTTATAGGCAACGAAGTATTTCCCACAGTTACGGCATTTTCGAATATTGAATTTGTGCGTAATCAGGAAATGAAGTGAAGCGCAGCAGGCATCTTCGATAGTTTCGCACTCATAAACGGTCAGCGGAACATCGTATACAGTTTCGCCAATCTCAAGAAAACCCCGGAGGCTACGTTCGATACAGCTCATATTTTCGATATTAGGAACTGCATCCTCGATGCAATCATCTTCGTGCCCACCTTTCCGAAGCATCCGGTAATGAAAAGTAGGGACGCTCATTCCCATCATATCAAGGAAAAACATATAGCAGTCAAGTGTGCAGAATTTCGAATCTGTAATCATCAAGTCAAGATATTCTTTCAAACGAACAAGGAAAAACGAGTTTTCCGTTATCCCTTCCGCACATTCATCTGCTATCAGGATAAAAGAATGATTACACGCAGCAATATCTCCGGAGAGTGAAGCAAAATCCATAAGGCTCTCACCGATACGAGCTTTAAATGTCATATCTTTACGATAATCACTCAGATACTCGTTATTATAATCTGGCCGGGCCCCCCAAACAAGCTGCCCGTCACTACCGTCCCTGAATGAAATAGTAAACATATTGCCATCCCCCGCCTGATCTGTGTTACGAATTGAACGCAGTTTTTCATAGCGTAACAAAGCCATTGGCCCACTACGCGTTACGGATTATAATGATATCATAATCATTATAGAACAGACGCTGAGGGCTGTCAATGAGGAGGTGAAGAAAGTGTGTAATACTGACCTGAGAAGCGAGATGCGAATAGCGAATGTCCGTCAATGGGAAGTTGCGGATGCCGTGGGCGTATCAGAGATGACAATGGTCAAATGGCTCCGAAAGGAGTTGGATGATGAAAAGAAAGCACTTGTCCGCCGTGGTATCGCCAAAGCTGCCGCCGGACACAGCAACACAACTTAATCTTGGTTCAAGACCGGTCATTTCTCAAAATTCTGAATGTTGACCTAAAACAACCAAGGGATAGTTCTATCTTTTTTTAGAAAGGAGCTGTTATTATGCGTGACAGAAAAGTACAGCGGGAGCTGCGTAGGATGCACGAAGAGAAGCTGGATACGAAGAACTATGTCGGCGTTTCCGATCCCACGCCTTACCAAGCGGTGCAGGACATCAGAAAGCAGCAGATTGCAGAAGCCAAAGCCAGAATCCGCGCTCGTGAAGGGAAAGGAGAAGTCGCATGAATGCCAATCACCAGTATTATGAAAATGTTCTTAGAGTCGGAACCAAAAATTATGAATCTCGTCTTCAGACACCGAAAGAAGAAACGGACGGAATGGCTCTCCACCAACGCCGCCAATGAATAATGCGTCCATGATCCTGACGGGAAGGAGGTGTGCAAAATGGCAGATCATATGCAGGAACTGAAAGAAATGCAGATCTGGGTCTGCTGGAATCGAAAAGAGAAAGACGGGCGTATCACGAAAGTGCCATGCTCTGCCACCGGCGGCGCTACCGGGACGAACGAAAAATACTGTAATACCTGGGTGACCTACAAGGAGGCAGTTGCCGCAGCGGAGCGGGAACACTTCAGCGGTGTCGGTTTCATCATTCCGAGGGGATGGTTTTTCCTGGACATCGATCATAAAAGCATCGATGACCCGTGGGTGCAGATACGCCTCGACCGCTTTAATAGCTATACGGAATACTCCCAGAGCGGAAACGGCATCCACATCTACGGTAAGTGCGATTTTGAAAAGCTCCCCACCCGTGAGGTAGGCGGCAAGCTGAAGATCGATGACAGATACTATTACATCAAACACCCCACCAACGGTATGGAGATATACATCGGCGGTCTTACCAACCGTTTCGCCGTCTATACCGGAAATGCCGTCCGGGACGTTTCTTTGTCCGACTGCACGGATGCGATTCTGCTGACCCTCCGGACGGATATGCTCCGTAAGGTAGATCGCAGGAAGGAAAGCAAGTGCGAACCGGCTACGGTCGTTTTTGACGGCAGCACCGATGGAGCAGATTTTGACCTCGTCTGCTCGCTACTGCGGCAGAAGAACGGTGAGAAGTTCCGAAAGCTGTACTGCGATGGAGATATGAGCGACTACCTCGGTGATGACGGCAAACCGGATGAGTCCCGCACAGACCTGGCACTTGCCTCTATGATCGCGTTCCGCACGGGAGATGACCCCGGCAGGATATTCTCCGTTATCCGGCAGTCGGCGATCATGCGGGAGAAATGGAACAGGGTCGATTACCGTGAAAACACCATCCGCAAGGCGATAGAGAGCTGTAACGGCAAGTTCCATCATTCCGTCATGCCCCATCCGTATTTCATCAAGATGGACGAAAGCACCGGTAAGGAGTATGTCAATAAACCGCTTCTGGCACGATATGTCCGTGAGCATCTGAAATACATTCTCGTCCGGGATAGCGGCAAGCAGGGTCTGCTCATCTATGTCTACAAGGACGGGTATTACCAGTTGTATGCCCCGGATATGCTCAAGGGCGAGATCAAGCAGTTCATTGCCGATTACGATGAAACGCTCATTACGATGAACGTGGTGAACGAGGTATTTCAGCTTATTACCACCGATCTGGATTTCGTCGGGCAGGACGAACTCAATGCCAACGAAAACCTTATCAACGTGGATAACGGTCTGCTGTTGGTAACGGAGAATGAGATCACACTTCTGCCGCACAGCTCCGGCGTGTATTCCACCATCCGCATCCCGGTCACCTGGACGGGAGAACCTTCCCCCACGCCCGTGCATGACAAGTACCTTCGGATGCTGACGGACGGCAACGCGGAAGTGACCGAGCTGCTCCATGAGTTCCGAGGGGTAGCATTTTCCAATGTAAAGGGTTGGCGTACCAAAAAGTCCCTGTTTCTTGTGGGTCCCGGTGACACGGGAAAATCGCAGGAGAAAGCGCTGACGGAGCGGATGCTGGGGAGAGGGAACTACATCGGTATCGACCTGCGGGAGATAGAGGCGCGTTTCGGTACGGGTGCTATCTACGGCACAAGGCTTGCCGGCAGTTCGGATATGTCGTTCATGACGGTGGACGAGCTGAAGACGTTTAAGAAGATCACCGGCGGTGACAGTCTCTTTGCTGAGTTCAAAGGGCAACAGGCTTTTGAGTACACCTATGACGGCCTGCTCTGGTTCTGCATGAACAAGCTGCCGAAATTCGGCGGTGATGACGGGCAGTGGGTATATGACCGCATCATGGTGGTGCATTGTCCCAACGTCATTCCAAAGGAAAAACAGGACAAGCAACTTCTGGACAAGATGTATGCCGAGCGTGACGGGATCTTCTATCAGTCCGTCAAGGCCCTGCAAAGGGTCATGCGCAACGGCTATCGGTTTTCCGAGCCGGAGTCTGTTATACAGGCAAGAGCGGATTACCGCAGTGAGAACAGTTCCGTCATATGCTTTTTCAATGAATGTATGGTGCCGTGGCCGAACGGCAAGATACAGCCCAACTGTACCACGGGACGGATCTACAAGGTCTACCGTGCCTGGTGTGAGGATAACTGCCACGGCTATGCCAAGAGCGTCCGGGAATTTCGGGAGCAGCTGACGGAATACCTCAATGCCACCGATTTCAGTGAGATCACCACACGCCGGAAGGGGAATACCTATTTCAGGGACTACGGTCTTTCCTATGAGACGAAGGAACAATATCCCTGTGTTTATGGCGCAGACTTTCTGGAATGGTAGCAATTAGGTAGCAGTAGGTAGCAGTAGGTAGCAGTTGGGTAGCAGTAAAAACGCTGTACTGCTACCACGCGAAAAGCAAGTGATACCAATGCTTTCCGGCGTTTCGGGTAGCAGTTGTAGCAGTACTCTGAACTTCTCAGCAAAATTTTGAAAAAAGTAAAAAAAACAGAAAAAGGCGTGTAGGTAGATAGAAAAAGTCAGTACGGAGTTGAGTTCTACTGCTACTTCTGCTACCTAACGGCTGAAAACCGTTGGGACAGCAAGGTTTTTTTGGGTAGCAGTACTCTGCATCAACTGCTACCTGTACTGCTACTACTGCTACCGCGCGTGTAAAAACTTCTGTATCCCCCAGGGGGGGGATCAAATCCCTACAACCTTTTTATCAGAACAACGACGCGTGGTCGTGTAGAAACTCAAAGCGTATTCAAACGCAAAAAAATCACAGAAAGGAAGAAAAAACTATGGCAAAAGACGGTACAAATCGGGGCGGTATGCGTCCCGGCGCCGGCAGAAAGCCAAAGGCCATTACTGAAAAAGTGGCAGAAGGCAATCCCGGCGGCAGAAAACTTACAGTCATCGACTTCGGTGACGATGTAGCAGAACTGACTGGTGAAGAGATGCCGCCTGTCAGTGAATTCATGAAAGCTGTGCAGAAGGACGGCAGTGTGCTCTGCGCAGAGGACATCTTCAAAAAGACATGGACTTGGCTGCGGGAACGCAGATGTGACCATCTCATTCCTGCACAGATCATTGAGCAGTATGCAATGGCAGCAGCCCGCTGGGTCCAGTGCGAGAAATACGTATCAGATTACGGTTTTCTCGCAAAACGCGCATACGGCTCTGTTACCCACTCTCCGTATGTCACCATCAGCCGGGAGTACATGAAGCAGGCCAACAATCTCTGGTATCAGATCTATCAGATCGTAAAAGAAAATTGCACCGTCGAACTGGGCGGCACAACGCCGCAGGACGATGTCATGGAGCGTTTGCTCCGCGCCCGTGAGGGTACCCGCTAAAAATAACTAAAATCAGGAGGAATTACAGATGAATAAGAATTACGATGAAAGACTTCAGGTTCTGAAAGAGGAGATGGACGGTATTACGCCGGAGATCAAAAAGCAGCGTGCTGCGGCAGAACAGAGCAGACGCAATGCCGCTTACAGCAAAGCGTTCTGGGAACATATGTATACCGGTGTTCCCGAAAACTCTATGAAGGAAAAAAGTGACGGTGCCGGCGGATACCTCGTACCCGATGTGTATGACAAAAAACTGGTGCAGGCGCTGAATGAAAACAACATTCTCCGCAGCATCTCTACCATCATCCCTACCAAACACGACTTGAAGATCGCAGTTGCAAGTGACGGATCCGCAGCGCAGTGGGTGGACGAGTCCGGCTCTTATATTGGAGCCGATCCGTCTTTTAATCAAATCGCCATCGGCGCTCATAAGATCGGTATCAAGGTTCTGGTATCCGATGAACTGCTGGAGGATTCCGGCATTGATTTGGAAAGCCATATCATGTCTGAGTTCGGCAAGACGATCGGCAAAGCCGAGGAACGGGCGTTTCTGACGGGGGACGGTGTAGGCAAGCCCACCGGACTTATCTACCAGGCACAGTTGGGCACGGTCACAGAGAAGGTGGGTAAGATCGGCATCGATGATATCCTCGATCTGATCTATTCCGTGAAGCTCTCTTACAGAACGGATGGCCCCTGTGTTTTCGTCATGTCGGAACAGGCGTATCATGAACTGCACAAGATCCGTTATGCCGATGGAAACTATATCTGGAACCCGCGTTTCAGAGCTGACGGTTATGAAACGTTGCTCGGCTACCGGGTCTATGTATCTAGTGCCCTAAACACCGGGGACGTATCTGCAGAGAACGGCAGCTATCCCGTCCTCTTCGGCAACTTCACCTATTTCTGGATCGGAGAGCGCGGAAAGCGTATCATCAGACGGCTCACAGAGCGCTATGCCGATTCCGGGCAGGTCGCCTTTATCGCCTCCCAGCGTGTAGATGCCAAACTGGTGCTGCCCGAAGCTGTGAAAAAGCTCCAACTCCGTGCAGAGTAAAGCAAATGAGGGAGGGTGGCGCTATGCCATCCTCCCTCGCCATTCAGGAGGATAAGATGAAACCACAGGATAAAATCGCCATCGATAATCTCCGGCTGGAGGGTAGAACTGCCGGAGAGATCGCCTCGCTTCTTCACATTTCACCCAATACGGTGCGCTCCCATATCCGCCGCCATCCGGCGATTACCGGTACCACCTGCTGTATGAACTGCGGCAGACCTGTGCTGCAGGTACCGCATCACAGAATGAAGAAGTTTTGCTCGGATGCCTGCCGGATGCGGTGGTGGAAAGAGCATCCAGAATCGTTACGGAAAAAAGCATACTATGCACTGCAATGTCAGCAGTGCGGAAAGGAGTTCCAAAGCTATGGAAACAGCAAGAGAAAATACTGCTGCCGGGACTGCTACATCGCTTCCCGCAGATCCCTACAGCCCGGAGCAACAGATCCTGTACCATACCTCCCTGGCCCTGATCGATAAACTGGTACAGGACGGCTTCCTGACCCGGGAGGATTTCAAAAAAGCCTGTGCTGTTCTGAACCGAAAATACGGTTTTCCCAGCGGCAGTATATTTGCGGAAGTCGCTTGACTTATCCCGGTATGTATGGATATATAGAGTAACTTCAAATTGATACAAAGGAGGCGGATATATGGACAGGAAAATCGAGACAGTACGCTTTCCGGATACGGCGCCGAAACGGAAACGGGTGGCGGCCTATGCCAGGGTGTCCTCCGGTAAGGACGCTATGCTCCATTCTCTCTCGGCGCAGATCAGCGAATACAGCAGCCGGATCCAAAACCATCCCGGCTGGCAGTACGCAGGTGTCTATGCCGATGAGGCCAAGACCGGTACCAAAGACGGCAGAGAGAATTTTCAGCGGTTGCTTGCCGACTGCCGCGCAGGACAAATCGATATGGTCATTACAAAGTCCATCTCCCGCTTTGCACGGAATACGGTCACCCTTCTGGAGACCGTCCGTGAACTGAAAGCGCTGGGGGTGGATGTCTTTTTTGAGGAGCAGAACATCCATACCCTCTCCGGCAACGGGGAGGTGATGATGTCCATTCTCGCCTCTTTTGCCCAGGCGGAGAGTCAATCCGCCAGCGAAAATCAGAAATGGCGTATCAAGAAGAACTTTGAGGAGGGAAAACCCTGGGACGGTACGCTGTTGGGATACCGTATCCACGACGGACAATATGTCATCGTGCCGGAGGAGGCGGAAATCATCCGTCGCATCTATCGCCTGTATCTCTCCGGCAAAGGAACGGAAACCATCGCCAAGACCCTGAATGAAGAGGGCCTTTCTACAAGGATGAACGGGCATTGGAGCCAAAATGCGGTCAGCCGTATTCTGAAAAACTACGCCTATACCGGAAACCTCGTTCTACAGAAGACTTATCGGGAAAACTATCTGACAAAACGGACACTGGAGAACAACGGAGTGCTTCCAAAATACCACGTGCAGAACAGTCATGATGCCATTATTGATCCGGATACTTGGAATGCCGTGCAGGAGATGATAGCCCGTCGGGCAGAGAAGCATACACATCCCGGTATCCGGCAGAAGACGTATCCGTTTACCGGTATCATCACCTGCGGAACCTGCGGGAAGCATTATCGCCGAAAAGTGACTCATACCGGAGCGATATGGATCTGCTCCACCTATAACCGATATGGCAAATCCGCCTGCCAGTCAAAGGCAATACCGGAGAAAACTCTGCTAGAACTGACCGCCGATATCGCTCCCGGTGATTTAACGGCTGTCAGAGCCGAGCGCGGCAATAACCTGGTATTCACCCTTGCTGACGGCTCGGAAATCGTGAAACGATGGGCAGACCGCTCACGGGCAGACTCCTGGACACCGGAGATGAAAGAAGCCGCACGGCAGAAAGCACTTAATCGAAGCAGGCCCTGACTGTGGACACAGTATACCACAGTTTTCCCTAATCAGATCATTACATTTTCGGCAAAATCGATTACATTTTCACCTAGGAGGTACACCCATGGCAACAGCAAAAACTGTGACCGTTATTCCCGCTACATTCAATCCCCAGACCCGCAGACCGCTGCAGCAGGTCACCCGACGCAGAGTGGCCGGATATGCCCGCGTGTCTACGGACAGCGATGAGCAGTTCACCAGCTACGAAGCACAGGTGGATTATTACACGAACTACATCACCGGCAATCCGGAGTGGGATTTTGTCCGGGTATATACCGATGAGGGCATTTCCGGTACGAATACAAAACACCGGGACGGGTTCAATGAGATGATCTCGGATGCCTTGGACGGAAAGATAGACCTGATCGTTACCAAATCCGTCAGCCGGTTCGCTAGGAATACCGTGGACAGCCTGACTACCATACGGAATCTGAAAGATCACGGTGTGGAGGTCTATTTTGAAAAGGAAGCCATCTGGACGTTTGACAGCAAAGGCGAATTGCTCCTGACGATCATGAGCAGTTTGGCACAGGAGGAAAGCCGCTCCATCTCCGAGAATGTCACATGGGGACGACGGAAGCAGTTTTCAGACGGAAAGGTCAGTCTGCCGTATAAGCAGTTTCTGGGCTACTGCAAAGGCAAAGACGGCTTACCGGAGATCGTACCGGAAGAAGCGGAAACGGTCAGGCGCATCTACCGTATGTTCCGGGACGGGAAAGCGCCCAGTTATATTGCTCGTCACCTTACCACGCAGGGTGTTCCTACCCCTGCCGGCAAAACGGTATGGCAGCCGAGTGTGATCATCAGTATCCTCACCAACGAGAAGTACAAGGGTGATGCACGGCTGCAGAAGAAATTTACTACGGATTTCCTCACCAAAAAGCAGAAGATAAATGAGGGTGAGGTGCCGCAGTATTATGTGGAAAACAGCCATCCGGCGATCATCGACCCGACAGAGTGGGATAAGGTAAATGCCCTGATGCAGCAGCAGAAGGCCAGCGGAAAACGGCATGACTGCAGCAGTCCTTTTTCCGGGAGAGTTATCTGCGGTGACTGCGGCGCAGCATACGGTTCCAAAGTATGGCATTCCAATGATCCGTACCGCAAGGTGATCTGGCAGTGTAATGCCAAGTTCAAAAACAAAAGAAAATGCCGTTCCCCTCATATAACGGAGGAACGGCTGAAAGATGGATTTTTAGAGGCGGTCAGTATCCTGATCCAAGACCGGGAACAGCTGTTGGAAGACGGAAGGCTTATTATGCAAGAACTGTCCGACTGCACTGAGGTAGATGCAAAAATCACGGAGACCACCCGCGAGATGGAGGTCATCGCCGGGTTGATCCAGAAGACCATAGAGGATAACGCCTGCCGGGAGCAGAATCAGGAGGAATACAACCGGCGCTACGATGACCTTACCAATCGCTATGAAAAGCTGAAAAGGAAGCTGACCGGGCTGGAGCAAGAACGCCATGACCGTCGATTCAAAGCGGATATGCTGAGCGGTTGCCTTTTTGAACTGGCAGAGCTGGAATATATCATTGCCGAGTTCAAGGATTCCCGCTGTATTGCCATGCTTGACCATGTGACGATCCACGCTGACGGCAGGATGGTCTACAGTTTCCTGAACGGCAGCGATATTACGGTGATGGTGTAATTATATTTTTAAGTTATTTACAGCCGTAGCTATTTCTGAATTTGGGTAGATATATACTTGCCGCTTACAATTCTGAACCTGCAGAGCATTTTGAGACTCAACAAACGGAGCATCTTTTATTGCAATGCAAGTATTGTCAAATTCTGCGAGTTCTTTGCCGAAAAGGGAGTTCTTATGATATAAGCAGAGTAAATATTCGGGTGTAATAGGGAAAGCGATTACGGTTGATGGTACATCCAATGCATTTGAATCAAATCCAAGTTTTTCTGTCATTGTATTTATCATTATTACGGGGTTGTCGCTGGTGAAAAAGGAGATACTCTTATATGAGTTATTTCTGTATATTACCCAAATATGGTTTTTGCATAGGACTTGTTCATATCTACTTAAGTGTTCTTCGCTAGTAATAATATCAAGGGCTATGGGTTTTATTAGATTGTCAGTATAAGCAATCGAATTGAGGATATCAAGTTGCGCCGCTTTTCGTTCAGGAAGTGAAATATTCATAATTTTTGACCTGATGCTGGCCACGGTGTATTCATAGGGGCGGCGACCAATTTCTTTTATTTGTTCCCGCGCAATAGGAGTACGAAGCAGTTGGGTGGAAATAATCCTAGATACCTTTTCTTTCATTGAATCCGAAATGACCGGTGTATTTGGCACCGATAAATAACAGGCAGATGTAAGATTCCGGATAATTTGTGGCAATGTTCCCTCAACAAGAGGGGTATACTTTTTTTCATAGTGCAAAGGGTCATCAAGCGCATAGGATTTTGCGATAGGTGAGTCTTCAATTCGGTTAAAATTATGTTCTTGCGCAATGTTGCTAATATTTGTTGGGTAGGACTTTTTTGTGCGCTTATCATAAACAAGGACCTGATAGGTGCCGTGATTCTTTTCTGCCGCAAAAAAACGCAGGTACCCCTGAGGAACGTAATGATGGTTTCTAGCATCGCCCATATTGTACACCTCTTACAAATGACCTCGATTATTATTTATAAAATACCATATGAAAACAAAAAAGTATAGTTTCGGTTGTAGGTTCATTCGGCTGTTTAACGAATAGCGGCTGTTTAACGATTACTACCCACTACAGGTTGTACCCAGGGACAAAAAACACCTCGAAAAACACTCCCTAGGCAGCACATATGGGGACCACCCGCCGGAAAATGCACAATGATATTTCTGCAACCGCTGAAATTACAGGTGTTTCGGGGCATAAAAAAACGATACCATAGACGGATACATCGTATCAATCTATGGTATCTTTTTTGGTTGCGGAGGGAGGACTTGAACCTCCGACCTCCGGGTTATGAGCCCGACGAGCTACCAACTGCTCTACTCCGCGATATGAAGTTGTACCGGTATTGGTGCCGGTGACCGGACTCGAACCGGTACGCTGTTGCCAGCGGGAGATTTTAAGTCTCCTGTGTCTACCATTCCACCACACCGGCGGATATCGGCAATGTTTAGGATATCATACCGCCGCCATGGTGTCAACCCCTTTTTCAAAATATTGTCCGACAATAGAGGAACGCGCCGTACGGCGCGTTCCTCTATTCTGCTCAATTTCAGCACTTTTCGAACACGGTGGCAACACCCATACCGCCGCCGATGCACAGGGTAGCCAGACCCTTCTTGGCGTCGGGACGCTTCTGCATCTCGTGCAGCAGCGTGACAATGATACGAGCGCCGGAAGCACCCACGGGGTGACCCAGGGAGATCGCGCCGCCGTTGACGTTGACCTTGCTCATGTCGAAGTGCAGCTCGCGGGCCACAGCAATGGACTGGGCGGCAAATGCCTCGTTGGCTTCCACCAGGTCGATGTCCTCGATGGTCAGACCGGCCTTCTTCAGAGCCTGACGGGAAGCGGGAACGGGACCCACGCCCATGATCTTGGGATCCACACCGCCCTGACCCCAGCCGATCAGCTTGGCCATGGGCTTCAGACCGTACTTGGCAACAGCCTCGCCGGAAGCCAGCACGATGGCGGCAGCGCCGTCGTTGATGCCGGAGGCATTGGCGGCGGTGACACGCTGGGTGCCCTTGTCGGCGGCATCCTTGCAACCGGTGGGTTCAAAGGTGTGAACGACCTGAGGATCGGGGGACTCGGCGCTCAGGGGGAAAGCGCCCTTCAGCTTGACCAGACCCTCGGCGGTAACGCCGGCCTTGGGGAACTCATCCTTGGCGAAGGGGACCATATCCTTCTTGACCTTGACCATAACGGGAACGATCTCATCGTCGAACTTGCCGGCAGCCTGAGCGGCCTCAGTCTTCTGCTGGGAAGCGGCGGCAAAGGCGTCCTGCTCCTGGCGGGTAATACCCCAGATGTCGTTGATGTTTTCAGCGGTGGTGCCCATGTGATAGTTGTTGTAGGCATCCCACAGACCGTCCTTGATCATGGTGTCCACCAGCTTTTTGTCGCCCATGCGAGCGCCCCAGCGTGCGTCCATGGAGGCAAAGGGAGCGGCGCTCATGTTCTCGGTACCGCCGCAGACCACGGTGTCGGAGTCACCGGCGAGGATGGAGCGGGCGCCTTCAATGACGGACTTCATGCCGGAGCCGCAGACCATACCCACGGTGTAAGCGGGAACGGAGTAGGGAATGCCGGCCTTAATGGAGACCTGACGGGCAACGTTCTGACCCTGTGCAGCGGTCAGAATGCAGCCGAACATGACCTCGTCCACATTTTCGGGAGCGACGTTGGCGCGCTTCAGCGCCTCCTTGACGACCACAGCGCCCAGATCAGCGGCGGGAGTGCCCTTCAAAGCACCGCCGAAAGAACCGATGGCGGTACGGCAGCAATTGACAACGTATAAATCCTTCATGATAAATCCTCCTGCATTTTTAATTTGCGGTTTTGCATCGTGGTTTTATAATAGTCAATTTTTTAACAATAGTCAACCGGAAATAGGCGTCACAGAAAAAAATCGTGATTTCACAAAGAAAAGTCGACGGATTTCCGTCACTTTGACGAAAGTTGAATACAAATTACCTGTCACAGAAGACTCAGGCCACGGAAGCCTCCCGTGCAGAGAGCAGCTTCTTGTAGAAGGTAAGGGTGTTGATAGACCCGTAGACCTTATCGTTGTAGGCGATCTCGGCGTTGACGCAGCGGTCGGCAAACTCCTCGTTGAGCATTCCCTGAAGAATACCTTCCAACTCCGGCTGGCGGCGAATGGCGACATAATACCCCTCTTCGGTGGTGATCACATCGCTGACAGAGCCGATATCGACCTTTTCCAGTCCGGCAATAAAGCCCACCTCCATTTCACCGGAGGTAAACGTGACAGCAGAGGGATCCAATGCCATCTCCGCGGCGATTTCGGTAAAAGTAGCGTCAAGGTCCTTGGCTGCGCGAAGCTCGGATACATAGCCCTTCATCTCTTTTAAGGCGCTGTCCTTTGCCTCCTTGCTCATTTCGCAGGTGTCAACGAAAAGGATGGAGGCGCCGAAATATTCATGTTCGTCAAGATAGGCGTCCAGACGTTCTTTGCCGGGATAGACCGCGCTTCCCTCGGTGCAGTAGGCATCGGAGAGATGATTGATGAGATAGGTATGACCCAGGGAGCGGGAGATAAAGGCATCGCTGACACCCAGAGACTGCAGCCACTGCTGATAGGCGTTTTCTCCGCCCAGCTGCTCAACGGAAACGGCACGCTGTGCGTCAATGTCCGCAAGATCCTCATCGGTCAATGCAATACCGACCTCCTGTGTCCAGCCGTCGATAACAGCATACTGTGTTACCATGCTGATGGTCTGCATATCTGCCTGCTGGGCGATGTAATCGCCGGCGGTAAAGCCCTCCGACAGCTCTGTGTTCCAGTCGTCGATCCCCATATAGCGCAGATACTCATTGTAATAGTCGCAGGAATAGCTCAGCCAGTACAGATACTCCTCCGCGGAGATATCCTGTCCGTTTACGATCATAACGACCTCCGTCGGCTTTATGCCGGAGGCGTTTTTGAAGAGGTTTTTGCCGGCGCTCTGGTCGATCATGGCGATGGCACCCACCAGGATCAGAGATGCGGCAATGCCCGCCAGGAAGCGCAGCAGCAGATGGTAGGAAGCTTTTGTCAGTTTCATAAATGGTTATCCTCCTTGTCGGGCGCAGTGCCCAAAAGTTCTCTTTTTTGCAGCAGCAGCTCCTCCACCAGCTCCCGGGCGGCGGCAAGCGCATCCTGCCCGGAGCGTAAAAAGCAGATCAGCCGTGGTCTTTCGCCGGCGCTCAGACGCAGACGCTGCCGATATCGTGCCAGACCGCATACCGCGGCAATGGCCTGCACGTCAGCCCGGGGTGTAAACGTCAGCGTGATTTCCCCGCCCTTCTGGGTAATATCGCTGATGCCGAACTGCGCCGCAGCGCTGCGCAGAAGAGCCACGTCCAGCAGAAGCTGTACCGATTTCGGCGGCTCGCCGTAACGATCCAGCATCTCATCCAGCACGTCGGAGCGGTCCTCCTGGGTGCGGATAGCGGCGATCCGGCGGTACAGATCCATGCGCTGCTCTGCAGAAGCGATATATTTCTCGGGGATATGAGCCGAAACGGTCAGATCGGCGGTACATTCCGCGGGGATCTCAGCGCTCTTGCCCTGTTGCTCCAGAACGGCATCGTTCAGAAGCTTCAAATACATATCATATCCCACCGACATCATGTAACCGGACTGCTCCGGCCCCAGCAGGTTGCCGGCTCCGCGGATCTCCAGATCCCGCATGGCGATCTGGAAGCCGCTGCCGAACTCCACATATTCGCGGATAGCGCTCAGCCGCTTGGCAGCCACCTCGCTGAGGACCTTGCCCGTCCGATAGGTGAGATAGGCATAGGCGCGCCTCGGACTGCGCCCGATCCGTCCGCGGATCTGGTGGAGCTGGGAAAGCCCCATACGGTCGGCGTCCTCGATGATCAGGGTGTTGACGTTGGGGATGTCGATACCGGTCTCAATGATGGTGGTACACACCAGAATCTGGATCTCGCCGTCTGTCATTTGCTGCATGACCCGGGAGAGCTGACTTTCGCTCATCTTACCGTGCGCCGTGGCAATGGAGACCTCCTGACCCAACATCTGGTGCAGCCGATAGGCGGCGGAGTCAATGCTCTCCACCCGGTTGTGCAGATAGTAGACCTGCCCGCCCCGTGCAAGCTCCCGCCGGATGGCGTCCAGGATCACGGCCCAGTCGTGCTCCACCACGTAGGTCTGGACCACCTGCCGATCCCGTGGCGGCTCCTCGATGGTGGACATATCCCGGATGCCGGAAAGCGCCATATTCAGCGTTCGCGGGATGGGTGTGGCGGACAGCGTCAGCGTGTCCACCTGCCGTGTCTTTTCCCGCAGCGCCTCTTTATGTTTTACACCGAAACGCTGCTCCTCGTCAACGATCAAAAGTCCCAGATCCTTGAAGACCACGTTCTTTTGCAGCAGCTTGTGGGTGCCGATCAGCAGATCAATGCGCCCCTCCTGCAGCCGCCGCAGAATATCCTTGACCTGTTTGGGACTGCGGAAACGGGACAGCACCTCCACGTTGACGGGAAAGCTGTGAAAGCGGCTCATGGCGGTGGTGTAGTGCTGCTGCGCCAGTACGGTTGTGGGCACCAGCAGCGCCGCCTGTTTGCCATCCATGATACACTTCATGGCGGCACGAAGAGCCACCTCCGTCTTGCCGTAGCCCACGTCACCGCACAAAAGTCGATCCATGGGCACGGGCTTTTCCATATCCGTCTTGATCTCCGCCACGGCGCGGAGCTGATCCGCTGTCTCGTCGTAGTCAAAGGCGTCCTCAAATTCCTGCTGCCACGGACTGTCGGCGGAAAAGGCAAATCCGCCCAGCCGCTGCCGCTCGGCATAGAGCCGGATCAGCCCCTCTGCCAGCTCCTTGGCGGCGGCCTTGGCGCGGTAGGTGGTCTTGGCCCATTCGGTCCCGCCCAGCTTGTGGAGCTTCACCGTTTTTTCGCTGTCCTCGCCGCCGCCGATGTACTTGCTCACCAGATCCAGGGAGGTACAGGGGACGTACAGGCAGTCGCTGCCGGCGTAGGCGATCTTCATGTAGTCCTTTTCCACGCCGTCCACCGGCAGCCGCAGGATGCCCGTGAATCGCCCGATTCCGTGGTGTACGTGCACCACCAGATCGCCGGGGCGCAGGTCGGCGTAGGACCGGAGCTTCTGGCGGTTGGTCTCATGGGGGATGCGGGATCGCCCGGACTTGCCGGCGACCTTTTCCGTCAGCTGCCCCTCTGTGAGGATGGCAAGCTGCAGCGCGGGATATTCGCAGCCGGCGCTCAAGGCGCCGAGACTGATATATACCTGATTTCGCTCCGGCAGCTGCTGTCCGGAAAACTCCAGCGCAGCGGGAATGCCCCGCGCCTGCAGAAACTGCTGCATGTTTCTGGCGCGGACCTCGCCGCCGCACAGGACCCAGACCCGATACCCCGCCGTTAAATAGTGGGTCACGTCTGTGCAGGCGGTGTCCAGGCTGCCGCCATAGGTGGAGAGTTGCTTGGCGTGTAATTGCAGCAGCAGTCCGGGAGCAAGGAACGGCTGTCCGGTGAGAAAATTGTCCAGCTCCACCGCGGGAAAGGTGCCGCAGCGTGTGGCCAGCTCTTCCTCGCGCAGCGCCGCCGGCTGCCCCTCACCTGCGTCCTTTCGGGCCTGCCGCAGCGCATCCTGCATCCTTGCGCCCTCGTGTATCGTCACCAGAGTATCCCGGGGCAGATAGTCCCAGAGCGTTCCCGTTCCATCCACCTGTTCTCCGGCGGGGAGCAGCAGCACCTGTTTGCGGTTTTCGGTACGCCGCTGGGTGGCCACGCTGAAAACGCCAATGGTATCCAGCACGTCGTCAAAGAATTCGCACCGCACGGGGTTTTCCATACCCGGGGAAAAAACGTCTAAAATGCCGCCGCGCAGGGCAAACTGCCCCACGCCCTCCACCTGTTCACAGCGGACGTAGCCTGCTTGTGCCAAACGAAGGGTCAGCTCACTCACATCGTACTGCTCTCCTACGGAGAGAGTCATCGTGCGATCCAGCAGGGCTTGCCGCGGCATACAATACTGCGCGGCGCTCACCGCGGTCACCACCACGGCGGGGGAATCCTCGTTGGCGATACGCCACAGCGCCGCCAGCCGTCGATGCTCCCACTCCCGGCTCATGGCGTCGGCAGAATGTACCTGTGGATCCCGTTCGGGAAGAAGAATGGGTTCTTTTCCAAGCAGTACCCGCAGATCTGCCGCCAGACGCATCCCCTCTTTTTCGTCGGCGCACAGGGCCAGAAGCGGCGCGTGCCGCTTTGCCGCCAGAGATGCCGCCAGCTGCGCCCGATGTACCGGAGAAACACCGGTCAGCAGGGCGGGGGAGTCCCCGCCGGAAAGGGCACGGTCGATCTCCTGCCATTCCTTTAACTGCCTCAGGGCAGATAACAAAGCATCCATCGCCGCCCCCCTTTTCGTATAGATATCCGGATAATTTTGCATTATCCCGGCTTGTCATTGAGAATTCGTAGGGACGGACGACTCTGTCCGCCCGCGTTCCTTCCCGTCATCCGTTGAATTTGTTCATAGATTGTTTTACGCCGTTTTCAATGAGATAGGGAATAGCGGCAACCGCCTTGTCCAGCGTCGGGATCAGCAATGCCTGCTCGTCCTTGCCCGGCTTGCCGATGACCCAGTCCACGGTGTCGTAGCCCTCCTGCTGGGGAATGCCCACGCCGATCTTGATGCGGGGGAACTGATCCGTGCCCAGATGGGCGATGATGTTCTTCAACCCGTTGTGCCCGCCGGCGCTGCCGCCCGGACGGATGCGGAGCTTTCCCACCGGCAGGGAGATGTCATCGGAGATCACCAGCACGTGATCGGCGGATACTTTGAAAAATCGCGCCGCCTCTCCCACGGACTCGCCGGAGAGATTCATGTAGGTCTGGGGTTTCATCACCAGCACCTTTTCCCCGCTGCAGGTAAACGTCCCCGTCCACGCCTTAAAACGCAGCTTTTGAAAGGAAAATTTCTGCACCTCGGCCAGCTTGTCCACGGTCAGAAAACCCATATTGTGTCGGGTGCTGGCATATTGCGAGCCGGGATTGCCCAACCCCACCACGATCCAGCTGATACCGCCGCTGTTTCGGTTGAAGAACATGGCAGCAGCCTCCTTTCCCAAACAAAATAATAAGGGGACGCATACGCGTCCCCTTATTATATCACATAGTTTACCTCTTGAATAGTCCCTTTCTCAGCCAAACAGCTTGGCGATGGAGATCTCCTGATAGGTGCGCTCAATGGCCTCGGCGAACATGGGCGCCACGGACAGGTACTTGATCTTGCTGCAGCCGGCGCCGGTGGTCTCGGGAATGGTGTTCAGCAGAGCCACTTCCTTGATGACACTGTTTTCGATACGCTCCAGAGCGGGTGCGGACAGTACGCCGTGGCTGGCGCAGGCATAGACGCTCTTTGCGCCGCCCACCTCGATCAGCGCCTTGGCGGCGTTGCACAATGTGCCGGCGGTATCGATCATATCGTCAAAGAGGATGCAGTCCTTGCCCGCCACATCACCGATCACGTTCATGACCTCGCACTGGTTGGCTTTCTGGCGGCGCTTATCCACGATAGCCAGATTCATGTGCAGCTTCTGGGCAAAGGTACGGCTGCGGGACACGCTGCCCACGTCGGGGGAAACCACCATCATTTCCTCGCATTTTTCACCGAACTTCTTGGCATAATAATCCACAAACACGGGGTTGCCGTACAGGTTGTCCACGGGGATGTCGAAAAAGCCCTGGATCTGGGCGGCGTGCAGGTCCATGGTCAGAACCCGATCGGCACCGGCGGCGGTGATCATGTTGGCCACCAGCTTGGCAGAGATGGGGTCGCGGCTCTTGGCCTTGCGGTCCTGACGGGCATAGCCGAAATAGGGGATCACGGCGGTCACGCGGCCGGCGCTGGCGCGCTTGCAGGCGTCGATCATGACCAGAAGCTCCATCAGACTGTCGTTGACGGGCTTGCAGGTGGAGTTGATGAGGAACACGTCGCTGCCGCGGACGGTCTCATACAAAGAGACGCTTGCCTCGCCGTCAGCAAAGGTCTTGACCTCTGCCTCGCCCAGCTTGGTACCGATGATCTTGCAGATGGCCTCTGCCAGAGCGGGATTGGAGTTGCCGGTAAAAATCTTGATGTCCTTGCCGTGAGAAATCATGTCACACACTCGCTTTCTGTCTTTGATGGTGAATTTCATATCTGAGCAGCAAAAAGCTGATACTCAATAAAAAAATACCGCGGCGGACAGGCTTGTTGTCAGCGCTCGACAACAGACCCACCGACCACGGCGGTAAAATGGACGCAAAAAGAGGGACAGTCTCGAAAAGCAAGCTTGACGCCCATGGGGACATCCCTCCCTGTAAAAAATTCTTATCAACAGTATAACATATTATTTCGGAAAATCCAGTCCTTTTTCGGAAAAAACCGTCAAGAAATTGACGAAAAACAAGGAGCGCACTTGTGAATTGTGCCGAAGAGCGGGCAAGTAAGCGATAAAATATGCAATTTGTTGAAATTTTGCTCTTTTTTAACAATTTTTCAGTTGAAATTCTTCCGGGATTGCATTATACTAACCTGGTCTTTTGTAAGAGGGGGGAGGCGATTCGGATGCTCCATATCGTACTGGTCGAGCCGGAGATCCCGCAGAACTGCGGCAATATCGCCCGCACCTGCGCTGCCACAGGCGCATCCCTCCATTTGATCCGCCCGCTGGGCTTTGACATCTCCGATCGGGCGGTGAAGCGTGCCGGACTGGACTACTGGCATCTGGTAGAGGTCCGTGACTACGAAAATCTGAACGACTTCTTCACTCAGCACCCCGAGGCTGCAGCGGACTGCTGGCTTGCCACTACCAAGGCGCCCCGTGACTACACCCGGGCGTCGTTCTCAAAGGACTGCTGGCTGTTTTTCGGCAAGGAGACGGCGGGACTGCCGGAGGACTTTCGCATGAAGTTCTATGACCGCTGTATCCGCCTGCCTATGCGTGCGGAAGCCCGCAGCCTGAACCTCTCCAACTCTGTTGCTATATTGACCTACGAAGCCCTGCGTCAGACCGGATTTCCCGGCCTCACGGGCGAGGGCGAAATGCTGCATCCGTGATCCTATTTCCAAAAGGAGATTTTTCGATGAACTACAACAAAAAAACCATCCTGGACGTGAACGTGGCGGGGAAGAAGATCCTGCTGCGCTGCGATTTTAACGTGCCCCAGGACAAGGAAACCGGCGCTATCACCAGCGATAAGCGCATCGTGGCGGCTCTGCCTACCATTGAGTACCTGCTTTCTAAGGGTGCTGCCGTCATCGCCTGCTCCCATCTGGGCAAGCCCAAGGGTGAGTGGAAGGAAAAGCTGACCCTGAAGCCCGTTGCCGACCGTCTGGGCGAGCTGCTGGGCAAAGAGGTGATTTTCGCCAACGACATCGTGGGCGAGGACGCCAGGCAAAAGGCCAAGGCGCTTCAGAGCGGTCAGATCCTGCTGCTGGAGAACCTGCGCTTTGATCCCCGTGAAGAGAAGAATGACGCCGGCTTTGCCAGAGAGCTGGCGGACATGGCGGAGCTGTACGTGTCCGATGCCTTCGGTACCGTCCACCGCGCTCATGCCTCTACTGCCGGCGTTGCCGCCTATCTCCCTGCTGTCAGCGGTCTGCTGGTGGCCAGGGAGCTGGAGATCATGGGCGGTGCGCTGAACGATCCCAGGCGTCCCTTCGTCGCCGTCCTGGGCGGTGCCAAGGTCAGCGATAAGATCGGCGTCATCAATAACCTGCTGGAAAAAGCGGATACCATCATCATCGGCGGCGGCATGGCCTATACCTTTGCCAGGGCGCAGGGTGGTTCCATCGGCAACAGCCTGTGCGAAAGCGACAAGCTGGACTACGCCTTGAAGATGATCGAAAAGGCAAAAAAGAACGGCGTGAAGCTGCTGCTTCCCGGCGATACCGTGGCGGCAAAGGAGTTCGCCGCCGATGCCGAGAGCTGCGTGGTGGATACCATGAAGATCCCTGCCGACATGGAGGGCCTGGACATTGGTCCCAAGACCACCGAGGCGTTCTGCGCCGCCGTCAAGGGTGCCGGCACCGTGGTGTGGAACGGCCCCATGGGCGTTTTCGAGTTTGAAAAGTTTGCCAAGGGCACCCGTGCCATGGCCCAGGCTCTGGCGGACAGCGGCGCCGTGACCATCGTCGGCGGCGGCGACAGCGCGGCAGCCGTGGAGCAGATGGGCTTTGCCGACAAGATCACACATATCTCCACCGGCGGCGGTGCGTCCCTGGAGTTCCTCGAGGGTTTGGAGTTACCGGGAGTCGCCTGCCTGTTGGATAAGTAAAACAATACGCCGGTTCCCCCTGTTGCGGTGCCCAAATTTTCTGCGCGGCTTCCGCTGATCGCTTGAAAATTTGACCGCTGCCACTCGCTCACCTCGCTGCATCCGCCACTGGCGGCGCTCGGATCGCTCCCCGGCGGCGGTGCGTCCCTGGAGTTCCTCGAGGGTTTGGAGTTACCGGGAGTCGCCTGCCTGTTAGATAAGTAATCAATATTTTTTCAAATAAAAGGAGAATCAACTATGAATCGCAGATATCGTAAGACCATCATTGCCGGTAACTGGAAGATGAACAACACCGCTACCGAAACCAAGAAGTTCGCAGAGGAGCTGCGCGGTCTGATGCCCAGAGCCAAGTGGTGCGATGTGGTGGTCTGTGTCCCCGGCTGTAATATCAGCGCTGCCATTAAGGCGTTCAAGGATATGCGCGTCAGCGTTGGTGCCGAGAACGTGTTCTATGAGAAGTCCGGCGCCTATACCGGCGAAGTCTCCGCCGATATGCTCAAGGATCTGGGCGTAAAGTACGTCATTATCGGCCACAGCGAGCGCCGTCAGTATTTCGGCGAGACGGATTTTACCGTCAATAAGAAGGTGCTTGCCGCTCTGGAAGCCGGCCTGCACCCCATCATCTGCGTGGGCGAGACTCTGGAGCAGCGGGAGCTGGGCATCACCATGGAGCTCATCGCGCTGCAGGTCAAGTCCGCTCTGGCGGGTGTCGGCGCCGAGAAGCTGCGCCGCTGCGTTATCGCCTATGAGCCCGTCTGGGCCATCGGCACCGGCAAGACCGCCACCGCCGAGCAGGCTGCTGAGGTCTGCACCTTTATCCGCAGCACGATCCGCCACCTGTACGGCGCCCGCATTGCCCGCAGTGTCACCATTCAGTATGGCGGCTCCATGAAGCCCTCCAATGCTGCCGAGCTGCTGGGTCAGCCCGATATCGACGGCGGCCTGGTCGGCGGTGCAGCGTTAAAGGCAAAGGATTTCGTGGAGATCATCAACGCCGCCAACCAGGACTGATCTAAAGAGGGATACCTATTATGAATAAAACGCCTACGACATTGATTATTATGGACGGCTTCGGCCTTGCCCCTGCCGCACCGGATAACGCTGTCACGCTGGCAAATACCCCCGTGCTGGACCGTCTGTTCCGTGAGTATGCCCATACCACTCTGCAAGCCGGCGGACTGGACGTGGGTCTGCCCCAGGGACAGATGGGCAACAGCGAGGTGGGTCACACCAATATCGGCGGGGGTCGTGTGGTCTTTCAGGATCTGCCCCGTATCAGCCGTGCCATTCAAGACGGCAGCTTTTTCCGGAACGTGGCCTATCATCAGGCAATGGATGCCTGTAAGGAGAAGAAAACGGCGCTGCACCTCTATGGCCTTCTGAGTGACGGCGGTGTCCACTCCCATATCGAGCATTTGTATGCGCTGCTGCAAATGGCAAAGGAGGAGGGTCTCCAAAAGGTCTACATCCACTGCTTCCTGGATGGCCGCGACGTCAGTCCCACCAGCGGCGTGAGCTTTGTTGCCGCCCTGCGGGATAAGTGTGCGGAATTGGGCGTGGGGAAGATCGCCACCGTCATGGGCAGATATTACGCCATGGATCGTGATAAGCGCTGGGAGCGTGTCCAGCTGGCGTATGACGCCATGGTGTACGGCGAGGGCATTCAGAACGAAGACCCCGTAGATGCCGTGAAGCAGTCCTATGCCGCCGGTATTACCGATGAGTTCGTAGAGCCCGTGGTCTGTGATGGAGACGGTACCATCTCCGATCACGACAGCATTATTTTCTTTAACTACCGTCCCGACCGGGCACGTGAGATCACCCGCGCCATCGTAGACCCGGAGTTTGACGGTTTTCAGCGGGAGTTTTTCCCCACCACCTACATCTGCAACACCGAGTACGATGCCGCCATGCCTAATGTCACCGTGGCGTGGCCCCGTCTCCGGGTGGAAAACGGACTGGGTGAATACCTCAGCAGCATGGGCATGACCCAGCTCCGTATTGCCGAGACCGAGAAGTATGCCCACGTCACGTTTTTCTTCAATGGCGGCGTGGAGACCCAATATCCCGGGGAAGATCGGGTGCTGGTGCCCTCTCCCAAGGTGGCCACTTATGATCTCCAACCGGAGATGAGCGCCTACGAGGTGTGCGATAAGTGCGTGGAGCGTATCGAATCCGGCGCGTATGACGTGGTGATCCTGAACTTCGCCAACTGCGATATGGTGGGTCACACCGGCGTTCTGGACGCCGCAGTCAAGGCGGTGGAGACCGTGGACGAATGTGTGGGCCGCGTGGTGGATGCCACCCTGCAGATGGGCGGCATCGCCATGGTCACCGCGGATCACGGCAACGCCGAGGATATGCAGCAGGCGGACGGTGCTCCCATGACCGCCCACACCACCAATGTGGTACCCTTTATTCTCTGCGGTGCAGCCACCGAGCTGCGGGAGGGACGATTGGCGGATATTGCCCCCACCATGCTGGACGTGATGGGACTCAACCAGCCTGCCGAGATGGACGGCAGAACGCTGATCATCAAGTAATTTACCTATCATTTGCTCATGAAATGTATAAAAAAGGCTTCGGACGACCACAATACGTCCGAAGCCTTTTTTATTCCGGAGAGCCGCCGCTCCGTCAATCCGGCGGTGAACGGACGTCTGATCCGTTCCGAGGAGCAGTATGAGTGAATTCCAAAATCGCGCCAAGGCGGTGTTTACCAGCAAGGGGCTGTACATAGCCCTTGCGCTGTGTCTGATCGCGGCTGGCACTGTTGCCTATCTCAGCTATGCCAATCGCGCCCCTTCCCGGGAGGCAGCCGCCATCACCCCTGTCATCGAAATTACCCCCAAACCTACCGTACCTGCTGCGCCGAAGCCGCAGGTGAAGGCAGCGGAGCCGGTGGAGGAGACCGCCGTCACCGAGCCCACCGAGCTTCTGCCTCAGGTGGTCTCTCCGCTGGACGGCACCACCGTCACCGTGTTCTCCATGACGGAGCTGATGTACGACGACACCATGGCGGACTGGAGGACCCATAACGGTCTGGATATCCAGGCAGGGGAGGGTGACGCGGTCAAGACCGCCGCTGCCGGTACGGTAGTCTCCGTGCGGAATGATGAACTGATGGGTACCACCGTGGTCATCGACCACGCCGGCGGCTATACTACCACCTACGCCAGCCTCCAGGAAAATCCTCCGGTGCTGTCCGGCGATAAAGTGGCGGCCGGTGACATCATCGGCTGTGTCGGCTCCACCGCCGCCGCTGAGAGCGGCATGGGTCCCCACCTCCATTTCTCCGTCAGCAAGAACGGTGCGGTCATCGACCCGTCGGAATATGTGAAATAAGCGCAGAACAAAAGTCCGCTTGAAAAAAGCGGACTTTTTTCCTTTTTCAGGGGAACTTTTTTCCCTTTTTATGCGTCATAAGGGCAGGAAGATTTCCAAAAAGGAGGAAGAAAGATGAAGAAGTTTCTGGCAATTTTGACCTGTTTTATCCTGGTTTTGTCCCTTGCCGCCTGCGGAGCAAGTGCGCCGCAGGAGTCCGCCGCTGCCGACTCCGCCGCCCCCGAATCTCTCTATGACGGCGGCAAATACAAGACGGTGGAGGAGTCCGAAAACGGTGTATTTCAGCCGGCTTCCGGTATTCCCGATGCCACTCAGCGTGACGCCAAAATCGTCTATACCGCCAATCTGGACCTGGAGACCACCGAGTTTGAAAAAGCCGTAAGCGACATCGCCGCCGCGGTGGAACGCTTTGGCGGATACTTCGAAAATAGTTCCCAGAACGGATACAATACGGACTATCGCTATGCAGATTATATCGTAAAAGTTCCGAAAAATGAATTTCACAATTTTCTGAATACCATCGGCGAGACCTGTACCGTGACCTATACCTCCACCACAGCCGAAGATATTACCGACAGCTATTACGATGTGGACTCCCGCCTGAAAACCGCTCAGACCAAGCTGGAGCGCCTGCAGGAGCTGCTGGCCAAGGCCGACAATATGTCGGACATCATCACCATCGAGTCTGCCATCTCCGACGCGGAGTGGGAAATCGAAAACCTCACCGGTACCCTCCGCACCTATGATCATCAGGTGGATTACGCCACGGTGTACATGAGCCTGCGGGAGGTTTACAAGCTCTCCGGCACGGACAGCGCTCCGCTGACCCTTGGCAAGCGTATCGGCAATTCCTTTGTCAGAGGTATCAAATCCGTGGGCAATTTCTTTGAAAATCTGCTGGTGTGGCTGGCGTACAGCTGGATCTGGCTGGTCGTAATTGCCGTTGTCGTTATTGTTATTGTCCGTATTATCAAAAAGAAAGGCTTCCGCATTCGCCGGAAAAAGAAAGAAGAATAAACAAAAACCGCCCGTTTCGGGCGGTTTTTGTTGCTATTTGCAATTATTTCAGCAGCGTGCCGTTGGCGGCGGCGGTGAGGTAGGCGTTGATGAAGCCATCGATCTCGCCGTCCATCACGGACTGGATCTGCCCCACCTCATAGCCGGTGCGGGTATCTTTGGCCAGGGTGTAGGGCATAAACACGTAGGAACGGATCTGGCTGCCCCACTCGATCTTCATCTGCACGCCCTTGATGTCGCTGATCTTCTCCGCGTGCTGCTGAATTTGCAATTCCAGCAGCTTGGCCTTCAGCATCTTCATGCAGTTGTCGCGGTTCTGGAACTGACTGCGCTCCGTCTGGCAGAACACCACGATGCCGGTGGGCAGGTGGGTGATACGCACGGCTGAGGAGGTCTTGTTGATGTGCTGGCCGCCTGCACCGGAGGAACGGCAGGCCTGCATCTCGATTTCCTCGGGACGGATCTCGATGTCATTGTCATCGGGCAGCTCCGGCATGACCTCTACGGCGGCAAAGCTGGTCTGTCGGCGGGCGTTGGCGTCAAACGGGCTGACGCGCACCAGGCGGTGGACGCCGTTTTCGCTGCGGAGATAGCCGTAGGCGTTTTCTCCCTCAATGGAGATGGTAGCGGTCTTGATACCGGCCTCGTCGCCGTCTTCATAGTTCAGCGTCTGTACGGTAAAGCCGTGGCGATCTGCCCAGCGGGTATACATCCGCAACAGCATAGACGCCCAGTCCTGCGCTTCGGTACCGCCCGCACCGGCGTGCAGGGTCAAAATGGCGTTGTTTGCGTCATATTCGCCGGTCAGCAGCGCCGCCAGCCGCCTGTCGCTGATCTCGTTTTCAATGGTATCGTAGCTCTGGGCGATCTCCTCCAGCAGACTGGCGTCGTCTTCCTCCTGCGCCATTTCGCACAGGGTCAGACAATCGTCCCAGTCGGAGACCAGACGGTCATGCTTGTGGATTTTATTTTCCAGACGCTTGATCTGCTGCGCCACCTTCTGACTGTGGGCCACGTCGTTCCAGAAGCCCTCGGTCTCCGTCTCGATCTGCAGGCCTTTCAGCTCCTGTCTCGCCGCGGGGATCCCCAACGCATTCTCCAGCTCCGTCAGCGTGGGCTTCAGCGCCAGTAATTTCTGCCTGTACTCGTCGTATTCAATGACTGCCATATCGGTCGTCTCCTTGCATCAATTTCATGAACTAAAATATTATATCCAAAAAAAGCAGGACTGTAAAGGGCGATCGTGCAAATTTCTCGCTGAACAGGGAAGAAACCGTCCAAACGGACGGTTTCTCTCGTTTAGAAGATCTGCCCCGGCAGCTTGTGCTTTTCCTTGGCGGGGAATTCGTTGTCGAACGCCTCCACATCGGCGTCATCCACATAGTATCCCCGAGGCGTCTGATAGACGCCGGTGATGCCGTCCAGATAGCCTGGGATCAGCTCCTTGCAGAGAAAGAACGATGCGTCAGCACCCTCCGGCAGATCGTGGTACCGGATGCCGAATTTTTCGGCGTAATCGAACCCGCTCTTGCCGTAAAAGTCAATGTTGCCCTCAAACAGCACCGCGCCGAATCCCAGAGCAGCCGCCTTTTCCAGAGAGAAGTCCAGCAGCTTTTTCCCGTAACCCCTGCGCTTCAGCTCCGGCGCGATGCCGATGGGTCCCATGGTCAGAATGGGGATAGTCCTGCCGTCATCGGCATCAATGACGGTCTTCATGAACATATTCTGCCCGATCAATTTGCCGCCTTGCTCCATGACAAAGTCCAGCTCTTTCACAAAGGCCGGATCGTCCCGCAGCACATGAATGACGTAGTGCTCGCTGCAGCCGGGGCGGGAGACGTTCCAGAACGCCTCCCTGACGAGGTTCTCCGTGTCTGCATAGTCTTCGCGCCGTTCTAAACGAATGGTGATGTCATTTGTATTCATTGTTTTTCCTCCTGAAAATTGTTGACTTCAACTGCCTTTTCGGCGGGAGGCTTGTTTGAGTTGTCGGCAAACCTCCCGGTCAGCCCACAATCTCCGGTGTGTTGTACAGTTTCAAACAGTACGCTCCTGAAAAAAGTATTTATCGTTCCGACCCGTTGGGCGGGAATGATATACGCTATTATATCATGGCGGCGGGGGAAAGTCCAGCACCGTACAGTTCCATAAAACCCCCACTTTTGTCTTGGTGACAAAAGTGGGGGTTTGGTGTCTAAGACCCAGCAAATTGCACATCTACAGAGCCGTCTCTTGCTGCCTTTATTTGCCATTATTGTAGCGGCCATTCCTCTGGCGGACCTCATGCACGGTGTTTGCAAAGATTGTTCAGGAAAGCCGGTGGTCTTTTAGAACAATGCATTCAAGCCATTACTTTCTGAGTTTTGCCCAGAATACATCGCCAATCAGGTCGATATTGTCCTTGAGAGGATCGATCTCCATGCCAGTCTTTTCGGAATTGATGACCATGACCTTTTTCGCATCAACATCGTACTTTTCCCACGGGATCTCGTCAACGCCTTCAACATCGCCTTTCTTGATGCTGGGATCGCCTGTCAGTGCGAAATTAACCCACATCTTCTGCATGATGCGGCTCAGCGCCCAGGCTTCCTCCTCGTCTTTGACCTCGTCCGTCCAGATGTCTCCGAAAACATAGCCCAGCTCAAAAGCATGGTATGACAGCAGATCGGGATTGTTGGATTCCTCAGTAAAGAAGTAAACGTAAGCGTTCTGTCCTCTTTCCGCGTGTGTTCTGGCTTCAAAGCGGTTGGCGCCATGGAAGGAGACATAGTTTACGATCTCCAGCATAGTATCGTATTCGTCACCCGTCAGAGAAGCCTCAAACTGTTCAAACCTTGCCCTTTCGTCATCGCTCATTTTTTGAACATAATTATTGATTATGTCTTTCATGAACTCATAGTTCAACTCTTTGCCGTACACCCATGTGAAGTAATTGTATTCATTTTTATTCGTTCCCAGCAGAATATCTATGCCGTCACGGGTGCCGGAGCTTAAAGCCTCTTTCATATCTATAGGAAGCGCAACACCGTCACACTGCGGGTAGGTAAAATTTGACGCGCCGCCGCACATGAGCGTTTCGACTTTTCTCAGATCGCTCTCCGTTAAAGACAGAAGATCATCCATATTTTTGGCTCCGGTGGCCTCCATGATCGCATTGGTGTGCGCTATGCTCTTTTCTGCACTGCGCACGAAGTTGGAGGAAGCGCCGCTCTCCATAATGGCACGTTTGAATAAGCCATTAGCCTGCGGCATAATCGTCAGAGCGGAAACGGAGCCCGCACCCGCGGACTCGCCGAAGATCGTGATCCTCTCAGGATCGCCGCCGAAGGCTTTGGCGTTTTCTTTTAACCATCTCAGCGCCGCGACCTGATCGAGCAGACCGAGGTTGGCGGATTCCTTATACGCCTCGCCGCCCGGTACCTGCGTCAGATTGATAAAGCCCATGATGTCCGTTCTGTAATCGATAGAAGCATAAATCACTTCGGGGTTGTTCTTTACAAAGTTCGTCCCCTCATACTCCGGCTCAACAGCTCCGCCTTGAATATAGGCACCACCGTGGATCCATACCATGATCGGCTTATTGTCCGAGAGATCGGCTGTATTGTTCCACACATTCAGATTAAGGCAGTCCTCCCCCTGAGGATACAGGGCGCTTACTTCGTCAAAGGATTCGACCTGCAAGGAAGAATGACCGAAATAATAAGCTTCATAGACTTTGTCACTGGGGTCTGGCGCTTGTGGCACTTTCCACCGCAGCTCACCTACCGGCTGCTTTGCAAAGGGAACGCCCTTCCATGAAACAATGCCGTTTTCATCCTTTTTCCCAACATAGGTGCCGGAAACGGTCTTTGCTGCGAGGGTCTCATCATATTCGCCGGTGATCTCCCCGTTCTCACCGTAGAGCTTCATCATTTCGGCTCTTATCGCTTCAAGCACCTCCGGTGTATTGCCGCTCTCAATCATGAGCTCTTCAATGCCGCTTTTCGCCAAGGCTCTATCGATGTTTGCCGTGAATGCGGAAGACTCTTGGCTGGTCATCCGGTCATCGTTGACCGCCACGTCTTGCGTACAGCTGCACATTGTAAAGACAAGCGCGAGCATGAAAACAATTGCAATCAGCTTTTTCATAGTATTTCCTCCTTGTATGAAAAAGAGCAGAGATATTTTACATAATCATTATAGCTCACGTTCTTCGAATTTCAATGATTTGATGCGCTAATTTTGGCCCGAAATAGGGCAAGACCCCACTTTTGCCTTGGTGACAAAAGTGGGGAGGTTCTTTTTGGAGCAGGATACGGGAATCGAACCCGCCTCTTCAGCTTGGGAAGCTGACATACTACCAATGTACTAATCCTGCGTATAAACATATTATAGCAGACTCTGTCCGCATTTGCAAGGCATGATTTGTCAACTGAGGGCATAAGGTGAGAAAAAAGTGTGGGGGGTCTTTTTATGAAAAAGCTGACGACGTTGTTTTTTGCTGCCATTTTGCTCTGCCTGCTGACGGCACAGGCCGCAGCCGCTGACATTCCGCTGACATCCCGGGCGGCACTGCTGATGGAGAAGTCCACCGGTGAGATATTATTTGCCCAAAACGAACACGAAAAGCTGGAACCCGCCAGCGTCACCAAGATCATGACCCTGCTGCTGACCATGGAGGCCATCGACAGCGGCAAGATCTCTTTGCAGGATATGGTTACTGTCAGCGCCAACGCGGCATCCATGGGCGGCTCACAGGTCTATCTCGCCGAAGGGGAGCAGATCAGCGTGGAGGAGCTGCTGAAATCCGTGTGCGTTTCCAGCGGCAACGATGCGGCGGTAGCCCTGGCGGAATACGTTTCCGGTGTGACAGAACTCTTCGTGGAGCAGATGAACAACAAAGCGCGGGAGCTGGGCATGAACGACACCCATTTCGTCAACTGCACCGGCTTGACGGCGGACGGTCACGTTACCAGCGCCTATGACATCGCGCTGATGAGTCGGGAGCTGATTCTGCACCATCCTGCGATCCGCAATTACACCACCATCTGGATGGACACCATCCGGGACGGCACCTTTGGCCTTTCCAACACCAACAAGCTGGTGCGGTACTACGAGGGCTGCACGGGATTGAAAACCGGCTACACCGCCTCCGCCGGTTACTGCATGAGCGCTACCGCCGAGAAGGACGGCATGGAGCTGATCGCGGTCATTATGAAAGGGGAGACCTCCGACAAGCGCAATACGGACGCCAAGGCTCTGCTGAACTACGGCTTTTCTACCTATGCCATTACCGATGTGACGCCGGCAGATCCTCTGCCGGAGCTTCCGGTTTCCCGGGGCGCTGCGGATACGGTGCCGCTGACCCTGCCGGAGGAGGGGTGCACTCTTCTGACCGAAAAGGGGGCCCTTTCCGACCTGAAGCAGAACATCACCCTGCCGGAGTCGGTGACTGCACCCGTCAGCGCCGGCGACCCGGTGGGGGAGTTGACAGTTTCCGATGGCGATACGGTACTGCTCCGGATCCCTATCCTGGCGGCGGAGTCCGTGGAAAAACTGACCTGGGGACAGACCTTTGTCCGGTTGGCACATCAGCTTCTTTTTCTGACCGAAACGTAAAAACCCCGCCGTTCCTCTTGTATTTATTGGAAAAAAGAGATATGATAAACAACATGAAATCTCTGCACAACAGGAGGAACGGCTATGTTACGCGTCGATTTATCCAATATCAAGCAGGAGCTGAAGCTGCCCTATGAGGCGGAGCTTACTCCCCGGCTGAAGATCGCCCACGACCATCTGCAAAACGGTGACGGTCTGGGCGGTGAATTCACCGGTTGGGTAGGTCTGCCTCAGGCATACGACAAAGAGGAATACGCCCGCATTCAAGCGGCGGCGAAGAAGATACAGTCCGACTCTCAGGCACTGGTGGTCATCGGCATCGGCGGGTCCTATCTGGGTGCCCGCGGCGTTATCGACTGCCTGTGTTCCCCCAACTATAATCTGAAAAGGAAGTCTACCCCCAATGTGTACTTTATCGGCAACGGCCTGAGCAGCGATGCCCTGGGCGAAGTGCTGGATCTGGTGAAGGACGTGGACTTCTCTGTCAATGTCATCTCCAAGTCCGGCACCACCACCGAACCCGCCGTGGCGTTTCGCTTTTTCCGCCGTGCGCTGGAGGAGAAGTACGGCAGGGAGGCTGCCGCGAAACGAATCTATGCCACCACCGATAAGAGCAAGGGCGCTCTCAAGTCGCTGGCGGATGCCAACGGCTACGAGACCTTTGTGGTCCCGGACGATATCGGCGGCCGCTACAGCGTTCTCACCGCTGTGGGTCTGCTGCCTATCGCCGTGGCAGGTATCGATCTGGACGAGCTGCTGGGCGGTGCCCGGGAGATGATGGATATCTGCCAAAGCGACAATATGGAACAAAACCCCGCGTGGCAGTATGCCGCGGCGCGGTTTGCCCTGTATCGCAAGGGCAAAAAGGTGGAGATCCTGGCGTCCTACGAGCCGTCTTTCCGCTTTATGACCGAGTGGTGGAAGCAGCTCTACGGCGAGAGCGAGGGCAAGGAGAACAAGGGTCTGTTTCCCGCCGGCGTGGAGTTTACCGCGGATCTGCACTCTATGGGCCAGTATATCCAGCAGGGCGAACGCCATTTGTTTGAAACCGTGGTGCGCTTTGACCGGCCGCAGCGGGAGTACCTTGTTCCTCTGGACGAAATGGACGGCGATGGCCTGAACTTCCTGGCGGGCAAGAGCATGGACTTCATCTGTCGTCAGGCAATGGACGGTACGCTTCTGGCCCATGTGGAGGGCGGCGTGCCCAATATTGCGATCCATACCGGCAAAAACGATGCCCGCACCCTGGGCGGCCTGATCTACTTCTTTGAGTATGCCTGTGGTCTTTCCGGCTACCTGCTGGACGTCAATCCCTTTGATCAGCCGGGTGTGGAGGCGTATAAGAAGAATATGTTTGCCCTGCTGGGCAAACCCGGCTATGAGGACTTGCGCCGGGAACTGCTGGAGAAGCTGAAATAAGGCAATTTCCACAAAAAGCGCCCCGGTTTTTTTCGTTGCTATTTTCCGAGAGGTATGGTATGCTGTAAATGGAAGGGCGCTTCCCCCATCTTTTCAAAAGGAGTGATTACTTATGGTTAGATTGATTATGGGTTCTAATGGTGCAGGCAAGACCAAGCAGCTGATCGACCTGATCCGCACCACTGCAGAGGCGGAGAACGGCAGCGTCGTGTGCATCGAACCCAAGACCGACATGACCTTTGATATTCCGTACAGCGTACGTCTGGTCACGGCCGGCGAGTACGGTATTAACAGCTTTGAGTGCCTGCGTGGTTTCGTCAGCGGTCTGTATGCAGGCAATTATGATATTTCCCATGTGTTTGTGGACAACCTCTGCAAGATCGCGGGCAGCAAGGACTATCACGAGGTGGAAAAATTCCTGAACTGGCTGGACGTGTTCAGCGAGAACAACAGCGTGAAGTTCACCGTGACCATCAGCGGCGAAGAAACCGAAGCCACCGACGGGATGCAGAAGTATATGTAAGAAAGAATAAAATCGCAGGGACGGCTTTTGTGAGCCGTCCCTGCGGTTTTTTATATCGCCCCCTGTGGGAGGGAAAAGCGGTGCGCCATGACGCTGCAAACGGCAGCTGTCTCAAATCGTATCAATGAATTGTTTTATATAGTATAACGCTGCGCCCAGGGGTGCGTGATGACTCTTCAGAAGACTCAGCTGAACAAAGTCGGCGTTTTCCTCAAAGGGATTGCCGTCTGCCACATATTGCCGGAGCTGCGGCAGCCAGGGCTCCAGATACTCTCCCAGGAAGCCGCCTAAAATCACCTCACAGTCCAGCGCCATATTGATGCTGTTGATCCCGATGGCCAGATGTCGCAGAATATCTTCCCACAGAGCCGCATACTCTGTATTGCCGGCGGCCAGCTCCCGGAAAAATTCATCCAGCGTCAGCCCAAGATCGTCGCTGATCCGTCGGGCGGAGCAATAGGCCTCCAGACAGCCCCGCTGTCCGCACTCGCACAGTCTGCCGTTGTACTCCACCTGAATGTGGCCGAACTCGCTGCTGTGGTTGTGGTTGCCGTTGTGGAGTTGGCTGCCCAGCAGCAGAGACCCGCCTACGCCGTTGCCCAAAAACAGGTAGGCCTGGGTGTTGTGCGTTTTTTTGCCCCGACTCTCCGTCCGCAAAAACCACTCCATGTAGCCGCTGCAGGTACCGTCGTTTTGCACCTGTACGGGATAGGGAATACTCTCCTGCAAATTTCGCAGACTGACATTCTTCATATGCAGCGTGGGGGCGAACACCAGGGAGCGCTGCCCTGCGCTGATCACACCGGGGAATGCAATGCCCACCCCCAGGAGCTTTTGCCGATCTATGTGGTTTTCGTCCAGAAAGGCTTCCAGCTCTGGCGCCAGAAAGCGCACAAAGCTCTCAAAATCCGTGCCGAACTGTCGACGGATGCTGCGGTAGCACAGCTCCTGCAAGCGCAGATCCACCACGGCGAAGCGTACATAGCTGCTGGCCACATAGATGCTGATGGCCAACCGGGCGTTGGGTACGATGTCCAGCCCCATGGCTCGCCGCCCGCCGGTGGAGAGTTGCTCACCGGAAAAGCCCACCAGTCCGGCGTCCATCAATTCTGTCAGATTTTGATAGACGGTGGGCAGACTCAGACCCATCTCCTGTGCGATCGTCTGCTTGGAGCAAAAGCCCTGGTGTCGGTAAAGATATTGATAGATCGCACTGCGGGTCTGTTTTCGCCGTTCTGTAATATTCGTGTTCAGATCCATAGGATACCTCAATTTATTCGCACAACTTTTATATAACTTTGCTTCCAAGATTAACATATTTAAAAAAATAGTCAATGCGTTTTTACATTTATCAAATTTGCTTTTTTTCAAAGTTGTGCAAAACAGACAGTTAAAAGGAGGAAAATTTGCCAGTTTTACAAAAAAGCCCGTATAGAGAAAAAAAGAATTGACTTTTATTAAGTATCTTTATAAAATTACTTTATGGAAGTTTATGCTTCCAAATTCACCCCGCAAGGGGAATATAAAAGGAGAACGTAAAATGAAAAAGTTTCTTGCATTGATGCTGGCTCTGGTCATGGCTCTGGCTCTGGTCGCCTGCGGTCAGGAAGCTGCTCCCGCCGATGATGGCGCAGCTGCCGGCAATCTGGTTGGCGTTTCCATGCCCACCAAGGATCTGCAGCGTTGGAACCAGGATGGCGACAACATGAAGTCCCAGCTGGAAGCTGCCGGCTATGAGGTCGACCTGCAGTACGGCGCCAACGACATTCAGCAGCAGGTTTCCCAGATCGAGAACATGATCGCTAACGGCTGCAAGGTCCTGGTTATCGCTGCTATCGATGGTGACTCTCTGGGCACCGTCCTGGCACAGGCCAAGGAAGCCGGCATCCCCGTCATCGCTTATGACCGTCTGATCATGAACTCCGACGCTGTTACCTACTATGCCACCTTCGATAACTGGCTGGTTGGTGTGAAGCAGGGCGAGTTCATCGAGGCTCAGCTGGATCTGGCTAACGCCGGCGACAAGACCTTCAACATCGAGTACATCACCGGCGACCCCGGCGACAACAACATCAACTTCTTCTTCGATGGCGCTATGAGCCTCCTGCAGAAGTACGTCGATGCCGGCACTCTGGTTTGCCCCTCCGGCCAGATGGCTGAGCTGAAGGCTGATGGCAGCTATGATAAGGCTACCGTTGCTACCGCTAACTGGGCTACCGATGCTGCCCAGGCTCGTTTCGAGAACATCCTGAGCTCCTACTATGCTGATGGCAAGACCCTGGATGCCGTTCTGGCCTCCAACGACTCCACCGCTTGCGGCGTTGAGAATGCTCTGGAAGCTTCCTACACCGGCGAGTGGCCCGTCATCACCGGTCAGGACTGCGATATCGCTATCATGAAGAACCTGATCGCCGGCAAGCAGGGTATGTCCGTGTTCAAGGATACCCGTACTCTGGCTGAGAAGGTCGTCGGCATGGTCGACTCTCTGATGAAGGGTCAGGAGCCCGAGATCAACGATACCAAGACCTATGATAACGGCACCGGTATCATCCCCAGCTTCCTGTGCGAGCCCGTGGCCTGCACCGCCGACAACTATCAGGCTCTGCTGATCGACTCCGGTTACTACACCGCTGCTGATCTGGCCTAATTTGCCTGTGTGTTTGGCTGAACGCTAAAACAAACTTATGGGCAAGGCGGGAGTTTCCCGCCTTGCCCACCTAACCATATATTAAGAAAACGGAGGCGATACCTTGTCGGAAAATTTGCTTGAAATGAGAAGTATCACCAAAGAATTCCCCGGCGTGAAGGCATTGGATAACGTGACCTTTGAGGTGAAGAAGGGTACGATCCATGCACTGGTCGGAGAAAACGGTGCCGGTAAGTCCACCTTGATGAATGTCCTGAGCGGCATCTATCCCTACGGTACCTATACGGGTGATATCGTATATGACGGCGAGGTATGCCGCTTCTCCAAGATCCGTGACAGCGAGGAAAAGGGAATCGTTGTCATCCACCAGGAACTGGCGCTGGTTCCCTATATGACCATCGGCGAGAATATGTTCCTGGGCAATGAGCGCGGCAAAAAGTTTGCCATCAACTGGGATGAGACTTATGCCGAAGCTGCCAAGTACTTAAAGATCGTGGGACTGACCGAGCAGCCCCACACGCTGATCAAGGATATCGGCGTGGGCAAGCAGCAGATGGCGGAGATCGCCAAGGCGCTTGCCAAGCACGCTCGTCTGCTGGTGCTGGACGAGCCCACCTCCTCCCTGAACGAGACCGACTCCAAGGCTCTGCTGGATCTGCTGCTGAAGTTCAAGGAAGAGGGTCTGACCTCTATTATTATCTCCCATAAGCTCAACGAGGTCTCCTATGTGGCGGACGATATCACCATCATCCGCGACGGACAGACCATCGAAACGCTCCACAGGGGCGTGGACGATTTCAGCGAAGACCGCATCATCCGCGGCATGGTTGGCCGTGAGATCGCGGATCGTTTCCCCAAGCGTCCCGGTGTTACCATCGGTGAGGTCGCTATGGAGGTAAAGGACTGGAACGTCTATCACCCCATCTATGCCGGCAAGAAAGTCGTCGACAATGTTTCCTTCCATGTTCGAAAGGGCGAAGTCGTCGGTATTTCCGGCTTGATGGGCGCCGGTCGTACCGAGCTGGCCATGAGTATTTTCGGCCACAGCTATGGTACGGACATCACCGGTACACTGAAAATAAATGGAAAAGAAGTCAAACTCCATTCTCCCCGCGAGGCCATCGACAATGGCCTTGCCTATGTCACCGAGGATCGTAAGGGCAACGGCCTGATCCTCAGCAATCCCATTCGCGTCAACACTACGCTGGCAAATCTGAAGGGGGTCTCCTCCAAGGGCGGCGTGATCAATCCCGATAAGGAGATCAGCGTGGCAGAGGAATACCGCCAGAAGCTGCGCACCAAATGCACCGGTATCGAGCAGAACGTGGGTAAGCTCTCCGGCGGCAACCAGCAGAAGGTTCTGCTGAGCAAGTGGATGTATACGGACCCCGACATCCTGATTTTGGATGAGCCCACCCGTGGTATCGACGTGGGTGCCAAGTACGAGATCTACTGCATCATCAACCAGCTGGTAGCGGAGGGCAAATCTGTTATCATGATCTCCTCGGAACTTCCTGAGGTGCTGGGTATGAGCGACAGAATTTATGTGATGAACGAAGGCCGCTTCGTGGGTGAATTCGCACAGGGCGAGGCAAATCAGGAGAAGATCATGGCCTGCATCATTGCCTCTGCTGCGAATGACGGAAAGGAGTAAAAATATATGACACAGAAACAGAAAGTTCTGAACTTTATTCAGAAATATACGATGATCATCGTCCTGGTGCTGGTGGTGGCGTTCTTCGCCTGGCGTACCGGCGGCAAGCTGCTGTTGCCCCAGCACATTACCAACATCATTTCCCAGAACGCTTACGTGTTCGTGTTAGCCACCGGTATGCTGCTGTGCATCCTGACCGGCGGTAACATCGACCTGTCCGTGGGCTCTGTGGTCTGCTTCGCCGGTACCATCGGCGCCGTGCTGATGCACAACGAGCTGAATATGTGGCTGGCTGTGATCGTGATGCTGCTGGTGGGTCTGGCCATCGGTGCATGGCAGGCCTTCTGGATCGCCTACGTCCACGTGCCTCCCTTCATCACCACCCTGTCCGGCATGATGGTGTTCCGCGGCCTCAGTAACGTGGTGCTGCAGGGCAAGACCATGTCCGTGACCAATGAGAAGTTCGTCCAGATCTTCGGCGGCGGCGCCAACTGCTACCTGCTGAAGGATGCTGCCAGCGCGACCCTGTGCCTGATCGTGGGCGGTATCGCCTGCGCCCTGTTCATCTTCTTCACCCTGCGCAGCTATTTCGTCCGCAAGAAGGCCGGCCTGCAGACTGATTCCATCGTCAAGATGGTGATCAAGCTGGTGGCCATCAGCGCTGTAATCATTTTCTTCACTCTGAAGCTCAGCCAGTATAAGGGTATCCCCACCGCTCTGGTGTGGGTGGCTCTGGTCATCATTGTTTATACATACATCACCTCTAAGACCACCATTGGCCGTCACCTGTACGCCATCGGCGGCAACGAGACTGCGACCCAGCTCTCCGGTATCAATACCAAGAAGATCTACTTCTTCGCCTATACCAACATGGGTTTCCTGGCTGCTCTGGCCGGTATCATGACCATCGCCCGCCTGACCTCCGCACAGCCCACTTACGGCCAGAACTACGAGATGGATGCCATCGGCTCCTGCTTCATCGGCGGCGCTTCCGCTTACGGCGGTATCGGTACTGTTCCCGGTGTTATCGTCGGTGCTATCCTGATGGGCGTTATCAACATCGGTATGTCCATCATGGGCGTGGACGCCAACTATCAGAAGGTCGTCAAGGGCCTGGTGCTGCTGGCTGCCGTTATCTTCGACGTGGTCTCCAAGAAGAAGAACAGCTAATTCTGGTGACATAAGGAGAGGATCCTATGTATTATATCGGCATTGACCTGGGCACCTCCGCGGTGAAACTGCTGCTGGTAGATGCCAAGGGAGCCATCCAAAAATCCGTTTCCCGCGATTATCCCCTGTACTTTCCCCATCCCGGCTGGTCCGAACAGGACCCCGAGGACTGGTGGACGGCAGTACAGGACGGCTTAACGGAATTGACCGCAGATATCGACGCCGACAAGATCGCCGGTGTGGGCTGCGGCGGCCAGATGCACGGTCTGGTGGTGCTGGACGGCAGCGACAACGTGATCCGCCCGGCCATCCTCTGGAACGATGGCCGTACCGCTGCGGAGGTGGAGTACCTCAACGGCGTCATCGGCAAGGAGAAGCTCTCCGCCCTGACGGCCAACATCGCCTTTGCCGGTTTCACTGCCCCCAAGATTCTGTGGATGCAGAAGAACGAGCCTGAGAAGTTCCAAAGGATCGCCAAGATCATGCTGCCCAAGGACTACGTGAACTACAAGCTCACCGGTGTCCACGCCTGTGACTACTCCGATGCCAGCGGAATGCTGCTGCTGGATGTGGCCAACAAGTGTTGGTCGAAGGAGATGCTGGACATCTGCGGTATCAGCGAAAAGCAGATGCCCCGGCTCTTTGAGAGCTACGAGGTCATCGGCAACGTGACCGCCGACGTGGGTCTGCCCAAGACCTGTAAGGTCGTGGCGGGTGCCGGCGATAACGCCGCCGCCGCCATCGGCACCGGTACGGTGGGCGAGGGTGCGTGCAACATCTCTCTGGGCACCTCCGGCACCATCTTCATCTCCAGCGATACCTTCGGCGTGGACCCCAACAATGCGCTCCATGCCTTTGCCCATGCGGACGGTCACTATCACCTGATGGGTTGTATGCTGTCTGCCGCCAGCTGCAATAAGTGGTTCTATGAGACCGTGCTGGGTACCGGCGACTATGCCGGTGAGCAGGGCAGCATCACAGAGGAGAAGCTGGGCAAGAACGACGTCTTCTTCCTGCCCTACCTGATGGGTGAGCGCAGTCCCATCAATGATACCGATGCCCGCGGCACCTTCGTGGGTATGACCATGGCCACCACCCGTGCCGATATGGTACAGGCGGTGATGGAGGGCGTGACCTACGCCATTCGCGACAGCTTTGAGGTGGCGAAGTCCCTGGGGATCGAGATCAAGCGCAGCAAGCTCTGCGGCGGCGGCGCCAAGGCTCCCATCTGGCGGCAGATGATGGCCGACGTGCTGAACATCGAGATCGACCTGCCCCAGACCGAGGAGGGACCCGGCTACGGCGGCGCTATGCTGGCCATGGTGGGCTGCGGCGAGTACGCAAGCTGTAAGGCCTGTGCCGATGAGCTGGTCAAGACCACCCAAACCATCAAGCCCGATCCGGCCATCGCGGCGCTGTATGAAAAGAAATATCGCAAGTTCCAAATGATATACCCCACATTGAAACCACTGTTTCAAACTTTGAAGGAGGACTAAACAAATGATTTTCGAAAACATTCCTACCATCAAGTATGAGGGTCCCGAGAGCAAGAACCCCCTGGCATTCAAGTTCTACGATGCCGACAAAGTAGTCCTGGGCAAGAAGATGAGCGAGCACCTGCCCTTTGCTATGGCATGGTGGCACAATCTGGGCGCTGCCGGTACCGATATGTTCGGCCGCGATACCGCGGATAAGTCCTTCGGCGCCCCGGAAAAGGGTACCATGGAGCATGCCCGGGCAAAAGTGGATGCCGGTTTCGAGTTCATGCAGAAGATGGGCATCAAGTACTTCTGCTTCCACGATGTAGACCTGGTCCCCGAGGCCGATGACATCAAGGAGACCAACCGCCGTCTGGACGAGATCTCCGACTATATCCTCGAGAAGATGAAGGGCACCGATATCAAGTGCCTGTGGGGTACCGCCAATATGTTCTCCAATCCCCGCTATATGAACGGTGCCGGCTCCTCCAACTCCGCCGACGTGTTCTGCTTCGCCGCCGCACAGATCAAGAAGGCATTGGATCTGACCGTCAAGTTCGGCGGCAAGGGCTACGTGTTCTGGGGCGGCCGTGAGGGCTACGAGACCCTGCTGAATACCGACATGAAGTTTGAGCAGGAGAACATCGCCAAGCTGATGCACCTGGCTGTGGATTACGGCCGTTCCATCGGCTTCACCGGTGACTTCTATATCGAGCCCAAGCCGAAAGAGCCCATGAAGCATCAGTACGACTTCGACGCCGCCACCGCTATCGGTTTCCTGCGTCAGTACGGTCTGGATAAGGACTTCAAGATGAACATCGAGGCAAACCACGCTACGCTGGCGGGCCACACCTTCCAGCACGATCTGCGGGTCTCCGCCATCAACGGCATGTTGGGCAGCGTGGATGCCAACCAGGGTGACTACCTGCTGGGCTGGGATACCGACGAGTTCCCGTTCAACGTGTATGAGATCACGATGGCCATGTATGAGATCATCAAGGGCGGCGGTCTGACCGGCGGTCTGAACTTTGATGCCAAGTCCCGTCGTCCCTCCTATACCCTGGAGGATATGTTCGAGAGCTACATCCTGGGTATGGATACCTTCGCTCTGGGTCTGCTGAAGGCGGCCAAGCTCATCGAGGACGGCCGCGTCGACAAGTTCGTCGAGGAACGCTATGCCAGCTATCGCAGCGGCATCGGTGCCAAGATCCGCTCCGGCGAGACCACTTTGGCCGAGCTGGCTGCCTACGCCGCCGAGATGGGCGCCCCCGAGCTGCCCGGCAGCGGCAAGCAGGAGCGTCTGGAGAGTGTCGTCAACCAGGTGCTGTTTGGGTAAGCTTTCCTATTCCAATCAAAAAAAGGCCGCCGTTTCGGCGGCCTTTTTTCGGAGGTTTTCTATGAAACGAAGCATCAAGGAAATTCTGCTCCGTGTTTTGATTTTAATGGTGGGACTGACCATTGCCCATTTTGGCGTGACGCTGTTTCTGCTGTCCGATCTGGGCGCCGATCCCTTCAACGTGCTGGTGCAGGGCGTGTGCCGCACGGCGGAGAATGCCTTTCACTGGGGCTTGAGTCACGGCAGCATCCACCGCATCCTCTGCTTTTTGATCATTCTGGTGCTGCTGATCGTTGACCGGAGCTATGTAAAGATCGGTACGCTGCTTTGTATGTTCTGCGGAGGTCCCATTATTGACTTTTTCACCTTCCTTTTGGGCAGTTTTCTCAATGAAAAAAGTCCCATTTGGATCCGTTTTGTCATGCTGGCGGCGGGCTGCGTGATCCTGGCTTTCGGCATGACCATGGTCATCAAGTCCGACGCCGGTACCGGCCCCAATGATCTGGTGGCACTGGTCATCAGCGAAAAAGCCAAGTGGCGGTTCGGCATCGTCCGCATCTGTACCGACGCCGCCTTTGTCGTGATTGGTTTTGTGCTGGGCGGCGTGTTCGGCGTGGGCACCGTGATCTGTGCCTTCCTGGTCGGCCCGGTGGCGGATGTGTTTTTGCCTTGTAATGAAAAGTGGATAAAAGCCTTTCTGCAAAAGGCTTTGCGGGAAAAGGAGATGGGGAAAAATGGGTAGGAAAGTGATAGCGGCAGGCCATATCTGCCTGGACATTACCCCGGTTTTTCCTGCGGATAAAGTCAAGACGCCGGCGGAACTGCTGGTTCCGGGCAAGCTTCTTCGCATGGAGGGCGTAGACATCCACACCGGCGGCAGCGTTGCCAATACGGGCCTTGCCATGGCCTATTTGGGCGCAGACGTGCGCCTGATGGGAAAGGTGGGCAACGACGATTTCGGCAGAATGATTTTGGACATTCTCCGCCGCCGGGGCGGCGCCGTCGATGGCATGAAAGTCGATCCCGACGCCGTCACTTCGTACTCTGTGGTGCTGGCTCTGCCGGGGCAGGATCGGCTGTTCCTCCATGCACCCGGCGCGAACGACACCTTCTCTCTTGCCGACGTAAACTTTGATGTGGTAAAGGCCGCCGACCTGTTTCATTTTGGCTACCCGCCGCTGATGTACCGGATGTATGAGAATAACGGCGCAGAGCTGGTAGAGCTATTCCGCCGTGTCAAAGCGATGGGACTTGCCACCTCTCTGGATATGGCGGCCATCGACCCGGCATCCGATGCAGCAAAGGTGAATTGGCGCGAGCTGCTGCAAAACCTGCTGCCCTACGTGGACTTCTTTCTGCCAAGTGCAGAGGAAATCAGCTTCATGCTGGGCGATCCACAGGGAGAAGCGCCGGGAGTATTGGCGCAGGAGCTGCTGCAAATGGGTACCAAGGTCGTGGTCATCAAGTGCGGCGAAAAGGGACTCTATTACCAAACCGGCGACGTACAAGTCGGCAAAAAAATCGCGATGAATACAGCTGACTGGTCAAATCGTCAAGGCTTTCAGCCGTCGTTTCCGCCGGAAAAAGTCTGCCCCGCCACCGGGGCAGGAGATACCTGTATTGCGGCGTTTCTCACCGCCATGCTGGAGGGACGCACCTTGGAGGACTGTATCCGGCTGGCTGCCGCCACCGGGGCAAGCTGCGTAGAGGCCTACGATGCGTTGAGCGGCTTGAAACCATTTGCGGAGTTGGAAGAGAAAATTGCCGGAGGTTGGGGAAAGGAATAACGTATGTTAGCAAATTTGAATGACGTATTACTGCCTGCCCGCAAGGGGAAGTACGGTGTGGGCCTGTTCAACACGGTGAATTTTGAAATGGCCCGGGGCGTTTTGCAGGCGGCCCAAACCGTTGGCACGCCGGTGATTATCGGTACGGCAGAGGTGCTCTTGCCCTACGGTCCGCTGGAAGAACTGAGTTATTTTCTCCTGCCCATGGCAAAAAAGGCATCTGTCCCCGTGGTGGTGCACTACGACCACGGTCTGACCTATAAAAAATGTGTGGAAGCATTAGATTTAGGATTTACGTCCATCATGTACGACTGCTCTACCGACAGCTACGAGGAGAATGTCCGCAAGGTGGCGGATATCACCGCTCTGGCCCACAGCAGGAATGCCACGGTGGAAGCGGAGCTGGGCCATGTGGGGGACAACGAGGGGGCGGGTCAGCTGAACGACCCCGCCGCCTACTATACCGATCCTCTGCAGGCCAAGGACTTCGTGGAAAAGACCGGTGTGGACGCGCTGGCTATCGCTGTCGGCTCTGCCCACGGTGCCTATAAATTTCCGCCCAAGCTGGATTTTGAACGCATTCAGACCATTCGGGATACCATCCCCACGCCGCTGGTACTCCACGGCGGCAGCGGCCTGACCGATGCCGATTTCCGCAGCGCTATTGCCAGCGGTATCAGCAAGATCAACATTTTCACCGACATCAACGTGGCCCAGGCCAACGCTGCAAGAGCTGCGCTGGAGCATGGCGCCGGGGATATGACCGGCATCATTCCCTATCAGGTAGAGGCTGTTGCAAAGGAAGCAGAGAGGAAAATGCGCCTCTTCTTCGAAAAGTAAGGAAAAGGGCAGCCCGCAGGGACGGCTTTTGTGAGCCGTCCCTGTTCTATTTTGAACCATCTCCTCATATAGTGAGGCTGTGAAGTATCCTATCGGGGAGTGGTGAGCATCAAAGAGAATTTAGACGAGCGCGCCGAGGAGCTGGCGCTTTACCTGATAGAGAACCGGACCACCGTCCGCGCCGCCGCCAAAAAGTACGGCGTCAGCAAATCTACCGTACATAAGGACATTTCCGAGCGGCTGCCGCAAGTGAACCGCACGCTATACCTGCAAGTCAAGGAAGTGCTGGACGAGAACAAGGCGCAGCGCCATATCCGCGGCGGCCTTGCCACCCGAAAAAAGTACAAGGGAATATAAAAAAAAGGACGGCATCTGCCGTCCGTTTCCCTTATTCACTTACCTGCCGCATGGAAAGCCCGATGCGGTGTTTCTTTTCGTCCACTTCCAGCACACTGACCTTTACCACGTCACCCACCCGCACGATCTCGCTGGGGTGCCGGATAAACTTATTGCACACCTGGGAGATGTGGACCAGACCGTCCTGATGGACGCCGATATCCACGAATACGCCGAAGTCCACCACGTTGCGCACCGTGCCGGAGAGTACCATGCCCGGTTTCAGGTCTTTGATGTCCAACACGTCGGTGCGGAGAATGGGTGCGGGGAGCTCATCACGCATATCGCGTCCCGGTTTTACCAGTTCTTTCACCACGTCCTGCAGCGTGGGTACGCCGATCCCCAGCTGCGCGGCGACATTTTTCTCTCCGGCCAGCTTGATCTTCTGGGCCAGCAGGCCCACTTCGCCGGCTTTTACGTCGGCTGTGGTGTAGCCGCATAGCGTCAGCAGCTTTTCGGCGGCGGCATAGGATTCGGGGTGTACGCCGGTGTTGTCCAAAATGGAGCGGCTTTCCGGCACCCGCAGGAAGCCGGCGCACTGCTCGTAGGCCTTGGGACCCAGCTTCGGCACCTTCAAAAGCTGCTTGCGGCTGGTAAAGCTGCCGTTTTCCTCTCGATAGGCCACAATATTTTTGGCGGTGGTGGCGTTCAGACCGGATACCCGGCCCAGGAGACTTGCGCTGGCGGTGTTCAGGTCCACACCCACGGCGTTGACGCAGTCCTCCACCACGCCGCCTAAGGTCTCATCCAGCCGTTTTTGGGGCATATCGTGCTGATACTGCCCCACGCCGATGGCCTTGGGGTCGATCTTCACCAGCTCTGCCAGCGGATCCTGCATCCGGCGGGCAATGGAAACGGCGGAGCGCAGGTTCACGTCGTAGTCGGGGAACTCCTCGGCGGCCAGCTTGCTGGCGGAGTAAACGGAGGCACCTGCCTCGTTGACCATCATATAGCTGACGCCGGGCAGCGCACGGATCATCTCCACCGCCATGGCCTCCGTCTCCCGGCTGGCAGTACCGTTTCCGATGGCGAGATGCTCCACATTGTGCTTCTTCACCAGGGCGGACAGCTTGCTGATGGCCTCGTTCTTCTGCCGCTGACCATAGGTGGGATAGACCACCGTGGTGTCCAGTACCTTGCCGGTGGGATCGATGACCGCCACCTTGCAGCCGTGGGCATAGCCGGGATCCAACCCCATGGTCACGTGTCCCTTTACCGGTGGCTGCAGCAGAAGGGGCTTCAGGTTCAGCGCAAAGTTGCGGATGGCGCCCTCTGCGGCGTCGTCGGTGAGCAGATTACGGATCTCCCGCTCCAACGAGGGAAACAGCAGCCGGTCATAGCTGTCCTCGGCGGCGCTGCGGACAAAGTGCCCGCAGGCGCCCGCGGCGGTGACGCAGCGGTTCCACATCAGGTTCAGCGCCCACTCCCTGTCGATGCTGACGCCCACCTTCAGAAGCTCCTCCTTTTCGCCCCGGTTGATGGCAAGGATCTGATGCCCCGCCAGCTTGGGGATAGACTGGGAGAAGTCGTAGTACAGGCGGTAGACGCTGTCCTCCTCTTTCGTGCCGGAGCTCACCAGCGTGCCGCGCTTCATCAGCAGCTCCCGCAGCTCCTTGCGGATGGCGGCATCGTCGGAGAGCAGCTCCGCGATAATGTCGTTTGCCCCCTGCAAGGCGTCCTCCGCAGTCTCCACACCCTTTTCGGGGGCGATGTATGCCTGCGCCATGACCTCCGGCGCGTCCTTGCTGTCCTGTGCAAAAATCGCCAGCGCCAGGGGTTCCAGCCCCTTTTCCTTTGCCACGGTGGCGCGGGTACGCCGCTTCTGCTTGTAGGGGCGGTACAGATCCTCTACTTCTGCCAAAGTCTTGGCATTGTCGATGGCGGCGGCCAGTTCGTCTGTCAGCTTTTCCAGATTGGCGATGGCGGACTTGACTTCCTCCTTGCGGCTTGCCAGATTTCGCAGATAGTTCAGCCGGTCAGCCAGAGCGCGCAAAGCGGTGTCGTTCATAGAGCCATGGAGCTCCTTGCGGTAACGGGCGATAAAGGGGATGGTGTTCCCTTCATCGATGAGGGTGATCACGTTTTCCACGTGGCGCAGCTCCTGCTTGAGTTCCTTCGCCAGAATTTGAGCAATAGACTCCATAAGAGATGTGTCCTTTCTGAATAGAGTCGGGGCGGCCATTTGACCGCCCCGAGAAAAAGCAGTTGTTCGTTATTTGTGATACAGTTTCTTTACCTCATACTTCGGTTCGCAGCTCACATGGATGCCCAGCCGCTTGTAGAGCTTCTGATCCTCCTCGGAGATGATCACCGAGAAGTGGGCGTCGCAGCCCCGCAGGGACTGCAGCTGCTTCTGCACCCGGCTCGCCAACGGATTGGTCAGCGCGGACATGGCCAGCGCGATCAGCACCTCGTCGGAGTGCAGCCGCGGATTGTGGTGGCCCAGATAGGTGGTCTTCATCTTGCTGATAGGCTCGATAACGGATGGGGGGATGAGATCCATTTCCTTATCAATGCCGGCCATGTGCTTGACGGCGTTCAAAAGCAATGCCGCTGAGGCGCCCAACAGCGCAGAGGTCTTGCCGGTCACGATCTTGCCGTCGGGCAATACCATGGCGCCGCAGGGGGTACCGGTTTCCTCGGCCCGCTTCAAGCAGGCGTCTACGATGGGGCAGAAGTCGGTGGTCACACCGGCCTGCTGCATTACCAGCTCCAGTTTACGCACCACGCTCTCGTCACACTTGCCCTGCGCCTTTTCCACCAGACCCGCATAGTATCGCCGCAGGATCTCGTGGCGGCTGGCGTCCTGACATATCGCATCGTCGGCAATGGCAAAGCCCGCCATGTTCACTCCCATGTCGGTGGGGGAGTGATAGGGGGAATCCCCCTGAATCCGCTGGAAAATCGCATTGAGGACAGGGAAGACCTCCACATCCCGATTGTAATTGACGGTGGTCTTTCCGTAGGTCTCCAAATGGAACGGGTCGATCATATTCACGTCGTCCAGATCGGCGGTAGCCGCCTCATAGGCCAGGTTGACGGGGTGCTTCAGCGGCAGATTCCAGATGGGGAAGGTCTCATACTTGGCGTAGCCGGCCTTAATGCCCCGCTTGTGCTCGTGATAGAGCTGAGAGAGACAGGTGGCCATCTTCCCGCTGCCGGGACCCGGCGCGGTGACCACCACCACGCTGCGGGAGGTTTCGATATACTCGTTGCGGCCCAATCCCTCGTCGCTGACCACGTGGCTCACATCGGAGGGGTAGCCGGCGATGGGGTAGTGGCGGTAGCTGGACATACCCAGGGCGGTCAGGCGCTTGATAAAGGCGTCGGCGGCGGGCTGTCCGGCATACTGGGTGATGACCACGCTGCCCACATAAAAGCCCAGGGAGCGGAACACATCCACCAGACGCAGTACGTCGTCGTCGTAGCGAATGCCCAGGTCGCCCCGCATCTTGTTTTTTTCGATGTCGTTGGCGCAGATGGCCAGGATGATCTCTACCTCGTCCTTCATGGTGGCCAGCATTCGCACCTTGCTGTCCGGCTGAAATCCGGGCAGAACGCGGCTGGCGTGGTAGTCGTCAAACAGCTTGCCGCCGAACTCCAGGTACAGCTTGCCGCCGAACAGCGCCCGGCGCTGACGGATGTGCTGTGCCTGCAATTCCAGATATTTTTCATTATCAAACCCGATCTTCAACTCAAACACCCCCAATTTTACACATTAACCTTAGTATACAACATCTTGTGGTTTCTGAAAAGGGAAAACTACATTTTTCTCTGTAAAGATATGGAGAAAAAACCGGCTTATTTTTGTCAAAAGCAACCGTTGATTTTTTGGGCAAGCTATATTATACTCAAAATAGTCACCCCATTTAAGGAGGAAACCGTATGCCCTATCAGTCTTTTCGTTTCCACGTGATGTGGCGCCGTGTCAACGAGACCGAGTTCCGGGACTTCTATCAGACCGACGATATCCTCGAGGCAAAGGACTTTGCCATGCGCCTGGCCTTTGACGAAACCAACGTGGTCTATGTGCAGGACGAGAAACGTCATGAGATCGTCCGGGACTTTGATGCAGAAATTTACAGACAATAAAACCGAACACCTCTGCCATACTATCGGCAGAGGTGATTTTTTATGCAGAAGAACAGGGAAGCGGGACTTCCCCGGGACGCCACGCCGGATATCCACCGTCTTTGCGACAATGCGGTGATCCGTCCCGCACCCGACCCGGGGAACGAGATCCCTCTGATCGCGCCGGGTCTTCCCCACGAATGGAAGGAAATGCGCCTGAGTGGGGAAAACTTGTCATCAGAACAATAAGAAAAGGGGGCTGCCGGGCAGCCCCCTTTTTACAAAAAAACAGCACCCACAATCGTGAGTGCTGTTCTGTAAATAATCTCAGCGCTTGGAGAATTAAATCAGCGCTTG
>JAZUEB010000027.1:0-3830 GCA_045639965.1 Vescimonas sp. | reverse complement strand
TAAGCCATTTCCTCCCAATTTAATACAATACTGTTCACAGTATAACCGACCGGGTTCTTTTTGTCGATAGGCCAGCGGGAAAAAATAAAAAAATTTTGCAGAGCAATCAGATACCTTGCCAAACAAAAACAGATGGAGTATAATACACTAAATTACTATGTGGGAGTCTGCGATGCTGAAACATTGCCTGATCGTTTTTCTGGTCTCCATGGTGCCTATCGTGGAACTGCGCGGCGCGATTCCTTATGGCGTGGCGTTTGGACTGCCCCTGTGGCTGATCTACCCCATCGCCATTATCGGCAATATGCTGCCGGTGCCGTTTATCTACCTCTTTGCCCGTAAACTGTTGGAATGGGGACAGGGCAAACCCGTTATCGGACCGTTTTTCTCCTGGTGCCTGAAAAAGGGGCGGCAGGGCGGCGAGAAGCTGAAAGCGAAAGCGGGCCGCGGCCTTTTCTGGGCGCTGCTGCTCTTTGTGGGCATTCCTCTGCCGGGTACCGGTGCCTGGACGGGTACTCTGGCGGCCAGCATTCTGGATATGGGACTGAAAAAAAGTGCGCTGGCCTGTATGGGCGGCGTACTGTTGGCGGGAATTATCATGGGCGTGCTCAGCGTACTGGGTGTCGCCGTTTTTGCGTAAAGAATACGCGGGAGGATGGAGAGAATGAAACGTTACCTCAGCCTGCTTCTGGTGCTGCTCATGTGCTGGAACCTGTTTATCGTCGCTTTCGCCGATGGCGAGGAAGAGGGCGGTCAAGGCGGACATGGAACAGAAACAACGGACCCGGTTGATCCGCCCCATACGCACCAATATACCGAAAAAGTGACGAAAGAAGCCACTTGTACGGAAGCCGGCGAAAAGACTTTTACCTGCAGCTGCGGCGATTCTTACACGGAACCTATCGTTGCCCTGGGCCACTCCTGGGGGAAATGGGCCGTAAGTGAGGACGGCAAGACCCATACCCATACCTGTACGCGCGATGGTTGTTCAGCAAAAGAATCGGTAAACCATGCCGGCGATGAGTGGAAAAAAGACGAGCAAAGCCACTGGAAAAAGTGCAGTGAGTGCGGCGCGGAATTCGGGAAAGTTTCCCATGTGTTTGACAAGACCAAGTGGGAAAAGGACAAGGACAAGCACTGGCAGATCTGTACGGTCTGCGGTTTTTCCACAAAAGATACCAAGGCCCAGCCCCACGTGTTTGACAAGACCAAGTGGGAAAAGGATAAGGACAAGCACTGGCAGATCTGCACGATCTGCGGCTTTTCTACAAAAGACACCAAGGCGGAGAAACACAAATGGGACGGCGGCAAGGTGACCAAGAAATCCACCTGCGTACAAAAGGGCGTCAAGACCTATACCTGTACCGTCTGCGGTGCCACCAAGACCGAGACCATTCCCTATGCGGAGCACAGCTGGGACAGCGGTAATACCACCAAGCAGCCCACCATCACCGAAAAGGGTGAGAGCACCTTCAAGTGCATCGTCTGCGGCAAGACGGCCACCCGCGACATCGACCCGCTGGGTCTTTCCATGACACCGGAGGAGCTGACTACCGTTACCGCTGCGCCGGAGAATGCACTGGCGGCGCATTTGGATGATGAAAAGTGGGTCATTCTGCAGGGCGTTACCACCGAGGAGGAATACGCCCGTATTCAGGGCGGCTGGCCCATCAACGTTACGCTGAAAGTCACCGATATCACCGACAGAGTCAGCGAGAAGCTGAAGCAGGGGGTGGAGGATGCTGCCGGCAAGCAGAAGATCTACTGCTTCCTGGATATGGCGCTGACCAAGGAGCTGTATCAGGATCCCGCTCTCCCCGTTACCGAGACCACAGAGCCCGTCATCCTGTCTCTGACGCTGCCGGAGGAGATCCGGGAAGCCACCTCCAAACGGAAAGAGCGGGGCTTTACCGTCTACCGCATTGACGGTGAGAGCGTGGAAAAGGTGGCGGCGCAGCTGTCTGAGGATGGGCAGAGCCTGCGTCTGCAGACCAATACCTTCGGCACCTACGCCTTGACGTATCACGACACGGGTACAGGCGATTTTAATCCCATACTGCTCCTCTACGGTGCGGTGGGACTGCTAACGCTGGGCGGTGTCAGCTTCCTGGTGTATAAGATCATCTGCACCATCCGCGAGAACAGGGAAGACGAAGAATGCGAAGAGGAATACGACGAATAAAAATAAGACCGCAAAGCGGTCTTATTTTTATTCAAAGTATTCGGCATTGTTGCCCTGATAGATGTTCTGCATCTCCCGGTCGATCTCCAGGATGGCGTCGGAACACAGCCGCAGACGGCGGGCGTCACCCTCGCCCCATTGCCGCTGGGATTTGTAGCGCAGCTCATGCTCCAGGCTGGCCCACATATCCATGGCGATGGTACGCAGCTGGATCTCCACCGGCAGCTTCAGCGTGCCCTCCGAGATCACGAACGGCACCTCCACGATCAGATGCAGACTGCGGTAGCCGGTGTCCTTGGGCTGCTTGATGTAGTCCACCTCCCGGATCACGTGGAAGCTCTCGCTTCGGGTCAGAAGGCTTCGCAGATAGTAGATGTCGTCCAGATAGTTGCAGATCACGCGGATACCGGCCACGTCGTGGATGTGTGCGTAAATATTATCGATGTTGACCGCGTGCCCGCGCCGTTTCAGTTTGTCCACGATGCTGTCCAGCGTTTTGATGCGGTATTCGATGTGGTGAATGGGGGAGTGATCGTACAGACCGGCAAACTCCTCGTCCAGAATTTCCATCTGGGTCACGGCGACCTTCAGGGCGCTGCGATACAGGTGGTTGACCCGCACCATGCCCTGCGCCAGCTCCTGCTGCTCCGGCGGCAGATTTTCTGCCAGGGGAATATCCTGAAAGCGGATGCTGCCGCTTTTTTCGACCATCATGGTGAGTCCTCCTTGCGATAACGCTGATTTCATTATACTATGCGCTCTTGAAAAAAAGCAAGGATAGAATAAAGTTGTTCGGTAAGGGGAAATTCTTATGCGGAATTCGTTTCAAACCCCGCCCGCAAACGAAAAAAGCGGACACCCGTATGGGTGTCTGTTTTTTATTTTATCTCAATTTTTCCGTGGTCCGCTTCAAAGTCCCGGACTCTCTTTTTGATCATCTGCTCCAATTCTTTGTTCTTGGTGCGCCCCTCATATTCTGCGATATACCCCAGCTGGTCCAGCAATTTTTTCTCCACTCGCAAGGTATAACGGCTTAGAGTATCTGCCATTTTTGCCGACCTCCTATGACGAAGTATTGACAAAATTTTAGCGTCATATTATGATACTGTGGAAAATTGACGCAATTATGACGCATTAAAGGAGGAGTTTTTATGCCGAACTATCAAAAAATGTATGCGACGCTTTTCAATGCTATTACCGACGCTGTTGAATGTATCCAACAAGATAACTACGGCACGGCAAAAGAAGTTTTGATACAAGCACAGCAGGAAACAGAAGAACTCTATATCAGCGCAGAGGAATAACGCTTTTTTGCCGTAGGGGCGGACGACTCTGTCCGCCCGTGTTTCGCTGCCGGGCGTACAGGGAGGGATTTTCCACGGCCGAACGCAACCATTATCAATGGTTGCTCCCAAAAACGCTGTGCCGCTGGCTTGCGTTTTTGCAGGCCGACTTCAAATCCCCCCCCACAAGCGAAAAAACGGACACCCGAAAGGGTGTCCGTTTTTTGGCGCAGTGGGAGGGATTTGAACCCTCGTGCCGCTTTTGACGACAACACGATTTCCAGTCGTGCTCGTTATGACCACTTCGATACCACTGCAAATAAAATTGTGCTGTGCAGCACAGCAGAAATCATTATACCAAATTC
>JAZUEB010000026.1:0-27473 GCA_045639965.1 Vescimonas sp. | reverse complement strand
GATCGCCGCCAATGCGGGTCTGGACGGCTCCGTGGTACTGGAGAAGGTGAAGTCCAGCCGGAAAAACGGCTACGGTTTCGACGCTTACAAGGAAGTATATTGCGACATGATCGCCGGCGGCATCGTGGATCCCGCCAAGGTGACCCGCTCCGCTTTGGAGAACGCCGCTTCCGTTTCCGGTATGGTGCTGACCACCGAGTCTTTGGTAGCCGACAAGCCCCAGCCCCCGATGCCCGCAGCTCCCGCTCCCGACATGGGCGGCATGGGCGGTATGTATTAAGAACTGTGCAAAAAGAAAGACGCCGCTGCGGCGTCTTTCTTTTTTACTTCTTTTTGGCAATGGCTTCCATGGACATTTCACCCGCCAGGCGAAACAGGGCGTCCGCCATGACCTGCTCCGGTGTTTTTCCCATATTCGCGCCGATTTTGCGGTAGAAGTCGTATAATAAGGTTTCCATTTCTAAGGTTACTTTCACGTAACATCCCCTCCATATTCAAACTCTTTTGAGTTATTATAACTCAAAAGAGTTAATCTTTTCAAGTGTTTTTGGCTATCCTCAAATAAAAAGTTGAGGTGAATACCATGAACATCGGGCAGGCAACAAAACTGCGGCTAATGGAATTATGTGGACAAAAAGAGCTTACTATTAACGGGTTGTGCATTATCAGCGGCGTAACACAATCCACCGTAAATAATCTGATGAGCGGTCGCAATAACAGTATCACCATCTCCACGCTTAAAAAGTTGTGTGACGGTCTAAATATTTTCATTGGAGATTTCTTTGATTCCGAATTGTTCCGCAACTTGGAGCAGGAAGTAGAATAATAAAATCCCATAAAACACGGGAAAAAGGTGTTGACAACGCGGTTTTCGTGTGTTATATTAGTTCGTGCCTGTCGAGGACATGGCGGCGTAGCTCAGTTGGCTAGAGCATGCGGTTCATACCCGCAGTGTCACCGGTTCGAATCCAGTCGCCGCTACCATTGTGGGGGGATGCAGCGCATCTCCCCACCCTCGACAATCGGCCCGTTGGTCAAGTGGTTAAGACACGGCCCTTTCACGGCTGTAACATGGGTTCGAGTCCCGTACGGGTCACCAAAAACGGCAGCCCTGCGGGTTGCCGTTATATGGAGGCTTAGCTCAGCTGGTTAGAGCGCCTGCTTCACACGCAGGAGGTCACTGGTTCGAGTCCAGCAGTCTCCACCAAAAAATGAGAGTCACCGTCTGGTGACTCTCGTTTTTATTCTTCGCTCTCTTCCTCTTTATGATCCCGCAGGTATTGCAGGCGTTTGAAAGCACGGTAGGCGATGAGGAAGCCGCCGACGAACATGACCGCGCAGACCGCCGACAGGATGAAATTGCGGACTTGCAGGAAGTCCGGCACCTCGCACAGATAGCTGAAAATGCGGTAGCCGCCGAAGCACAGGGCGATGCCCGCCAGCAGCAAGAGAAACAGGGTGTTGGTATTTTCGCAGTTGTCGATTTTTTTCATGGACAAGCTCTCCTCTACGGTGCTATAATCAAGCAAATTATAGCACACGAAAGAGGTGTTTTTCAATATGCTGGGCGTAATTGCAAACACTTTGGCGATTTTTCTGGGCGGTGGTCTGGGTCTGCTGCTGAAAAAGGGGATCCCGGAGCGGGTGTCCCATGCCGTGATGCTGGCGCTGGGACTTTGCACCCTTTACATGGGCATCGACGGAGCGCTGGTGGGACAGGAGACCATCGTGCTGATCGTTGCCATGGCGCTAGGTACCATGGTGGGGACCGCTATTGACCTGGATGGGAAGATCAACCGCCTGGGTGAGAAGCTCTCCGGGCACTTCCGGGGCAACGTGACCGAGGGCTTTCTCACCGCCAGTCTGCTGTTCTGCATCGGCGCCATGGCGATCGTAGGCGCCATGGATGCGGGTCTGCGAGGTGACAACCGGGTATATTTTACCAAGTCCGTGCTGGACTTCTTCGGCTCGTGTATGCTCGCCAGCACCCTGGGCATAGGCGTCATGCTGTCCGGCATCAGCGTGTTCGTGGTGCAGGGTCTTTTGGTGCTGCTGGCGCTGTTTTTGCGAAACGCTCTTGCCGACAGCGCCATGGTGGCAGAGCTGGTATGCTGCGGCAACGTGATTATCATCGGGCTGGGGCTGAACCTGCTGGGGGTAACGAAGCTGAAGATCGCCAACTTCCTGCCCGCGATCCTGTTTGCCCCGCTTTTCTATCTGCTGTTTCAGCTTTTGCCGATATGAGCCGTAAAAAACCGCCTGCGGGCGGTTTTTTTGTTTATTTTGCAAAAAAAGTCGTGCATTTGGCAACGATTTCCTTTATACTATGAATGAAATATTCTCCCCAGGAGGTATGCGCCCATGGAACAATACAAAATCATCGAGGTCAAGGAGAGCATTTTTGCCGACAACAACGCCGATGCGGCGCTGCTGCGGCAGGAATTAAAGGGACAGAAAACTTTTTTGCTGAATTTGATGTCCTCCCCCGGCAGCGGCAAGACCAGTACCTTGAAGCGCACCATTGCAGCGCTGAAGGAAGAGCTGAAGATCGGCGTGATGGAGGCGGACATCGACTCGGACGTGGACGCCGCCGCCATACAGAGTGCCGGCGTGCGCGCCATTCAGCTCCATACCGGCGGTATGTGCCATCTGGACGCGGACATGACCCGGCAGGGACTCCACAGCTTCGGCACGGAGGATCTGGATCTTGTGGTACTGGAGAATGTGGGCAATCTGGTATGCCCCGCCGAGTTTGACACAGGTGCAGTGAAAAACGCCATGATCCTCTCCGTTCCCGAGGGACACGACAAGCCCTTGAAATATCCCCTCATCTTCCAGGTGTGCGATGTGCTGCTCATTAACAAGATCGACGTGCTGCCCTACTTCGACTTTGACATGGACAAGGTGGTACAGTACGCCAAGATGCGCAACCCCAACATCACCATTATCCCCATTTCCGCCAAGACCGGTGAAGGCATCGACAAGTGGTGCGATTGGCTGAAAAACGAAGTGGAAAACTGGCAAAACCAATAAAATATAAAGGAGAGAACGACTATGGCTGAACTGAGACCCAAGATCGTCAAGCTTGCCAAGACCATCGGCGGTTTGACCGGCATGGTAAACAAAATCGACGAGAACGCTCCCGAATACTACTGCATGGCGGCTATCCTGACGGATGACGAGGCAGACGTTGCCATCGCCTGCGGCTTGCGCCATGAGCGCACCACCGAATATCTCGCCAAAAAGGTGGGCAAGCCCATCGACGAGGTGCAGAAGATTGCCGAACATCTGGCCTGGATCGGCATTTTCCGCTGGACCACCGATTCCGGCGATGGCAAGGACCGTTGGTGGATGCAGATCTTTGCCCCGGGCATTATGGAGATGCTGGTGAACAACAAGGAGCTGCTGGCGGAGCACCCCGAGGTGGCCCGCGCCTTTGAGGAATACACCCGCATCCGTATGGCGACGCTGGCGCCCATGATCCCCGATGGCTATGGGTTGATGCGCGTGATCCCCGTGGAGGAAGCCATCCGTGATCTGCCCGGCGTCAGCGACTATGAGCGCATCAGCTACTATCTGGACAAGTACGACGTTTTCTCCGTGGCACCCTGCTCCTGCCGCGCCAGCCGCCGTGTTATCGGCGAGGGCTGCGGCCATCTGGAGGAGGATATGTGCGTGCAGATGGGCAAGGGTGCCGAGCATTTTATCCGCACCGGACGCGCCCGTCAGATCACCAAGGAGGAGGCGCTTGCCATTATCAAGCGCGCCGAGGAAAACGGCCTCATGCACGACGTGACCAACATTGACGGCGAGGGCGGCAGTCTGGCCATCTGCAACTGCTGTTCCTGCTCCTGCTTCGGTCTGCGGGTGGGTATGCTGTACGGCGCCCGTGACGTGATCCGCTCCAACTTTGTGGCGGAGATCGACGAGGAAAAGTGCGTCGCCTGTGGTCAATGCGTAGAGAACTGCCCGGGTAACGCCCTGAAGCTGGGTCAGAAGCTCTGCACCAAGACGCCGCTGCCCACACCTAACTACAAGAAGCTGTCCAAGTCCCTTGCCTGGAGCAAGAAGGACTGGAATGTGGACTACCGCACCAATCGGGAGGACACCGTGGAGACCGGTACGGCACCGTGCAAGACCGCCTGCCCCGCTCACGTAGCCGTGCAGGGCTATCTGCGTCTGGCGGCGCAGGGCAAGTACCGGGATGCGCTGGAGCTCATCAAGAAAGAAAATCCTTTCCCCGCCGTGTGCGGGCGCATCTGTAATCACCGCTGCGAGACCGAATGTACCCGCGGCAGCGTGGACGAGGCCGTTGCCATTGACGAGGTGAAGCGCTTTATCGCTGACCACGATCTCAATGCCGAGACCCGCTTCATTCCGCCCATGGTCAATCAGATCGGCAGACCCTATACCGAGAAGATCGCCATCATCGGCGCCGGCCCTGCGGGCATGACCTGCGCCTACTATCTGGCGGCAAAGGGTTACAAGCCCACCGTGTTCGACAAGGAGTCCCGCCCCGGTGGTATGCTGATGAACGCCATTCCCAACTTTCGGCTGGAAAAGGATGTGGTACAGGCGGAGATCGACATCCTCAAGGAGATGGGCGTGGAGTTCCGCTGCGGCGTAGAGGTTGGCAAGGATATCACCATCGCCCAGCTCCGGGAGCAGGGCTATCAGGCGTTCTATGTGGCCATCGGTCTGCAGTCCGGCGGCAAGCTGGGCATCCCCGGTGACGACGCGGAGGGTGTCATCGCCGGTATCGACTTTACCAAGCAGGTCAATTTGCAGGGTGCGCCCAAGCTAGAGGGCAAGGTGGTGGTCATCGGCGGCGGCAATATCGCAGCCGACGTGGCGCGCACCGCCGTGCGCTGCGGTGCTGAGAACGTCACGCTGTACTGTCTGGAGAGCTACGATGATATGCCCATGGGTGAAGAGGACCGCGGTGAGTGCGAGCGCGATGGCATCGTCATCCGCGCCGGTTGGGGTCAAACCGAGATCGTGGCCGACAAAGGTAAATGCAAGGGTATCAAGTTCCGCAAATGCATCAGCGTAAAGAATACAGAGGGACGCTTCGCTCCCGTGTTTGACGACGCCGTGACCGAAGAAGCGGAATGCACCACCGTTCTGTACTGCATCGGGCAGAAGGTGGAGTGGAAGGAGCTGCTCTCGGGCACCAAGGTGGAGTTCAACCCCAACGGCACCGTGAAGGCAGACCCCGTCACCTATCAGACTGCCGAGCCGGACATCTTTGCAGGCGGCGATGCCTACACCGGGCAAAAGTTCGCCATTGACGCCATTGCCGCCGGCAAGGAGGCCGCTATCTCCCTGCACCGGGCGGTCCATCCCGGGCAAACGCAGCTGCTGGGCCGCGACAAGCGCATCTACCGCGCTCTGGACAAGCAGAACGCCCTGATCGGTGTAACGGATTACGACCACGGCCACCGCAACATACCCGGCTACAACGAAACCAAGCGCAACACCTTCGGCGACGGGCGGGTCACGTTTACTGAGGAGCAGATCCGCAAGGAGACTGCCCGCTGCCTGGGCTGCGGCGCCACCAAGGTAGATCCCTACATGTGCGTGGGCTGCGGACTTTGCACCACCAAGTGCAAGTTCGACGCCATTCACCTGAAGAAGGTCACCGATATTCACGCCAAAAAGTTCGAGCAGATGCCCATCAAGGTGGCATCCCATCTGGTGAAGAAGGTGGGCAAGGTCGCTTCCAAGGACTGAGCCATGCACGAGATGGGTTTGATCGACGCCATTGTGCGGATGGTGGACAACATCGTAAAGGACGAGGGTCTGGAGGGTGTGAAGAAAATCACGCTGGAGGTCGGCGAGATCTCCGGCGTGGTGCCACACTTCCTCACCGAGTGCTACGAGGCGGTGGTATCCGGCACACCCTACGAAAAGACGGAGCTTGCCATTGAGACCGTACCGGGGGTGTTCCGCTGCAACGACTGTGAGATGGACTTTCCCGCCGATGTGGAGCATCTCTATTGTCCCGACTGCTTCGGACGCAACCTGACCCCCGTTGCAGGAAAGGACCTGACGTTGAAAGAAATTGAAGCGTATTGAGCGCAAAAAGAAGAGGGCTGCGGAAGCAGTCCTCTTCTTTTATTGTCACAGATGTTATCGCTGACCCTTGTCGTAGGGGATACCCTCCGCCTTGGGAGCACGGGACTTCTTGGATGTGAAGGCCAGCACGATCAGACAGATGATGTAGGGCAGCATATTGTAAATTTGGCTGGGCAGATTCAGCATCTTGAAAAATTCGAAGCCCGTGTACACATTGGAAAGTGCGCGAAACAGTCCGAACAGAAGCGCAGCCAAAGCGATTCGGGCGGGTTTCCACTGGCCGAAGATCATCACAGCCAGTGCCAGGAAACCAAATCCTGCCACACCGTATTCAAAGCGCCATTCACTGACACCGGTGGTGATAAACACGATGCCGCCGATGCCGCCCAGGAAGCCGGAGATCAAAACGCCGGCCCAGCGCATCTTGAATACGTTGATGCCCACGGAGCTGGCAGCCTGAGGATGCTCGCCGCAGGCCATCAGCCGCAGTCCGAAGCGGGTCTTATAAAGAATCAGGTAGGAACACGCCAGCAGGATCACCGTCACCAGCATGAACCAGTTGAACTCAAACCGCCCGATATTCACGGAAAACGCCCGCTTGGCGGATGAAAACTGAATAATAGAGGACACGTCGTCCGGGTTTGCGGCGGTGTTGATGGCCTTGACGATAACGGTGGCAGCCGCAGTACCCAACATATTCAGCGCCGTTCCCACGATGGTCTGGTCGGCCTTAAAATTGATGGCAGCCACAGCAAGCAGGCCGGAATACAATGTACCCACAAATGCCGCAGCCAACAGCACCAGCAGAAAAATTACAAAGCCGGATGTCGTTGCAGGCAAGGCACGCATCATCAGAGCACCACCCAGAGCGCCCATCAACATGGTTCCCTCCAAGCCAAGATTAATTACGCCTGAATGCTCACTGAAGCAGCCTCCCAGTGCTACCAGGATCAGAACCGAGGCAAACATCAGCGTATATTGCAGCAGAAGTACCATTACGCTTTGCCCCCTTTCTCAGCACTCTCGTCCGAAAGAGCAGCAGCGGCCTCTTTCGTTTTCAGCGCAGCCTTCTCCTCGCGCCGATCGATCGCTCTGCCCATTGCATACTTCATGAACAGCACAAAGCCGCACAGGTAGATGATGATCGCCGAAATCAGATCGGAGATCTGCGCGCAGTACATCGTCTTATCCACATAGGCGCCGCCGGCGGTAATATGCTGGATAAAGAACGAAGACAGGATCGCACCGAGGGGACTCAAACCGCCCAGGAATGCCGCGGCGATCCCGTTGAATCCCATTCCCGGAACAGCGGACGTGGAACACTGCCACTGCTCATAACCGGTAAGATACAGCAGACTTGCGCCCATGCCGGCAAGAGCACCGGCGATTGCCAGTGTCAGGATGATGTTGCGCTTTTCCGCCATGCCGCAGTATTTGGCGGCATTCTTGTTGTTGCCGGTGGCGCGAAGCTCATAGCCAAACCGCGTCTTTTCCAGAACAATCCATACGGCAATAGCCACCACGACGGAAATGATAATTGCGATACTCACATACTGGTTGCCCTTAAAAATGTTTTGCAGGCCGACCTGGGGCAGCAGTGCTTTCCTGTTGATACGGTCCAGTACAAAGGTATAGGGGCTGGTCTCCTCCTTGACCTTTGTCAAAAGCATATTGGTCAGATACAGGGTAATCCAGTTCAGCATAATGCCGGAAATGACCTCGTTAACATTGCAGTAGGACTTGAGAACGCCCGAAATGGCACCCAGAACAGCACCACCCAACATGGCGATAAGAACACAGGGCAGCCAACTCCAGCCCCAACCCAACGCAGCGTAGAGGCCCAGAGCCACGCCGGCACAGTACTGCCCTGCCACGCCGATGTTGAAAAGGCCCACTTTGTAAGCAAATAGGATCGACAGGGAGCACAACAGCAGCGGTGCAGTCTTGACCAGAGTATTGCCGAAGTATTTGATCTGGCTGGCTGGCTGCTTATAGGTCAGAAAATTCTTTATGACCGTGATGATCGCCTCGCCTGCGCCGCTGGGATTGATAAACAAAAGCACGATATAGCCGATGAACAGGCCCAGAACGATACACACCAAAGACGCGATCAGTGACTGCACGCCGTTATTTTTCAAAATATTCTTTTTCATGCCGTCACCTCATCTCTCTTGGCGCCTGCCATATAGAGACCCAACTCCTCCTGGGTAGTGGTCTTGGGATCCAGCTCGCCCACGATCTCACCCTCATACATCACCAGAATGCGGTCGGGCACATCCATGACCTCGTCCAGCTCCAGGGAGACCAACAACACGGCCTTTCCCGCATCGCGCTGAGCGATCAGATTTTTATGTACGCCCTCGATCGCACCCACGTCCAGGCCGCGGGTGGGTTGGACAGCCACCAACAGCTCGGGGTTTTTATCCACCTCCCGGGCAATGATGGCCTTTTGCTGGTTACCGCCGGACATACTGCGGGCAGCGGTGATGGGACCCTGCCCGGAGCGGATATCGTGCTCCTCGATCAGCCGCTCCGCGTACTTGCGGATGTTATCCCGGCGAAGGAAACCGGCCTTGGAGGTAAACTCCGGCTCAAAATACCGCTGGAGTACCAGATTATCTTCCAAAGAGTAATCCAGCACCAAGCCGTGTTTATGGCGATCCTCGGGAATATGGGACATGCCGTTTGCATTGCGCTTACGGATGGGCCAATGGGTAATGTCCTGACCGCAGAGGGCGATTTTGCCGCTTACCAGCGGCTCAAGGCCGGTCAAGCCGTAAACGAACTCAGTTTGGCCATTGCCATCGATGCCGGCGAGACACACGATCTCACCGCGGTGCACCTTCAAAGACACGTCCTTGACGGCATTGTTCTTATGCACCTTGCTGGCCACGGTCATGCCCTGGATCTCCAGCACCACATCGCCGATTTCGGCGGGCTTCTTCTCCACATGGAAATTCACGTTGCGGCCCACCATCATGGCGGAAAGCTCCTCCATGGTGGTATTCCGGGTCTCCACGGTACCGATGTACTTGCCTTTGCGCAGAACGGTGCAGCGGTCGGCGACCGCCATGATCTCCGCCAGCTTGTGGGAGATGAACAGAATGCTCTTTCCCTCGGCGGCCAAATTCTTCATGATCTGCATCAGCTCATCGATCTCCTGGGGAGTCAGCACGGCAGTAGGTTCATCGAAGATCAGGATCTCATTTTCGCGGTATAACATCTTGAGTATCTCGGTACGCTGCTGCATACCCACAGTGATATCCTCGATGATGGCATCGGGGTCTACCTTCAGACCGTATTTTTCGCTAAGTGCCAGCACCTTTTCACGGGCTTCCTTTTTTTGCAGAAAACCGTTTTTCACGGGCTCCGCGCCCATGATGATATTGTCCAGAACGCTAAAGCATTCCACCAGCTTGAAGTGCTGATGCACCATGCCGATACCCAGATCGTTGGCATCATTGGGGTCGTTGATCTGCACGGTCCTGCCGTCTTTGCGGATCTCGCCCTCCTCCGCCTGATACAGACCGAACAGTACGCTCATCAGTGTGGACTTTCCGGCGCCATTCTCCCCCAACAGAGCATGGATCTCACCCTTGCGGAGCTGCAGGGTAATGTCGTCATTGGCGATGATGCCCGGGAATCTCTTTGTGATATGCAACATTTCAATAGCATAGGGAGCTTCCAAGTCAAAACGCCCTCCTTCCGTTTTTGTCTTATGGCCCGTTTTCCGGGAACGGAAACCACTATTGTGAGTATTATACTATATTACTTTGCGTAAAGCAAAGATTTTTTGCAGAATTTATTAGGTTTTGCCGAATCCGAAAATTGGCATTGCAGGAAAGCGCCCGGCTTCGGCAATAAAAAGAAGAGCGCCGAAGCGCTCTTCTTTTTTATTGTAAATCAGCCCTTGATAGCGCCCTGGTCGTCCACAGCGACGACAGTAGCCATATCGGCAGCAGTCTTGGAGATATCGTTGGAGACCTTCAGCTCGCCGCTGAACATCTTGCCCACCAGAGTGGTGTAGTCGTCCAGAGTGAACTGACCGTCAGCAAACTGCGTGCCCTCGCCAGAGGGGATACCCACGTAGTTGGCATCCACATCATCAGCAGACACCAGACCCAGAGTGGCGATCTGGCCGGCATACTTGTCCCAGTTGCCATTGATGCAGACATCGGTCAGCGTGTCATAGGTGGTGGGATACAGGCCCTTCATAGCAGAGGTAACAGTCATACCGTCCACACCGGCATAGCCGGCAATCACGCCTGCCTGGTCAACGTCAACACCGATGACCTTGCCATCCACCTTCTTGGCAGCGTCAACAGCAGAGGTAAAGATACCACCGCCGCAGGCAAACACGACCTCAGTGCCGCCGGCGTACCAGGTATCCATCACAGCGGTGATGTCGGCATCACCAAAGAACTGACCGCCGTACACATAGTTGCACTTGACATCGGTCAGACCCATCTCAACAGCAGCGGCGTCAGCGCCCTGCACGAAGCCGTAGCCATAACGGATGACGGCGGGAACAGCCATGCCGCCCAGGAAGCCCAGGTTCTTATAGCCCAGCTTCACAGCAGCGTAGCCGGCCATGTAGCCGCACAGCTCTTCCTGATAGATCGCGCAGTACACATTGGACAAATCCACATAGTCGCTGAGGGTCCAGTTGTCGGGATTAAAGTCGTAGTCAGCGCCCACAGCGGCACCCAGCAGATCACCCAGAGCAACGTCCAGTGCGATAAACTTCACATCGGGGTACTGGGGAGCAGAGGCAACGATAGCGGCAGCAAAGGCATAACCGGGCATCACGATGACGTTGTAGCCGTCATCCACAGCCTTCTCGATCATAGCGCTGCGCTCGGCATCGCTGTCACCGGCGGGCTTGTAGTAGGTGAAGTCAATGGCATTGTCCTCGCCAAATGCCTTGCAGGCCTCATAGGTGGTCTGGTTGAAGGACTGGTCGGTGATGTCACCGTAGTCGGTGATCATAGCGACTTTGTACTCGGCAGCGACTTCCTCGCCGCCCTCGTCAGCAGGAGCAGCTTCCTGACCGCAGGCGACCAGAGACAGCACCATGACGAGCGCCAGAATGATAGCTAAAAACTTTTTCATCTTTTCTTCTCCTTTTCATTTTTATAACGTGCCTTTTTCTCTGATAGAGGAAAAAAGGAAATGCGTATGCACTTTTTCACATTATATGATAGGATAAGTATATCACTTATCCGAAAAATTGCAAGACATATTCACCAAAATGTAAAAAAATTAGCGGTGCCGTCTTTTTTGACGGCACCGCTCTGTATCCAGTATTCTTTATGCCATTTCTTTGATCGCAGCCTGAGCGGCGGCCAGACGGGCGATGGGGACACGGAAGGGGGAGCAGGACACATAGTCCAGACCCACCTTGTGGCAGAACTCCACGGAGCTGGGATCGCCGCCGTGTTCGCCGCAGATACCCAGATGCAGCTCCGGACGAGTAGCGCGGCCCAGCTTGCAGGCCATGTCCACCAGCTTACCCACGCCGGTCTGATCCAGGCGGGCAAACGGATCGTTCTCGTAGATCTTGGTATCGTAGTACGCGGGCAGGAACTTGCCGGCATCGTCACGGCTGAAGCCGAAGGTCATCTGGGTCAGGTCGTTGGTACCGAAGGAGAAGAACTGAGCTTCCTTGGCGATCTCGTCAGCGGTCAGAGCGGCACGGGGGATCTCGATCATGGTGCCGACCAGATACTTCATCTTGCAGTTGGCAGCAGCCAGCTCCTCGTCAGCGGTAGCGACCACCACGTCCTTGACGAATTTCAGCTCCTTGGTCTCGCCAACCAGGGGGATCATGATCTCGGGTACCATCGTCCATTCGGGGTGCTTGTTCTGCACCTTGATGGCGGCGCGGATGACGGCACGGGTCTGCATGACGGCGATCTCGGGATAGGTGACAGCCAGACGGCAGCCGCGGTGACCCATCATGGGGTTGAACTCGTGGAGACCGGCGATGATCGCCTTGATCTCCTCCACGGTCTTGCCCTGGTTCTTTGCCAGCAGAGCGATGTCAGCTTCCTCGGTGGGGACGAATTCGTGCAGAGGGGGATCCAGGAAACGGATGGTGACGGGGCAGCCTTCCATGGCCTCATAGATGCCCTCAAAGTCACCCTGCTGCATGGGCAGCAGCTTGGCAAGGGCAGCCTCCCGCTCTTCCTTGGTATCGGAGCAGATCATCTGACGGATGGCGGCGATACGGTCACCCTCGAAGAACATATGCTCGGTACGGCACAGGCCGATACCCTGAGCGCCCAGAGAGCGGGCGCGCTTGGCGTCGGCGGGGGTATCCGCATTGGTGCGGACCTTCAAACGGCGTTACTTATCGGCCCAACCCATAATGCGACCGAAGTCGCCGCCCACAGAGGCGTCCACGGTGGGCATAGCGCCGTCATAGATGTTACCGGTGGAACCGTCCAGGCTCAGCCAGTCACCTTCGTGATAGGTCTTGCCGGACAGGGTGAATTCCTTCTTCTCCTCGTTCATGTTGATGGCGGAGCAACCGGACACGCAGCACTTGCCCATGCCGCGAGCCACAACGGCGGCGTGGGAGGTCATACCACCGCGGACGGTCAGGATGCCCTGGGCGGCCTTCATGCCCTCAATGTCCTCAGGAGAGGTCTCCAGACGGACCAGAACCACCTTTTCACCGCGGGCAGCCCAATCCTTGGCCTCCTCGGCGGTGAACACGATCTTGCCGCAGGCGGCGCCGGGGGAAGCGGGCAAAGCCTTGCCCACAGCGGTGGCCTTCTTCAGGGCTTCGGGATCGAACTGGGGATGCAGCAGGGTGTCCAGATTGCGGGGATCGATCATGGCGACAGCCTTCTTCTCGTCGATCATGCCCTCATCCACCAGATCGCAGGCGATCTTCAGCGCGGCGGGAGCGGTACGCTTGCCGTTGCGGCACTGGAGCATGTACAGCTTGCCGTTCTCCACGGTGAACTCCATGTCCTGCATATCGCGGTAGTGATCCTCCAGCAGGTCGCAGACCTTCACGAAGTCGGCGTAGGCTTCGGGGAACTGCTCAGCCATCTGGGAGATGGGCATGGGGGTACGGACACCGGCCACCACGTCCTCGCCCTGGGCGTTGACCAGGAACTCGCCCATCAGCTTCTTCTCGCCGGTGGCGGGGTTGCGGGTAAAGGCAACGCCGGTACCGGAGTTGTTGTTCAGGTTGCCGAACACCATGGGCATCACGTTGACGGCAGTACCCCAGGAGTAGGGGATGTCGTTGTCGCGGCGATACACATTGGCGCGGGGGTTGTCCCAGGAGCGGAACACGGCACGGATGGCCTCATAGAGCTGCACCTTGGGATCGGAGGGGAAGTCCTGACCGATCTTGGACTTGTACTCCGCCTTGAACTGCTTGGCCAGCTCCTTCAAATCGGCCGCGGTCAGCTCCACATCGTAGGTCACGCCCTTGGCGGCCTTCATCTCGTCAATGAGCTGCTCAAAATACTTCTTGCCCACTTCCATAACCACGTCGGAGAACATCTGGATGAAGCGGCGGTAGGAGTCGTAAACAAAGCGCTCAAACTTGGGATCGGGGTTGCCGGCGATCATGGCGGCCACCACGTCGTCGTTCAGGCCCAGGTTCAGAATGGTATCCATCATGCCGGGCATGGAAGCACGGGCACCGGAACGGACAGAGACCAGCAGGGGGTTCTGGAGATCGCCGAACTTCTTGCCGTTGATCTTCTCCATCTGCTCCACATACTGCATGATCTCCGCCATGATCTCATCGTTGATCTTGCGGCCGTCCTCATAATACTGGGTGCAGGCTTCGGTGGTAATGGTGAAGCCCTGGGGAACCGGCAGACCGATGTTGGTCATCTCCGCCAGGTTGGCGCCCTTGCCGCCCAGCAGCTCGCGCATATTCGCGTTACCCTCGGTAAACAGGTAGCAATACTTTTTGCTCATTGATTTTTGCCTCCATATCTAAAAAATAATTGAACAGTAAGAACAATTTATTATATGCACATTTTTTCTAAAAATCAAGCCGTTTTTCCTTTTTTTTGCAATTTTCAGAACAAAAAGTGAATTTTAGAACATTCACCCCGTCTTTTGTTTCGGATATTGCAAAAAATCGCCGGAACCTCGCGCTTTTACCAAATATTTTTTATTGGAGATCCGGCAGAAAAAGTCTTTACGCCTATTTGTTTTTGTGATAAAATAACATGAATTATAAGCTGGTGTGGTATGTCCACCGATACAGGAGCGCATTATGGCGACCGATAAAATAGAAAACAGCATATTCGCCGAACACGTCCGTTCTGCCGCCAGACGCGGAACCATCAGCCACGCCGTAATCCTCTCCGGTACCGGTGATCGGCTGCGGGCAGCGCGGTATCTCGCTGCGGCACAGCTCTGTCAGGCAGCGGAAAAGCCCTGCCTTTCCTGCAACGTCTGCCGCAAGGTCATGGAGGAGATCCATCCGGACGTGATCACCGTACAGGATACCGGACGTAAGGAGCTGACGGTGGATGCCGTGCGGGAACTGAAGCAGGACGTATACATCAGTCCCAATGAGGGAACGCGCAAGGTCTACCTGTTCCCCGACTGTGAGCAGCTGAACGAAAAAGATCAGAACGTGCTCTTAAAGGTGGTGGAGGACGGCCCTGCCTACGCCTCTTTTATTTTCTGCACCGAGTCCACCCGCGAGCTGCTGCCCACGATTCGTTCCCGCTGCGTGACGATGGAGCTGCGGGAAGAAGAGGACGCCGCAGAAAGCAAGGATGCGCTGGCGCTGTGCCGTGCAATAGGCGGCGCCGATCGGCAGGCGCTGATGCAGCACATTGTCGCGCTGGAGAACCGAAAGCTCCGACGGGAGGACTTGCAGGCGCTGTTACAGGGTGCATGGGAGATCTGCGCCGAAGCGTTGCTGCAGCGGGCCGGCAAGCCGGCACAGAGCAGTTACCGCGCGGAGATCTCCGCTCTGCGATCCCTCAGCGACCATCAGCTGCAGAAATGGATCGATTTGCTGGCACAATACGCCGGAGAATGCAACTATAACGTGGGAGTGGGGCACATATTGGGTGCTCTGCTGTCTACCCTATCCGAGGAGGTAATTCCATGGCAACCGTAATTTCCGTCCGTTTTCGCAACGGCAGCAAAACCTATTATTTTGATCCCCGCGATCTGGTCATCAAACCGGGTACGGAGGTAATCGTAGAAACCGCCCAGGGTCCGGAATTTGTGAAATGCGTAGAGGGAAACCACACCGTGGAGGATGACGCCGTGGTGGAACCTCTGCGCACCGTGATCCGCATCGCTACCGACAACGACCGCCACACCGCCGCCTATAACCGCAGCCGGGAAAAGGAGGCTTTTGACATCTGCCAGAAGAAAATCGCCCAGCACGGCCTGGAGATGAAACTGGTTCGGGTCGAGTGCAGCTTTGATGGCAGCAAGCTGCTGTTTTTCTTTACCGCCGACGGACGCATCGACTTCCGCGAATTGGTCAAAGATCTGGCAGGCGTGTTCCGCAGCCGCATCGAGCTGCGGCAGATCGGTGTGCGCGACGAGGCAAAAATGCTGGGCGGCCTGGGCATCTGCGGCAGACCGTTTTGCTGCGGCACATATCTGGACGATTTTCTGTCCGTGTCCATCAAAATGGCAAAGACACAGAATCTCAGTCTCAACCCCACCAAAATCAGCGGTACCTGCGGCCGTTTGATGTGCTGCCTGAACTATGAGCAGGCGGCTTATGAGGACGCCGCGGCGCGGCTTCCCAAGGCCGAATCCTTTGTTCTGACGCCGGATGGCCCCGGCAACGTCACCGACGTCAATCTGCTCAAGGAAACCGTCAACGTCCGACTGGACAGCCGTCCGGAAAGTCCTGCCTGCTATCACAATTGCGAGGTCTGTGTTCTGCGCAGCGGAAAAGGCAGCCGCGATGGCGTTGCCATTCCCGCCAAGCTGCCGGAACGCTATGCCACCCCCAAGGAGGCAGAGGGGATCCTATCGGCCGCGGCTGATTTGCCGAATATGAAGCCGGAAAAGTCTTTCGAAGGCGGAGAGCGCTCTCGCCGCAGCCGTCGCGGCAAAGGCAGGAACAGCGCTGCCGCGGCAACTGACACCCCCGTAAAACAAAATGATACCGCTGAAAAGCCGTCTTCCTCCCGCCGTCATAGAGGCAGCAAGGGCAGCAGCAAGCCGGAGGCCGCCCCACAGACGCCAAAAGCACCCGATTCACCGTCCGGAGAAGCGAAGAAAAAGAACCGTCACCGCGGCGGCAGACGCCACAGCAAGCACGGTGCCGGCGAGGGCAATCCGGAGGCATGATGTAAATGGGCAAATTTGACCGCGTATTGATCGCCTGCGACTTTGATAACACCCTGGTCTATACAGAGGATGCTCTGCACAGCGGCGGAGAGATTCCGCCCGTATCAGAGGAGAATCGGCGTGCGATCGAATATTTTATGTCCGAGGGCGGTACGTTCTGTATGTCCACAGGGCGAGCCCTTCCGGCTTTTCGTCCCCTGAGCGCCGGCATCCCCATGAATGGCCCCACCGTTCTGTTCAATGGAGCTGCCATCTACGACTTCTTTCGGGAGAAATACCTGGCCACCGCGTTTCTGCCCGACCAGATCCGTGGCCATATCCACCAGCTTGAGCGGCAGATGCCTCACATTACCTATGAAATCTACCACGACGACAACTCGATTTTTGCCGTGAATCCCAACCAAGTCACAGTCAATCATCTGCACCTCACTCATTCTCCCACGGTAGTACTTACCGATATCGACGAGGCGCCGTCCCCCATCAGCAAACTGCTTTTTGAGGACGATCCGCCGCGGCTGGAGCAGCTCCATGCCCTGCTTTTGCGCCAACCGTGGATCGGCGAATACGAGGTGGTGCGCTCCGCCGTCACCCTGCTGGAGCTGACCGTAAAGGGCGCCAACAAGGGCGGCATGGTGCAGCGGCTCGCTGCCCTGTTGCGCAAAGATCTGCACCATACGTACTGCATCGGTGACCATGCCAATGATATTCCCATGCTGCGGCTTTCGGCAATCCCCTTTGCGCCCGCTAACGCCATCGAAAGTATTCATGCCCTGCCCGGCATCCATGTTCTGCCAGACTGCCGGGAACATACGCTGGCCGCTATGGTCCAAGTGCTGGACAGGCTGTATTGAAGCGGCTTTTGTCGCATTTTACCGCTGCCTTGTTCACAGTTTTTTTACTTGACTGGATTTGTAAAACACGGTAAGATGGACACTGGTTTTATTCTTTACCATCGATTGAGTGAGATGATCTATGAAACGAAATGCACAGAAGCAGGCACCGCAGACCCGCAACGGGAAATTCCATATTTTTTCCCGTCTTCGCCGCGTGCTTGCAGACAACTTAAAAGAGTGGAAAATGTTTCTGCGTCGCGAGTCTGATCATCCGGCATCGGGAAAGCGCACACAGCCCTCCTTCCGCCAACAGTTTCACACCCTGCGGCGTGATATGCGTCACCAGGTCAAGGGAAATCGCCATCGGCAGTTTCCCGAGTCAGAAAGCCGAATTATTCAGTTCTTTCTGTTCCTCGGCGGCAATACGCCTCATCTGGCAGGACAGCTGCGGGAAAAAATTCATTTTCGACGCAAACGCCGGATCCATCTGCGTTCCTCCACCCGTGCCATCTTTGAGCGCATTCGCCTGCATCCCGCCGTCTTTTTGAGCGGCGCTCTGGTCGTGGCGGCAATTTGCGCGCTGCTGTCGGTCTTTACCGTCGGCGTCCACGTAAACTATGACGGTTACCGCCTGGGTACCGTGTCCGGCCGGCATACCGTCACCACAGCGCTGTCCGATATAGAGAGCATTACCCGCGACACACTGAAGGATCTGAGCTATACGGTAGACACCTCCTCTCTGGATCTGGAAACCGAGATCGTGCCCAGGCGTACCATGGAGACCCGGCAGGAGCTGGAACAGCAGTTAACGAATCAGCTGGGTCTGGTGCAGTACGCAAACGTGCTGTATATCGACGGGGAACCCGTGGTCGCCACCACCTATGACGGTGCGCTGGAGGAACTGCTGGAGCAACTGAAGATCGGCTATATTACCACCAACACGGTAGAGTGTTACTTCGTGGAAAACGTGGAAATTCGTGAGGAGTACATCAGTACCTCCTATGTGATGAACCTTGGCTATATTGCCGAGATCCTGAACGAGACCAAGAGCGGCGAGGTCAGCTATACCGTGGTAAAAGGCGATGCGCCCAGCACCGTTGCCGAGAAATTCGGCATGACGCTTGAGGATCTGAAGAAAACCAACCCCGGCTACGACTGGTCGATTCTGCACGTGGGCGATGTGCTGACGATCTCCAACGCGGTTCCCTATCTGACCGTGGTGAACGTGGAGCGGCAGAACTATTTGCAGGATATGCCCTACGGCGTGGAGTACGAGGATAACGACGCCATGTATCAGGGCGAGTATAAGGTCATTTCCAAGGGGCAGTTCGGCAAGGCGGATATCTGCGCCAATGTCTCCTATGTCAACGGCGAGGAGACCAACCGCGAGGTGGTCTCCAGCGTAACGCTGACCTCTCCCGTCACGGAGCTCCAGCAGCGCGGCACCAAGGAACGTCCCTCCTGGTTCCCCACCGGCAGCTTCGGCTGGCCCTGCAACGGTGTTATCACTTCCCGCTTCGGCTACCGCAACACCGGTATCCGCGGTGCAAGCACCTATCACGAGGGGATCGATATCGCCAACGGCTATGGCACACCTATCTACGCCTCCGATGGCGGCACGGTGATCCACTCCGGCTGGCAGGGCGGTTACGGTTATCTGGTCATCATTGACCACGGCAATGGCTACCAGACCTATTACGGACACAACAGCTCGCTGAAAGTCTCCGTGGGCGACCACGTTTACAAGGGGCAGCAGATCGCCAAGATGGGTTCTACCGGCGTCAGCAGCGGCAGCCACTGTGACTTCCGCATTAAGCTCAATGGCACCTTCCTCAACCCGCTGAACTATTTGTAAGGGACTTGCTTTTTTGTCACCATGTGCTATAATGGCAACAGAAAAAGATATTGTGGGGGATTTTATGAAACACATTTTATCGGCTGTATTTTGCCTGATATTTACGTTGCTGTTCACCACCGTTGCCTATGCCAGTCCGCTAACCGGCGACAACGGCATCGGCACCTGGATCGTGCTGATGGTCGTAGCGGTGATCGTAATGATCGGCGTAATCATCCTGCTGCTGAAAAAAAATAAGGATAAATAAAAATAAGACCTGACGCTCGTCAGGTCTTATTTTTTTGCGCTTAAAACATGCTTTCCTGGTAGGGCAGATCGTTCTGACCAATGGAGCGCATCTGCGCGCCCCGTTCTGCATTCATGGCATCGGTGATCGCCATCTTGCGGATAATATTGCGTACTGTTTCCTCCAGTGCCGTGTCGGCGCTGTAATCAGCGGGGAAGATAAAGTCCACCCGCCCCCGGCGCAGCAGCTCCTCCACCCCGGCACGGTTCGCCTCCTGGTAGACTGCGATGGCCTGCCCGCCGTATGCCTGCATCATCTTCATACACGGCACATCGGACAACCCGTCACCCACATAGATCATGTTGGTAAACGGCACCCGCTTGCTGTCGTCGGGCATGGAATCGTTCAGCTGCCGATCCTCCGCCACGTCCAGCACACCCTTGTTGATGCGGTAAACAAACTGGGTCTTATTGGTAAAGTTGACGTCCAACTTCGGCCACGTCGCCAGGCCTTCCTCGTTATAGAAAAACTCACAGGCGTAGATCTCGCGAAACTCGTGGCTGATGCCGCTGCCCTCGATGATCTCCTTCAGACCGGAGGACAGTACATAGTGCTCTACCTCCACACCCAGGCTGTCGCCAAAGGCATTGATGCGGGAAAACCAGTCCCTCACACCGGGGAACAGCTCCATGGCTTCACCGCAGCGTACCAGATAGTTCCGATCCAAGCGGATGCCCCGCTTTTTGCACTGGTCGATCATGGTGTACATATACGCCAGCAGTGCGTCCATCTGGTTTTCCTGCCCGAAGCGGTTGGCGATGCCCCAGAACTCCTGCGGGGTCATGCCCAGGGAGGGAATAAAGGTGTAGTCCTCCATGTCCGTGGTACACAGGGTCTTGTCGAAATCGTACAGCAGTGCAATAATGGGTCTGTCTGCCATGGTGCTATCCTCCTTCGGGAAAAACAGCGGCTCAGGATGAGCCGCTGTTTTTTTGATTTTATTCCTCGCTGCTGCCGGAATAGTTTCTGCCGAACTTCAGCTCGTCCAGACTCAGGGTAAAGTCGCTGGGAATGGCACTTCCCATAACAGACTCTTCTGCCTTTTCCTTCGCTTCCGGTTCTTGCGGTGCGTTCTCTTCCGCCGATGCGGGTCCTTCTTCCGCAAATGCCTTCCGGATCTCGATACCGATGTCGCTGACGGTATCCGCTATCTTCGCCTCCTGCGGCTGTACCGGGTCCATCTCGGGCAGGCTGGTCAGAAATTCCCGGTGCTTTGTCATCAGCTCGTTGGAGCGGTTCACAAACTCCGCCAGATTCTGCTGCGCCAGCGCCAACCTGCGGCGAGCCTGCTCGGTCTGTGCATCCAGCTGAGCAATCTCCGCGGCGGCATTGCGGCGTGCTTCGTCTACTATATTGTCCTTCTCTATCTGGGCTTCCTGCACCAGCTTGGCAGCCATCTTCTGCGCCGCAACCAAAGTGGCACGCATGGAGTCCTCTGTGCTGCGATACTCCTCGATTTTTTCCGCCAGGACCTTCAGCTTGGCTTTCAGCGCGATATTGTCCTTGAACAGAGCGGTATAGTCCTCGGTCAGGCTGTCCAGAAACTCATCGACGGACGTCATCTGATATCCTTCGCTGAATCGGGCAGACTTGGGAAAGGTTTTCTCGGAAACTTCCTGCGGTGTAAACATAACTTATCCCTCCGAATTGAAATTCTTACAGATAGAGGCCGCTGTTCTCCAGCTCATCGATCAGATCGCCCATGATATCCACACTGTACGGCGTAATAATATAGGTGTTGGCGGCAACCTTCTTGATCTTGCCCTCACCGGCGTAGGCAACACCGGAGAGGAAGTCGATCAGGCGACGTGCCACGTCCTTGTTGGTGGACTCCAGATTCAACACCACCGTGCGCTTTTCCCGCAGATGGTCGGCGATCTCGCTGGCATTTTCAAAACGCTCCGGTTTGACCAGCACAACCTTCAAGGCGGCGGTGGCGTGGATGTTCACCACCTTGTTGTGGCGATCCTCCGTTACCTTGCGCTCCTCCTTGCGGTCGTCAAACATGGCAGGTTTTGCCTTTTCTTCCTCTTCCAAATCCTCTTCGTAATCGTAATCCTCATCGTCATAAGGGTGAATGATCTTTTTGATCTCGTCCATGAAACCCATAAGAAAGCCTCCCAAGTTTTATATGTTATAGTTGCGTACGCCGAAAATCGCCGTACCTACACGCACCATGTTGCTGCCGCAGCGGATCGCATCTTCAAAATCGCCGGACATGCCCATAGAAAGATACTCTAATTTATTATCATACATTTTTTCATTGATGTCAATAAAAAGACGCCGCATTTTTTCAAAATATGGTATACTTCCATGGTTTTCTACCGCAACGGGTGGTATGGTCATCAGTCCCCGCACATTGACGTGGGACTGCGCGGCGGCATGGGCGGCAGCCTGGGGCAGCAGCTCCGGAGCAAATCCGGACTTGGCAGCCCCGCCGCCGATATTGACCTCCAACAAAACGTCCTGCACCATGTCCAGCTTTGCCGCCTGCTTTTCGATCTCATCCAGCAGTTCCAAAGAGCCTACCGACTGGATCAGTGCTGCCTTGCCCACCACCTGTTTCACTTTATTGCGCTGCAGGTGGCCGATAAAATGCAGCGACGCACCGTCATAGGCATTTTGAGCGAGCTTTTCCGTCATCTCCTGCACACGGTTTTCGCCCAGCACGTCGATTCCGGCGCGGATGGCTTCCCGGCAGGCCGCCCCGTCATTCATCTTGCTGGCACCCACCAGAATAATATCGGCACCGCTGCGGCCGCTTTCCCGGGCAGCTGCATCGATTTTTGCGCGAATCGCGGCAATGTTTTCAGAAATGGACATAGGTATTGCTTCCTTTCTCTCTTTATCCCACAACTTTTCCGTCGTACAATTCCCCGCTGGTGGCAATGGCTTCATCGCCGACACGCAGCACGGTGATGCCCTCTGTCCCGGCGGCAGCTTTGACCAGCACGTAACCATCGCCTTGATAAACGACCTCCACCGGTTTGAAGCGGGCGGTCACGCCCACCACGCAATAGACGCCGGAGATTCCCTCTTCATTCACACGCAGCGCATTGGACGGCAGGCGCAGTCCCTCATAGCTGCGCAGGATCAGCTCCGCCGCCTGATGGCGCAGCGTGGTGGTCCGGGACAAATATTTGTCGCTGTACAGTACCAGCAGACACTTGCCGTTTTCCGCTTCATCGATCCTTCCGATATTCATTGTAAGATCAAATTGCACCCCTTTGGCAAAACGCAGATTGATCTGAGTACGTTTGGCAAGAAGTGCAGCATCTTCTTCGCTGATGGCGGTGGCATAGTACCAGCGGTCACCGTAGATCAGCTTGCCCACATTGGCATCACTCTCGGCGGGCTTCACCGCCTCCAGCTTTTCCGCCGTCAGCTCAGGGAGCATATCCGGCGTCAGCACGGTCTCGTAGCCGTCACATACCGCAGAATAGGTGCCGGACCGGGGCGCACAGATATTCTCCACGGCGGAAAGCGCTGCCTTATTTGCCTCGATCTGCCGCTGCGTCTGGGCAATATCCGCCTCGATGCTCTCCTTATCCGAATAGGAATAGTCCCGCTTCATCACACCTGCTTTCAATTCTGACAACTCGTCCACGTTGGTGTAATCCCCGTCGGACACGCTGCGGCGAACCGTCAGCAATTCTTCATGGATCGTTCCGTCCAGTTTCAGAGCTGCATCGGAATCCAAATAGGATTCCATTGCGAATTGCAGCTGCTGCAACTGTAGCTCCAGTAATTCGATCTGTGCCACCGTGTCCAGCGAAGCGCTGTTGCTATACGCCACGGCGATGGTTTGCCCAAGGCCCACCTTGGCGCCCTCGGTCTGTTCATGGCTGAGGATCGCCGACGGCGAAGAAAAGGTCTCCTCTTCGCGGATCAGATAGCCATTGGCGGCAATGGTGTCCTCTGCTGTGGCAGAATAGACCGGCGTAGTCGTCAGCGGATCGGAGAGGTAGCTGCGAAGCTGTACGCCAAAGTACAGCACCACCGCCACCAGGATCACAACGGACAGTATTTTGAAAATAGGCGTAGAAGCTTTCATAGGGTTTCCTCTTTAGGTCGGTGCCTCCTCCATCAGGGAAATACTCCGCAGGGGCACGATGGTAGAAATGGCGTGCTTGTAGATGACCTGCTGCTTGCCCTCTGAGTCCAGCACGACGACAAAGCAGTCAAAGCCGCTGATCGTCCCGCGGAGCTGAAATCCGTTGACCAGGAACAGGGTCACCGGGATGTTCTCCTTGCGGGCACGGGTCAGAAAAATGTCCTGTAAATTGTTCTTTTGCATAGCATCTGCTCCTTTTCTCTTTGTGCGGATGCTGTGCACCCGCCGTGGCTATCGTAATCCACAGGCGGTGAGATATTCTGTCGCATTTTGTAGTCCGGCGGAAAAATCCGGCTCTTTTTTCCAATATATCCAATGAATGGCCGAATTGCGCCTGAGCCAGGTGAGCTGGCGTTTGGCGTACTGGCGGGAGCGGAGCTTGACCTCCTCCACCGCTTGCTGTTCGGTGATCTTCCCCTCATTCACACCCAAAAACTGCCTGTAGCCGATGGCCTGCAGCGCCGTGGCATCACGGGGCAGCCCTGCCGCCAGCAGGTCGCGCACCTCCTGCAGCAGACCCTGCTGCACCATGGCATCCACCCGGCGGTCGATACGGTCACGCAGATCCTGCCGATCGGCAAAGTCCAGGCCGATATAAAGGGCATCGTATTTGGGCGGCTTTTCCCGGGTCTTTGCATTGTGGGCGGTAATGGTCTCGCCGGTTTCCGCATAGACCTCCAGAGCCCGCAGGATACGCTTTTCGTCTTTCATGTGCAGCTTGGCGGCGGCATCGGGGTCGATCCGGCGCAGCTCCTCCAAAAGGACTTCTGCACCCTCGGTTTTCAGGCGTTGTTGCAGCGCAAGGCGGGTCTTCTCTCCCTGTGCTCCGGGGGCAAAGTCGCCGCCCTGCACAAGAGCGTCCAGCCACAGTCCCGTACCGCCCACCAGAACGGGCAGCTTGCCGCGGCATAGGATGTCCTGCACACAAGCGTCCGCCTGCGCCACATATCTGGCCACCGACCAACTCTCTTTGGGGTCTGCCACACCGATCATGTGGTGGGGAACGCCGTCCATCTCCTCGGCGGCAGGGGCCGCCGTGCCGATAGGCATACCGCGGTAGATTTGCATGGAGTCCACGGATACCACCTCGCCATGGAAGCGCTGAGCCAATGCCACGCCCATTTTTGTTTTTCCCGTGGCCGTTGGGCCAACGACGCATAACACACGCGGCATATCTTACTCCTTATGCTCGTTTGAACATCTTTTCGATCTCATACTTGGTCAGTTTATACTTGACGGGTCTGCCGTGCGGGCAGTACTGTATCTCGCCCGACTGTACCTTTTCCACCAGTGCGGCAAGCTCCGCTTTATCACTTACCATGCCCGCCTTAATAGCACTCTTGCACGCCATAGTGTGCAGCAACTCATCTCTGGCACTCTCCGGATCGGCACGGCCCAGCACCAGCTTGTGCGCCAGCTCCTCCAGCGTCGCCGCCGTATCCTCCGCCCGAATGTCCGCCGGCACTTGGCGCACCAGCACGGTGCCGCCGCCGAAGTCCTCGCAGGCAAAGGCAAATTCCCGTAAAAGCGGCAGATTGCCCAGTACCGCATCGTACTCGTCGGCGTTTAAGTCCACCGCCACCGGGGTCAAAAGGATCTGTGCCATCAGCGGCTCACGGTTCGCTTTCAGCTTGTCGAAACGGATGCGCTCGTGGGCGGCGTGCTTATCGATGAGCCACACGGTCTCGTTTTCATCCTCGCAGATGATGTAGGTTTTCAGCACCTCCCCGGCGATCCGCCAGGGCGCCTCCTGCTTCGGCTCGATGGTCTCCTGCACGGGGACGGGAATCTCCACCTGCACCGGTTTTTCCTCTGCCGCCTCCGGCGGGGTAATAATGTAGCTCTTTTTCACGTCCGGCGTGGGAGCGGTAAAGAGCTTTTTCGGCTCAGGCGCTACGTCGCGGACATGGATCGGCTGTGCGCTGGGTACCACCGTTTTTACCGTAAAGCTGCCCACGGGCTTCTTCGGCTGCTCCACAGGTGCTTTTGTCTTATATTCCTGCGCCGTCATGGTCTGGTAGAACGGCTTTTCCTCTTTCCTGGGGGCAGGTCTGTTCTCTTTGTCCAGCGCATCTGATACGGTATAGTACACCGCATCGAACACCGCCTTGTCAGATACGAATTTCACCACCGTTTTGGCGGGATGCACGTTCACGTCCATCTGATTGGCGGGCAGCGTGACGTGCAGCACACAGCCGGGGAACTTCCCCTTCATCAGCCGATTTCGGTACGCCTCTTCCAGCGCCGCGGTCAGCAGCTGGGACTTAACGAAGCGTCCGTTGACGAAAAACACCTGCTTTGCCCGGCTGCCGTGACCGGTGAGGGGCTTGGTGACGAAACCTTCGGCTCTTACCTCACCGCCGCAGCCGGAGATGGGCAGCAGCGACATGGCAAAGTCCCGCCCCATAGCGGCGTAGATCGCACTGAGTAACTTGCCGTCGCCGGGGGTGTGGAGCGCTTCCTGTCCGTCCCGGAGCAGCTTGAACGAAATATCGGGGTGGCTCAGCGCCAGATGGGCGACGATCCCCGCCACGGCGGTGGCCTCGGCGCTGTCCTTTTTCATGAACTTCATCCGTGCGGGGGTGTTGTAAAACAGGTCCCGGACACAGATGGTGGTACCCTCGGGGCAGCCGGTGGGGATCACCTCACCGGGTACGCCGCCGTCCAGATGGAGCATCGCGCCCTCGTTGGCGCCCTTCTCCCGGGAAAAAATGTCCACATGGCTCACCGCCGAAATCGCCGCCAGCGCTTCTCCGCGGAAACCCAGCGTCCCGATCGCGCCCAAGTCCTCGGCACAGCGCAGCTTGCTCGTCGCATGGCGCAAAAACGCCACAGGCATCTGCACCGGTGCGATACCGCAGCCGTTGTCCGTGATGCGCAGATAGGTCAATCCGCCGTTTTCCACCTCGACTACGATGGCGGATGCCCCGGCGTCAATGGCATTTTCCAATAATTCCTTGGCCACGCTGGCGGGGCGCTCCACCACCTCACCGGCGGCGATCAGCTCCGATACGTGCTTGTCCAGTTGTCTGATTTCGGGCATGGTTTTTCCTCCCGTTCTCTTGGTATATCGTAGGGGAGACCCTATGTGGTCTCCCGCATTGGAATATCCCTGTTGACGGGCGACCACACAGGATCGCCCCTACAAAAGAGGGTGTAGGGGCGGACGACTCTGTCCGCCCGCAGGACTCCTGCAAATATTATCCCAGTTTTTTCTTGACCTCGTACAGCAGATTCAGCGCCTCCAGCGGGCTCAAGGTGTCCACTTGTGCCCTGCGCAGCTTGTCGATGACCTCGGCTTCTGCAATGGCCTCCAGCGATACCTGATCGTCCTCCGCCGCCACGGTGCGGGGTCTGCCCGCCTCCGTCTCCAATTCTCCCAGAATGGTTCGGGCATGGGTCACCACCTCTTTCGGCAGTCCCGCCAGCTTCGCCACCTCGATGCCGTAGCTGCGGTCCGCACCGCCGGCGATGATCTTCCGCAGGAAGATAATGTCCTCACCGCGAGTTTTCACGGCGATATTGTAGTTCTTCACGCCGGGGAGGGTGTCCTCCAGGGCGGTCAATTCGTGATAGTGGGTGGCAAACAGGGTCTTTGCCCCCAGCTTCTTCGGGTCTGCGCAGTATTCCAGCACCGCCCGGGCGATGGACATCCCGTCAAAGGTGCTTGTCCCGCGCCCGATCTCGTCCAGAATCAGCAGACTGTCCGCGGTGGCGCTGTGCAGAATATCGCTGACCTCGGTCATCTCCACCATAAAAGTGGACTGCCCTGCGCTGAGGTCATCACTGGCGCCGATGCGGGTAAAGATACGGTCCACCACGCCAAGATGGGCGGCACGGGCGGGAACGAAAGACCCCACCTGCGCCATCAGCACGATCAGCGCCACCTGCCGCATATAGGTGGATTTACCCGCCATGTTGGGACCGGTGATAATGGCCACCCGATCCTCTTTTTGTCCTATATAGGTGTCGTTGGGCACGAACAGGGCATTC
>JAZUEB010000025.1:0-43720 GCA_045639965.1 Vescimonas sp. | reverse complement strand
CACATATCAGAAATTGCAAGGAGAATGTGCAGTTATGGCTGAAAACAAGGATTACATGACCCGCCAGGAGGAAATGGGATCCATTCAGATCTCCGAGGATGTGGTGGCCTCTATTGCCATCAATGCCGCCAAGGAGACGGAGGGCGTCAGCGGCTTTATGAACGCCAATATGTCCGACATTATGGGCGGGAAGAAGCTGACCGCAAGAGGCGTTCGCGTGGAGACTGCTGACGGAGAGCTGACGGTAAATCTCTATATCATCGTGCGCTATGGCAGCAGTATCGGCGACGTGGCAAAGAAAGTCCAGCAGGTGGTCTATACGGCGCTGGAGGGCATGACCGGCTTCAAGATCTCCGCCGTGAACATTCATGTAGGCGGCATCAGCCTTAACTAAAGAAAAGAGCGAGACGACTATGACACGCAATACAGCCCGAGAGATCGCCACCCATCTGGCCTACGAACTGAGCTTTACAGAGCTTCCGATCGCGGAGTTCCTGAGTGCCCGTCTGAGCGGGGAAAACTTTTCCGATCTGGCACCGGAATGTGAGCTCTATGCGGAGCTGCCCAACGAAAAGCAGGACGCCTATATCCGCCGTCTGGTGACCGGCGTGGCGGAGCACGCCGCCGAGCTTGACACCTACATCGAAAAGTATGCCAAAGGCTGGCGATTTGAACGCATTTCGCTGGTGGCTTCCGCTGTCATGCGGGTGGCTATGTATGAGATCATGTATATGCCCGATGTGCCAAACGGCGCCGCAGTCAACGAGGCGGTGGAGATCGCCAAGAACTATGAGGACGAAGAGACTGCCAAGTTTATCAACGGTATTCTGGGCAGCTTTGTCCGGGAGGAAATCAAAGAATAAAACAAAAAAAGGCAGAGCCTTGGCTCTGCCTTTTTCTCCATGCGAAGGAGGTGAGGAGATGGCAGACCGACCCGTTTATTCCGTCAGCGAGGTCAACAACTACATCAAGCAGATCGTGGACAGCGTACCGGCGCTGAACGAGATCTGGATCCGCGGTGAGTTGAGCAACTATAAGATTTACCCCTCCGGTCATCATTACTTCACCTTGAAGGACGGCGAGAGCGCCATCCGCTGCGTGATGTTCAAGGGTAGTGCGCTGCACCTGAAATTCCGCCCCGAAAACGGCATGAAGGTCATCGCCGCCGGACGCATCAGCGTTTTTCCACGGGACGGTGTTTACCAGCTCTACTGCACGGCACTGTCAGCCGACGGCATCGGCGATCTCTATGTGGCCTTTGAACAGCTGAAAGAGAAGCTCTTTGCAGAGGGACTCTTTGATGAGAGCCACAAGAAACCCCTGCCGAAATATCCCCGTCGTATTGCCATCGTGACATCCTCTGCCGGAGCGGCGGTACACGATATGATCCGGATCCTGCGGCGGCGCTATCCCATCGCCAAGGTGCTGCTGCTGCCGGTACGGGTACAGGGAGCAGAGGCACCGCCGGAGATCGTGGGCGCCATTCGGTATGCCAACCGCTATCAACTGGCGGATGTGCTGATCGCCGGCAGAGGCGGCGGCTCCATCGAGGACTTGTGGGCATTCAACGATGAGCGGGTGGCTCGTGCCATCTACAGCTCGGAGATCCCCGTTATTTCTGCGGTGGGACATGAGCCGGACGTGACCATCGCCGATTTCGTGGCAGACAGAAGAGCGTCTACACCATCCAATGCGGCGGAGATCGCCGTGCCGGATATGGTCGAACTGCTGAGGAGCCTATCTCAGACACAGACCCGTCTGGTACAGAGTACGGGAAAACGGCTGACGCTGGAAAAGCAGCGGCTTGCAGCGGTATCACAAAAACGGGTGCTGACCGATCCGCTGGCCTTTGTGCAGGACAAGCGTCTTCTGCTGGATTACGTGCAGCAGCGGGTTTCTTCCGCGGCAAAGGACACGCTGGAACAGCACCGCCGTAAATTTGTACAGCTCACCGCCGGTTTAGATGCCCTGAGCCCGCTGAAAGTGCTGGGCCGCGGCTATGCCATGGCACAGAGCAGCGACGGTACGGTGCTGAAATCTGCGGCACAGGTGGAGACGGGAGAAAAGATCCGCGTACAGCTCTGCGAGGGCAGCTTGGATTGTACGGTAGAAGGAGGAGAGATCCATGGCAAAGACATTTGAGGAGAATATGGCACGTCTGGAGGAGATCGTGACGCTGCTGGAAAAGGGAGACGCACAGCTTGGCGACAGCCTGAAGCTGTTTGAAGAGGGAACAAAACTGGTGGACACCTGCCGCAGGGAGCTGGACAAGGCGGAGCAGCAGGTGGTAAAGCTGATGAAAGGTGCTGACGGTGCGCCGGTAGAGACACCGTTTGTCATTGAGGAGTAAGGTATGGGTTACGAAGAGCGATATAAAATCTATCAGCAGGCAATCGAGGCGTATTTGGACGGCTTATTTACTGCGGACAAGTCCTATGGGATGCTATATGAAGCGATGCGATACAGCTTTTTAGGCGGTGGGAAGCGGATCAGGCCCGTGCTGGCGTTGGAATTTGCACGGCTTGGCGGCATCGACTGGCATCTGGCGCTGCCCTATGCCTGCGCCCTGGAATTGGTACATAACTATTCGCTGATCCACGACGACCTGCCCTGCATGGACGATGACGATCTCCGCCGGGGCAAGCCAACCACCCATAAGAAGTACGGGGAGACTCTGGCGGTACTGGCGGGAGATGCGCTGCAGCCGGAGGCGTTCCGCCTGATCGCTGCCGCGCCGGGACTTTCGGCGGAAAACCGTTTGGACGCCATGGAGGTGCTGAGCCGTGCCTGCGGCGCAGACGGTATGGTGGCGGGGCAGGTGCTGGACACCCTGTATCCCATTACCGACGAGGAGAGCCTGACTGCCATGGAGAGGCTGAAAACCGGTGCGATGATCGCCGGCGCGGCGGAGCTGGGCTGCGTGGCAGCGGAGATGAGTGATAGCAGAAGAAAACAGGCGATTACATACGCTTCCAATCTGGGACTGGCGTTTCAGATCCGGGACGATATGCTGGACGTGGTAGGCGATGAAGCGGTATTCGGCAAACCCATCGGCTCAGACAAAGAGGTGGGCAAGGTGACCTTTGTGGACGTAAAAGGGCTCAGCGGCTGCACACAAGCGGTAGAGGACTGCACGGCTCGTGCCAAAGCTGCCATCGTCGACTGGCCGGATCACGACTTCCTGTGGGAGCTGGCAGACCGAATGGTGGGAAGAAACCAATAACGGAAAAAAGAACTGCCGGTGGCAGTTCTTTTTTTGCATATACCGTATATTCTGCATATTTTAGTTGTAAAAATTTAATGAGTGTGGTATCATAATAAATTACTGAACAGCGGCGCAGTATCCTAGTCAGATCTGCCGTTTCCTAAGAGGGGCCTAAAAATCCCTTAAAGGGCACAACTGTGAAACCTCTGGTGCCTGCTTCTTACGCCCAGTTTGGGGTGGGTGCTGGATGGGAGGCGTGCTTTGCACGCCTGCGGTTGTAGGGCGCCCTCCAATGGCATGGAGGACCCGACCCTGCAGCCGTGGAGACCTGCTGTTGTGCATGGGCGTACTCCCACGGTGGTTCAAGCGACCTATGTACGAAGCAGATGCTATAAACCTGCAATGCGGTGCGTGAGCGGTTTTCTGCCTAAGCGCTGTGTGCAGAGTAGCCGGCCTTGCGTGGACAGGGTGGATAGGGGAGATGATGCGCTTTCCTCTCTGGCCGGAGAGTTAGCGCTATTCCCTTGAAACCCTGTCTGCAAAAGAGGATAAGAAACGGCGTGACTGTAGTGGAAATCACCTAGGCTGTCCCTTTGTGGGGCATCGGGAGGATTGCAGTGCGGACTAAGTGGCAGTCGGGTACCGCGAAGGGGTAACCACGCGGCACAGTACCGAAAGGGAAACCGCCTCCATCGGCGACGAGAGGTGTGCTGTGGGGAAAACCAACCCGTACCTAAGCCGTAAGATTTACTCTTGATGCCGCCCTGTTCAGCCTTTGCAAACTATCACGAGTGAGGAATCGTTTTGAAAGAAAAAGAGAAGAAAAATAACGGAAAGCATTGGCCGCTGCGAGTGTTTTTACTGGCGGTGGCACTATCGGCTGTACTGAGTCTGGCTTCCACCAGTGTTCTGTCCGGTGCGGGTCTTCTTGTGGCGTTGGTGGTGCTGGTAGTGTTTATCGCGCTGGGCATTGTGTTCGACATGATCGGCGTGGCGGTGACCGCCGCCGATCCGCGGCCATTTCACTCCATGGCGGCGCATAAGGAAAAGGGCGGCAGGGAAGCGATCCATCTTTTGAACGCTGCCGATCGGGTCAGCTCCGTTTGCAACGACGTGGTGGGTGATATCTGCGGGATCGTCAGCGGCTCTACCGCCGCGGTGATCGTGACACGGCTGCAGCAGGATCTTTCCGCCGCCAACATTATCATTTCTATCGGTGTGACCGCCATCATCTCCGGACTGACTATCGGCGGCAAGGCACTTTTCAAGAAAGTCGCCATTGAGCAGAGCACCAAGGTCGTCTATCGGGTGGCCCGCATCATGCGTACCCTGCATCTCTTTGGCTGATCGAGGATTGTTATGATTTTAGAACGCATCAACACGCCAACTGACGTGAAACAACTGAACGATATGGAAGCGCAGCAGCTTTGCAACGAACTGCGTACATTTTTGGTGGACGAGGTCTCCAAGACCGGCGGACACCTGGCGTCCAATCTGGGCGTGGTGGAGCTGACGGTGGCGATCCACCGGGTTTTTGACACCTCACGCGACCGTCTGGTATTTGACGTGGGACACCAGTGCTACGTCCACAAGGCGCTGACCGGACGCAAAGCGCTTTTCGATACGCTGCGGCAGTTCGGGGGACTCTCCGGCTTTCCGAAACCCTACGAGAGTGTACATGATGCCTTTATCGCGGGGCATGCCTCCAACTCTGTTTCCGTGGCGCTGGGTATGGCGAAGGCCCGTACCCTGCTGGGAGAGGACTATTCCGTCCTCGCGCTCATCGGTGACGGTGCGATGACCGGCGGATTGAGCTTTGAGGGACTGAATAACGCCGGCGCCAGCGGGGAACCGCTTATCGTCATTCTCAACGACAACGGGATGTCCATCGATCCCAACGTGGGGGCGGTATCCCGCTATCTCCAAAATCTGCGCAACCGACCCGGCTACTATGAATTCAAAAAGCAGTACCGTGAGGCGCTTGACACCACTACCATCGGACGAAAATTTTACAGCGTCAGCCATGATATCAAAACCACATTGAAAAGGTCGATCTTACCCGGCTCCTCTATGTTTGAGGACATGGGATTTACCTATATGGGACCCATCAACGGCCACGATATTGTGGGGTTGACTGAGGCTCTCAAGCACGCCAGGGAACAGAAACACCCCGTATTGCTGCACATCCGTACCATCAAGGGAATGGGATACCGCTTTGCGGAGGAAAATCCGGGTAAATTCCACGGGATCGGCGCATTTGACCCTCAGAACGGTGAGCTGAAAAAACCGGTAGGGGAGACATTCTCCTCTGTTTTCGGGCAGGAGCTGACGGCACTTGCCGAGAAGGATCCTGCTATCTGTGCCGTGACAGCCGCCATGGTGGACGGTACGGGTCTGACACCTTTTGCACGGCGTTTCCCCCGGCGATTTACCGATGTGGGTATTGCGGAGGAACACGCGGTGGCTATGGCGGCCGGCATGGCAAAGCAGGGGCTAAAGCCTGTGGTGGCCATCTACTCCAGCTTTTTGCAGCGTGCCTGCGACCAACTGCTCCATGATGTGTCCCTGTCAGGCGCTCACGTGGTATTCGGCGTGGATCGTGCCGGACTGGTGGGAGCGGACGGTGAGACCCACCACGGCATTTTCGACGTGCAGTATCTCTCTGCCGTACCCGCTATGACGGTACTGTGCCCGTCGAGCTTTGCGGAGCTGCGGGAGATGCTGCGCCGTGCGATCTGCGATGACAGGACCTCTGTTGCGATCCGCTATCCCCGGGGCGGCGAGGGCGCCTATACTGCCTGCTGCGGTGATGAGATGCTTACCGAGCTGCGGCAGGGGCATGACGGAACGATCGTGACCTACGGTGTGATGATTAACGAGGCTTTGGCCTGTGCAGAGCTTCTGCATCAGCGGGGGATCGAAGTGCGCATTATCAAGCTCAACCAGATCACACCGCTGCGTGCCGAGAGTGTGGAGCAGGCGCTGGGCAATACAAATCGACTGCTAGTGGCAGAGGACTGCGCTGCATCAGGCTGTGTCGGCCAACGCATTGCTGCCATACTCGCCGAGTACGGGAAGGTCCCTGCAAAGCTGAAGCTGCGCAATCTGGGCGGCATCGTACCGCCCCAGGGCAGCGTAGCACAGCTGTATCGCACCTTTGCTCTTGACGCGGAAAGTCTTGCCGCAGCAATGGAGGAAATGATCGATGAGTAACAAGACCAGGCTGGATGTGCTCCTGGTAGAACGCGGGCTGCAGGAGAGCCGACAAAAAGCACAGGCCACCATTATGGCGGGACTTGTGTATGTGGCGGGGCAAAAAGTGGACAAGCCCGGGACAAATGTGGCAAGCGATGCCTCGATTGAAGTGCGCGGCAAAGCGCTCCGCTATGTGAGCCGCGGCGGCCTGAAACTGGAAAAGGCGATGCAGACCTGGCCCATTATGCTGACAGGGAAGATCTGTGCCGATATCGGCGCCTCCACCGGCGGTTTTACCGACTGTATGCTGCAAAACGGCGCCGCAAAGGTTTATTCTGTGGACGTTGGGTACGGGCAGCTGGACTGGAAGCTCCGCAATGATGGGCGTGTAGTCTGTCTGGAGCGGACCAATGCCCGGTATCTCAGCCACGAGGAAATACCGGATACGCTGGATTTTGTCTCCATTGACGTGAGCTTTATTTCACTGAAGCTGATTTTCCCCGCCCTGTATGCCCTGCTTGCAGACGGCGGTGAGGTGGCGTGCCTCATAAAGCCGCAGTTTGAGGCAGGACGGGAAAAGGTGGGGAAGAAGGGGGTCGTGCGCGATCCTGCCGTGCATCTGGAGGTGTTGGAAAACTTCCTGCAATACGCAAAGGAAAACCACTTTACAATACTTGGTATTACATATTCTCCTATCCGCGGGCCGGAGGGGAATATCGAATATCTGGGTTATCTGCGCAAATCGGAGGAGCCGGACGGCCCCTATGACCTGGCGACAATCGTAAAAGAGTCCCATGAGGAACTGAAAGCAGGTGGGAATGAATGAAAAAAGTGATCTTATGCCCCAATCCCTATCGTGACGGCGACCTGTCTGTTGCAAAACACGCCAAAGAGATCCTGGAGCATATCGGCTTCGAGACAGTAGTTTGTCTGCCGTTTCACCGTGACGGCTATGCGGAGCAGCCCGACGTGACCACGTCCCAACTGCAGCAGGAGATCAAAACGGCAGATCTGCTGATCGCCTTCGGCGGCGACGGTACGATCCTGCATCTTGCCCGCACCGTGGCATTGCATAAGGTTCCTGTTCTGGGCATTAACCTGGGCAATCTGGGCTTTATGTCGGAGCTGGAGGGCAATGAGATCGAGCGGCTCTACGATTTGAAGGACTGGAATTTTACTGTGGAGTCCCGTATGATGCTGGACGTGACCATATTGCGGGGCGGACGTCCGGTTTACAGCAACATCGCTTTGAATGATGCGGTGATCTCCAAGGGGTCTATCGCCCGTGTGGTGCGGTTGGATATTGCCACGGAGGAGGGACGGCTGACCAAGATCACCGGTGACGGTGTGGTCATCTCCACGCCTACCGGCTCCACAGGCTACGCCATGGCAGCCGGCGGCCCCATCATCGAGCCTACCGCCCGCAATCTGCTGATCGCACCCATCTGTGCCCACTCCACCCGCAACAGCTCCTACGTGCTCTCACCGGAGCATGTGATTACGGTGGAGGCCGCAGATGCCAACCGAAAATTTGTCTATCTCTCTGCCGACGGCGGCAGAGCGTTCAGCCTGCGAAACGGTGACGTGGTCCGTATCCGACAGGCAAAATTCGACACACAACTGGTACGGCTCAGCAAGAAGAGCTTCTGCGAAATTCTGGACAGTAAAATGGGAATGGAGGCGATGCGGAATGAAGAATGACCGCCAGCAGACGCTGCTGCAGATCATCGGCGAAATTTCCGTTGAGACCCAGGAACAGCTCTTGGAAGAGCTGGCTCGCCGGGGTATCCAATCCACCCAGGCCACCATTTCACGGGATATCAAGCAGCTGCACCTGATCAAGGAGCCTACCGGGCAGGGAACGTATCGCTATGCAGTCTCTACCCACCGTGCCAGACTGAACTTTGCCGAGCGGCAGCGCAAGATCTTCCGGGAGTGCGTGCTTCACGTGGACTATGCGCAGAACATGGTGGTCATCAAGACCATGAGCGGTATGGCAAATGCCGCTGCGGCAGCGCTGGACAGCATGGAATACGACCAGATCGTGGGTTCCATTGCCGGCGACGATACCGTTTTCCTTGTTCTGCGTGATCCCGAATCGGCGCTGGACTTCTGTACGGAAGTGCGAAAGCAGCTGCAATAAAGGAGGTTTCCACCATGCTGGAAATGCTTCACATTGAGAATATTGCCATTATTGAAAGTACGGAGATCATTTTTGAGAAGGGGTTCAATGCCCTGACGGGTGAGACCGGTGCGGGTAAATCCATTGTGATCGACGCCATGAGCGCCGTTCTCGGACAACGCACCAGTCGGGATCTGATCCGCACCGGGGCGGAAAAGGCCTTTGTCAGTGCATGGTTTTCGGGGATCGATCCGTCTTTGTGCGAGGATCTGGGGTTTGCACCGGACGAGGACGGTAACCTGATGCTCCAGCGGGAGATCTTTCCTGACGGCAGGAACGTTTGCCGTGTGGGCGGCAGACCCGTTACCGTTGCCGTACTGAAAACGCTGGGCAATCGACTGCTGAATATCCATGGGCAGCATGACGGGCAGCAGCTTTTGGACGAGGAACAGCATCTATGGTATCTGGATCGGTTTGGAAAGACGGAAAAGTTAATCGCCTCCTATACTGAAAAGTATAATACCCTTACGGATATTCGACGAAAAATCAATGCGTTACAGATGGATGAGGCGGAAAAGGCCCGGCGCATGGATACGCTGAAATACCAGATCGAAGAGCTGGAACGTGCCAAGCTGCGCAGCGGGGAGGAGGAGACCCTCACGGTGCGCCGCAATCTGCTCCGCAACGGGGAGAAACTGGTATCTGCGCTGAGTGGGGCGGACTATCTCCTCAACGGTGATGATACGTCAAGCGGTGCGCTGAGCCAGATCAAACAGGCACAGGATGCCCTTGCGGGTATTCGTACGCTGGAAGAGAACTATGCGGCGCTCTATCAGCGCTTGTCGGATGCGTACAGCGAGCTGTACGATATTGCCGATACCGTGCGGGACAATAAGGAGTCATTTGACTTTTCACCGGCTGAATTGGATGCGATGGAGAGCCGTTTGGATCAGCTCTACCGGCTGAAAAAGAAGTACGGCGCAACGGTGGAGGATATGCTGGCGTATCTGGACAGGTGCCGCGCCGAGCTGGACGCCATCGCGGATGCAGACGACACGCTGGCGCGGCTGGAAAAGGAGCTTTCCCGTGCGGAAAAAGCGGCACAGGAGGCAGGTAGGGCGCTGTCAGATGCAAGACGTGCTTCGGCACTTGATCTAAGTGCCCAGATCCTGGAGGAGCTGCGGCAGCTGGACATGGGCAAGATCCGCTTTGAAACGGCGTTTGAAGAGAAACTCATGGACGCAAGCGGCATGGATGATGTACGGTTCCTTATGTCTGCCAACATGGGTGAGGAGCTGAAGCCTATTAACAAGATCGCCTCCGGCGGCGAACTTGCGCGTATCATGCTGGCCATGAAGAATGTACTCTCTGAGCAGGATCAGGTGGGGACGATGGTGTTCGATGAGGTGGATACCGGTGTATCCGGCAGAGCTGCCCAGAAAGTCGCCGAGAAGATGGCAAAGATCTCCCGGCATAAGCAGGTATTGTGTGTGACCCATCTGCCCCAGCTTGCGGCCATGGCGGATACCCATTTCTCGGTGGAAAAAGGAGAACGGGACGGGCGTACCTTTACCAACGTGCAGCGGCTGGATCGGGAGCAGCGCCGACATGAGCTGGCGCGGCTGACCGGCGGAAGCCATGTAACCGATACGCTTTTGCAAAGCGCGGAGGAGCTTTTACAGGAAGCGGAGACGTTTCGGAAAACTTTGACTTGACAAATTCTGCATTTTTCTCTATAATAACGCCAATAAAAAGTACATAAATCTACTGTGATGATGGGAATGAGTAGGGTACTCATACCGCTGCAAAGAGAACCTCCGGTTGGTGGAAGGAGGAGAGCGGCGAGTGCGTGAATTACCTCCCGGAGCAGCCCTCTGAACACCGAAAGGTCAGTAGGTCGTGTCGGGTTCGCCCGTTACAGCGATAGGGTATGCTTGTACCCGATGAGGCCGTACCTCGTGAGAGTGCGGCAAATAGAGGTGGTACCGCGATATTTTGTCGCCCTCTGTCGATTTGGCAGAGGGCGTTTTTTTCGCTCTGCTGTCAATACTATGTAGGATTAGAAAGGATGAAAACAACATGGGAATTTATGAGGAACTGGTAGCACGCGGCCTGATCGCCCAGGTGACAAACGAGGATGAGATCCGCGAGATGGTGAATAACGGCAAGGCTGTGTTCTACATTGGATTTGACTGCACCGCGGACAGCCTGCATGTGGGACACTTTATGGCGCTGTGCCTGATGAAGCGGCTGCAGATGGCGGGCAACAAGCCCATTGCGCTGATCGGCGACGGCACCACCATGATCGGCGATCCCTCCGGCCGTACCGATATGCGTCAGATGCTGACCGAGGAGACCATCGCCTACAACGCCGAGTGCTTCAAAAAGCAGATGGAAAAGTTCATCGACTTCTCCGAAGACAAGGCGCTGATGCTTCGTAACTCCGCCTGGCTCAAGCCGCTGAACTATATCGAGGTGCTGCGCGAAGTGGGCGCCTGCTTCTCCGTGAACAATATGCTGCGAGCAGAGTGCTACAAGCAGCGCATGGAGAAGGGCTTGAGCTTCCTGGAGTTCAACTACATGATCATGCAGTCCTATGACTTCTACTATATGTTCCAGCACTATGGCTGCAATATGCAGTTCGGCGGCAACGACCAGTGGAGCAATATGCTGGGCGGCACGGAGCTGATCCGACGGAAGCTGGGGAAGGACGCTCACGCCATGACCATCACCCTGCTCCTGAACTCCGAGGGCAAGAAGATGGGTAAGACCGCCAGCGGTGCGGTGTGGCTGGATCCCAACAAGACCAGTCCCTTTGAATTCTATCAGTACTGGCGCAACGTGGACGATGCCGACGTGCTGAAGTGCATCCGGATGCTGACCTTCCTGCCGCTGGAGGAGATCGACAAGATGGACAAGTGGGAGGGGGCACAGCTCAACGATGCCAAGGCGATTTTGGCCTATGAGCTGACCAAGCTGGTACACGGCGAGGAGGAAGCGAGGAAGGCAGAAGATGCCGCCAAGGCGCTGTTTGCCGGTAACGGTGACGCCGAGAATATGCCCACCACCGAGCTTACCAATGACGATTTCGGCGGCGGCAGCATCGACGTACTGACCCTGCTTGTCAAGTGCGGTCTGGCGGCATCCAAGGGCGAAGCACGCCGTCTGGTACAGCAGGGCGGTGTGACCGTGGGCGACGAAAAGGTCAGCGCCATCGAGACCACCTACGGCTGTGAGCAGTTCACCGGTGACGGTATCATTATCAAAAAAGGCAAAAAAGTGTTCCACAGAGCTGTATTGGTGTGATAAAAGGATGAAAAGAGCGCCGCATCTGCGGCGCTCTTTTCATGGAAAAGGCTTGAAGAAGAGTGGGAAATGTACTATAATACTTTGCAGTTTGAAAGAAACGAGCGAGTATGGATGAAAACACATGATTTCTATTTTGACCTGCCGGAGGAGCTGATCGCCCAGACGCCCATTGAGCGCCGGGACGCCTCCCGCCTGTTGGTGTTGAATAAGACGACAGGGGAGTGGGAGCATCGGCATTTCTATGATCTGCCGGACTATCTGCACCCCGGCGACTGTCTGATATTGAACGATTCCCGCGTCCTGCCGGCCAGACTGCTGGGGCAGCGTTTGCCGGGTGGCGGTGCCTGTGAGGTGCTGTTACTGATCGACAAGGGAGACAAGACGTGGGAGTGTATCGTCCGTCCGGGCAAGCATTTGCGGACGGGTGCAAGGCTCAGCTTCGGCAGCGGCGAGTTAACGGCAGAGGTGACTGAGGTCCTGCCGGACGGCAACCGTCTGGTGAAGTTCGACTACGAGGGGATCTTTCTGGAGGTTCTGGATCGACTGGGGAAAATGCCCCTGCCGCCCTATATCAAAGAGGAATTACAGGACAGAGAACGCTATCAAACGGTGTATTCCAAAGTGATAGGCAGCGCTGCAGCACCCACGGCAGGGCTGCACTTTACGCCGGAACTCCTGCAGAAGATACAGGATAAAGGTATCAAGATCGGTTACGTGACACTCCACGTGGGACTTGGTACGTTCCGACCTGTAAAGGAAGAAGACATTACAGATCATGATATGCACAGCGAGTACTGCACCGTGCCGGAAGAAACCGCTGACCTTATCAATGAGACCAAACGAAACGGCGGACGGGTCATCTGTGTCGGCACCACATCCTGCCGCACCATTGAGAGCTGGGCACAGGAGGATGGTACCATGAAGCCAAGCGCCGGATGGACCAATATCTTCATCTATCCCGGCTACAAGTTTAAGGTGCTGGACTGCCTCGTCACCAATTTTCATCTGCCGGAGTCCACACTTATCATGTTGGTTTCCGCGTTGGCAGGACGGGAACATGTTTTAGACGCCTATGCAGAAGCTGTACGGAAGCAGTACCGATTTTTCAGCTTTGGCGATGCAATGTTCATTCAGGAGTAGGAGAGAGAATCAATGATAAAACTCTATATTGCGGCAGCGATCCTTGCCGTCTGCGCAATCGTTCTCTTTTTTGTGCAGCGCAAGCGCCATTCGGAAGCACTTGTGATCCTGGCGGCAATTTGTGCCGGCGCAGCATTGATGCTGCTGGTAATCACGCTTTGCGTCAACGCCATTTTTACAAGACCACTGTACGATTAACGGAGAAAAGCGATGTTCAAAGTTATTAAAAAACAGGGGAAAGCCCGCCGCGGACAGTTTCAATGCGCCCATGGTGGTGTGGTACAGACCCCCGTCTTTATGAACGTGGGGACTCAGGGCGCCATTAAGGGCGGTGTCAGCGCTATCGATCTGAAGGAGAAACTAAAAACGCAGATAGAGCTGTCAAACACCTATCATCTGCATCTGCGTCCCGGGGATGATGTGGTGAAGCAGATGGGCGGTCTGCACAAGTTCATGCACTGGGATGGACCGATATTGACCGACAGCGGCGGCTTTCAGGTGTTCTCCCTGTCAGGCCTGCGGAAGATCAAAGAGGAGGGCGTTACCTTTGCCAGCCACCTGGACGGCCACCGCATCTTCATGGGACCCGAGGAGAGTATGCAGATCCAGTCTAATCTGGGCAGCGACATTGCCATGGCATTTGACGAATGCGTGGAGAACCCTGCAACGTACGAGTACGCCAAAGCGTCCTGCGAACGCACCTTGCGCTGGTTGGAGCGCTGCAAGGCAGAGCATGATCGACTGAACACTCTGCCGGATACGGTGAACCCGCAGCAGATGCTTTTCGGCATCAATCAGGGAGCGACGTTTCCGGATCTGCGGATCTGGCACATGAAGGAGATCGCCAAGATCGACTGCGATGGCTATGCAATCGGCGGATTGGCGGTAGGGGAACCCACCCAGACTATGTATGACATTATCGACGCGGTGGAGCCCTATATGCCGGAGAACAAGCCGCGGTATCTGATGGGCGTGGGAACACCGAGCAATATCATCGAGGGCGTTGCGCGTGGCGTGGACTTTTTCGATTGTGTCATGCCGGCGCGGAATGCCCGCCACGGCAAGCTCTTTACCTGGGACGGTACCATGAATATCAAAAACGCTCAGTACAAGCTTGACGAAAGACCTATCGATCCCAAGTGTGACTGTCCGGTGTGCAAAACCTTTACCCGTGCCTATCTCCGGCATCTCTTCACAGCGGAGGAGATGCTGGGAATGCGCCTGGCGGTGATGCACAATCTGTATTTCTATAATGACCTGACGCAGAAGATACGGGATGCATTGGACGAGGATCGATTCGATGAATTCCGTACCGCGTACAGCGAAAAATTGAGCCGACATGTATAAAAATCGGAAATTCTCTTGCCAAAGTGGGAAGAATTCTGTATAATAACATCATATTGTGAAAAAGGAGTAATCTCACATGTTCAATTTATTCGTTACAGCTTATGCAGCCGCTGCCGGCGGCGCCGGCGCTCAGGGCGGCGGTACTTCCACCATTCTGATGATCGTTATTATGATCGCCATTTTCTACTTCCTGCTGATCCGCCCTGAGAACAAGCGGAAAAAGGAAGCCGACAATATGCGCAATTCCCTGAAAAAGGGTGACTGGATCACCACCGTCGGCGGTGTGTACGGCAAGGTCGTTGCCATCACGGATCGTACCGTTGTCATCGAAACCAGCGAGGACCGCGTTCGCGTAGAGTTTTTGAAGAATGCCATCGGTCAGGTTGGTACACTGGACCAGCAGGCTGCTGCGCAGCAGAATACCGGTATGTTCGGCAAGAAGAAAAAAGCTGCCGAGGCCGCTCCTGCCGCTCCGGAATCTCCTGCTGAGGAGAACAAGGAAGCAGAATAATTCCAGGTCGCTCATAAGAAATGCCCTCCCCCAATATACTTGTAATGAGTATTCGGGGGAGGGTTTTTTATGGGAAAAATTATCGGGAAAAACACGTGGATCGGGTTAGGGATTGCCGTATGTGCTTTGCTGCTGGGACTGGCACTCGGCGCGGTTTTTCTTTGCCGCGATGTTCTGCATGCACAGTCTCAGCAAACCTATCTGACCGTGATTTGCGGGATATCCGCGCTGCTCGGCTGCCTGATCACAGCAAATGGGAAGGGGCAGCACCTTCTCCGTGCACTTGTTATGGCAGGGCTGTTTTATCTGCTGCTATGGATCCTTACACTTCTTACTGAGGGCACCGCTGCGTTTGACGCGTATGCTTTGCGCACAATGGTCGCTGTGCTCCTGGGCGGTGTTCTGGCGAGCTTACTTGTGCCGCGAAAGGAGAGAAAGCACACAACGCAAAAGAGGAGAAATAAGACCGCCAAAGCAAGGAAACATGCGGTGACATAATGAGTATCCATGGTGAAAATCACGAAAATCAAAAAAGCACGGATTTTAACTTGACAAGAATTATGTAAAATTATACCTGCAAGGTTTTTGAGATAAATAGCAAGATGTTGTGTGGATTTTCCCTGGATTTACCACATATCGGCATACCAACTCTCTAAGACGGGCAATTTGCACAGCAGTAAACGCGGTTGACATAATGATGTTTACATAACTTTTTGGCATAATTAACAAAATTGCTTCTATTTTACAAAAAGCCTTGCGAATTCAACGAATTTGACATATATTATTAATTACCGCTGTAATGAATTCTATTTGCCTGTTCTTACTCATACGATAGTTTTGAGGTGAGGACAAGACATGAAGCGGCAAAGAAAAGGCAAACTTCGCATCGGGAAATCTCCGGAATTCCGCCGTGTAACGATATTGAGTGCCCTGTGTGCGTTCGGCTTATTACTGGGGCATCTTGCGGCGGGGCGGATATCCTCACAGGCAATACTGCAGCTGAAAGACTATCTTTCCGCCTATTTAAAACTGCAGGATCTATCTGTTGACGGAATGACGTTTTTACGCACGTTTGCGGTTTATTTTCGCTATATCCTTTGCATCTTTCTTCTCAGCTTTACAACTGTAGGAATTTATCTGATCCCGCTGTCGTTTGTGGTGCAGGGGTTCAATCTGGCGTTTGCGGTGTCCTCTTTTTTTCGCTGTGCCGCTGCGAGTCCGCTGGTGATCCTGTCGCTGTTTGCCTTGCGATCTCTGATCGTTTTGCCAAGTACACTTTATTTTGGCAGTGCTGCGATGCAGACAGCCATTGAGAAAGAAAGCCGAACTTCTGCAGGTGTTTGGCGCAGATTTTGTATCTGCATGAGTGCGTTACTGCTGGGTGCCATATTGGAGATCACCATTGTACCGCGTTTGTTTGTCTTAGCGTTTCAAGCTTAATTTTAAGGAAAGGAAGTGAGCGTATGAAAGAGGATTACATAGAAGCATTTCACCACTATCTGGTGGATGAGAAGCACGCCTCACAGAATACGCTCAGTTCTTATCTGCGCGACATCAGTCAATTCCGCAGCTGGCTCACCACAACGATCGAGGTCCAGCTGAATGAGGCCGACCACGCGATTATTGAGGACTATCTGCACCATCTGGAGCATACCGGAAAGTCTCCCGCAACGATCACACGATGCACCGCATCGCTGAAGTCCTTTTATGGCTATCTGGCGGATAACGGCGTGGTTTCCGGTAATCCTGTCAAATCGATCGCCACCGTCAAGGTAGAGCGCAAGTATCCGGAGATCCTCACCAATAAAGAAGTGGAGCTGTTTTTGGAGCAACCCCAGTGCGTGGACGAAAAAGGCTTCCGGGATCATGCCATGCTGGAGCTTCTCTATGCCACCGGCATCCGTGTATCCGAACTGATCGGGCTGAACTTAGAGGACGTGAACCTGACCCTTGGCTTTATTCGGTGTACAAGCCATGGCAAAGAGCGGATTATCCCGCTCTATCAAACGGCTGTACGTGCCCTGCAGGATTATCTGGATGGTGTCCGCCCCCGTTTGATCGCAGACGAGAACGAGACCGCTTTCTTTGTCAATATGGACGGCGAGCGTATGAGCCGTCAGGGTTTTTGGAAGATCATCAAGTACTATCAGGCAAAAGCCGGCATTGAAAAGGATATTACACCCCATATGCTGCGCCACAGCTTTGCGGTGCATCTGCTGGAAAATGGTGCAGATCTGCGCTCTATTCAGGAGATGCTGGGTCATGCCGACATTTCCTCCACACAGATGTATACCCATATCATCAAAAAAGGTCTCAAAGACGTCTATAATAAGGCGCATCCCAGAGCATAAACGAAAGGACGGTCAAAAGGCCGTCCTTTTTTCAAACTTGTGCTTGACTCTTACGCAGCGTCATAGTGTATAGTCACCTTATCCGGGAGGTGTGAGAGATGAAAACCGTAAAAGAAGTCAGTCAATTCACAGGTGTCAGCGTGCGCACACTACACCATTATGACGCCATCGGTCTGCTGAAACCGACGAAAGTGACCGAGGCGGGCTATCGGCTGTATGACGATGCAGCCTTAAGCCGTTTGCAGACGATCTTATTTTATCGGGAACTGCAATTTCCACTAAAAACGATCCGCGAGATTTTGGACAGCAAGCAGTTTGACCCATCGGAGGCCCTGACCCAGCAGATCAGATTACTGGAATTGCAGTATGCCCACCTGGGGGAACTCATCACCTATGCCCGGGAAATTCAAGAGAAAGGTGTAAATGAAATGAACTTTACAGTATTTGATAACAAAGAAATCGAGCAATATAAAGAAGAGGCAAAAGAGCGATGGGGCGCAACGGCGGCCTATCGGGAGAGTGAAGCGCGAAAGGTACCGGATAAGGCACCGCAGCAGATGATGGAAATTTTCAGGCGCTTTGCCGCCTTGCGTCATCTGCCGCCGGAGAGTGAGAAAGTACAGGCATTGGCGGCGGAACTGCAGCAGCATATCACCGACAACTACTACACCTGCACTAAAGAGATTTTCCGAGGTCTGGGAAAACTGTATGACGATGATGAGCGATTTCGGCGGAATATTGACCATGCGGCAGGGGAGGGTACAGCCGCTTTCGTCTCCCGTGCAGTTTGCATTTACTGCGAAAAATAAAAACGGACCGATTTCGCTGCATATCGGCAGGGAAATCGTTTTTTTCTGTTGCACTTTTTCGCCGGGTTTGCTATAATGAAACAATAGTACGATATGGAGGCGTCCTTATGCGCATTTTAGGCATTGATCCGGGGGTCGCCATCGTCGGTTTCGGCGTGGTGGATCACGAAAAAGGACAATCAAAAATGGTGCAGTACGGTGCCATCAACACACAGGCAGGACTGCCGCTGGCTACCCGACTTGTTCAGATCGAGAGAGATCTGCAACAGCTGATTGAACATTTTCAGCCGGATGAGATCTCCATTGAGGAACTGTTTTTCAGCAAAAATATCACCACCGGTATCGCAGTGGCACACGCAAGAGGCGTGATCCTCTGTACGGCGGAGAAGCTGGGCATTCCTATTTATGAATATACCCCCATGCAGGTCAAGCAGGCGGTGGTGGGCTACGGCTTGGCGGAAAAGCAGCAGGTCATGGACATGGTACGCCGACTTTTGAAGCTGAAAGCCATTCCCAGACCCGATGATGCGGCCGATGCGCTGGCGATCGCCCTGTGTCATGCCAGAAGCAATACCAGCCTGCTGCATCGAAAAGATCCCAACGTAAAGGAGACAGTTTGATGTTCTATTATGTCAGCGGTATAGTTGCGGAGATCGAGGCCAATCTGGCGGTGATCGACTGCGGCGGCGTGGGTTATGCCTGCGCGACCACCAATTTTACATTGTCCCAGCTGAAAAAAGGGGAGAAGGCAAAGCTCTATACCTATCTCAATGTGAAGGAAGACGGCGTTGACCTGTTCGGTTTTACCACACAAAGCGAGCTCTATACCTTTAAGCTGCTCCTGGGTGTTAACGGCGTAGGTCCGAAAGCTGCGCTTTCCATCCTGTCCTCCACAACGCCCGGCAATTTGGCCATGAGCATCGTAATGGGCGATGAAAAGTCGCTGATGACTGCGCCCGGTATCGGCAAGAAGATAGCCCAGCGTATTATTCTGGAGCTAAAGGATAAACTGGGAAAAGAGCAGGGGAGCGTTTCTGCTGTCGATTTTGGCGGTGTGGTTTCCGCCATTGGCAGCAGCAGTAAGGCAAAGGAGGCGTCGGAGGCTCTTTCCGTACTGGGCTACGGCACCCAGGAGATCGCCGCAGCGCTCAAGGGGATTGATATAGAAAGCCTGCCGCTGGAGGAAATCGTGCGTCAGGCACTTAAGAAGATGGTTCAATAAGGAGGGGAAGACGTGAGTATAGATTTCGGCGCAGATATTTACGAAGAGCCTATTGTTGCGAAATCCTTTCTCTCCGAGGATACGCAGGAGGTTTCTCTGCGCCCTCATACGCTGAAGGAGTACATCGGGCAGGAAAAGGTCAAGGGGAATTTGTCCGTCTTTATCGAGGCGGCACGCCGCCGTATGGAATCGCTGGATCATGTTCTGCTCCACGGTCCTCCCGGACTGGGTAAGACCACGCTTGCCGGTATTATCGCTCAGGAGATGGGCGTCAATATCCGCATTACCTCCGGCCCTGCCATTGAAAAGCCGGGAGATCTGGCGGCGCTACTCACCAATCTGAACGAGGGCGATATCCTCTTTGTAGATGAGATCCACCGCTTGAACCGCAGTGTGGAGGAGATCCTCTATCCCGCCATGGAGGACTACGCCATCGACATCATCATCGGCAAGGGACCCAGTGCAAACTCCATACGACTGGATCTGCCCAAATTCACGCTGATCGGCGCCACCACCCGTGCAGGCTCCCTGTCGGCGCCGCTGCGTGATCGGTTTGGCGTCACACTTCGTTTGGAACTCTATACAGCGGAGGAGCTGTGCCAAATCGTCAAGCGAAGCGCCGATATACTGAATGTAGCGGTGGAGGAGAGCGGAGCAATGGAAATTGCCAAACGCTCCCGCGGGACGCCGCGAATTGCCAACCGCATGCTGCGCCGCGTGAGAGATTTTGCCCAGGTAAAAGCAGACGGAACCATTACCCGCCAGGTGGCGGATGAGGCACTGCAGGCGCTGGAGGTTGACTTTCTGGGACTGGATCAGATCGACCGCCGCATGCTCCGCGCTATTATCGAGAACTACGGCGGCGGCCCTGTCGGGTTGGATACGCTGGCGGCAACGATAGGGGAGGAGTCTGTTACGCTGGAAGATGTCTACGAGCCATATCTGATGCAGATCGGCTTTTTGACCCGTACACCGCGGGGACGATGCGTCACGCAAAAGGCTTATGAACATCTGCATATTAACTATTTGGGACAGGAACAGATGCAATTTTGACCGATTTGACATAAAAAATTGCGAAAAGCTGCAACAATTTTTACCAGATTACTTGACAAATTCTTTGGCAAAAAGGTATAATAAATGAAAGATATTGGATTAATGGCTTCTTATACCAGCTTACAAAGCCGGAGTGATGAGGAGCTGTGCCGCATCAGCCGGGCGGGGAATCGTGACGCAGAGGAGATTCTGGCGTCCCGTTACCACCGCTTGGTGCGCAGCGTGGCGCGACCATACTTTCTTGCAGGCGGCGACAATGAGGATCTGTTGCAGGAGGGTATGTTCGGTCTCATCAAGGCTATCCGGGAGTATGACCCGTCACGTGATGCCAGCTTTTATACCTTTGCAGAGCATTGCATTCGCAATCGCCTCTATACCGTATTAAAGGCGGCAAGCTCCGGCAAGCACACGCCGCTGAACCAGGCGGTACCTTTGCAAACGGCTTATCTGAATGAAAACGATCCCTTTACGCAACTTGATCCCGAGGTCATGCTGATCAACGCGGAGAAAGCAGAAAATCTGCTCCGCATGGCAAACCGGCAGTTGTCTGTATTGGAACAAAAGGTTTTGGCATATTATTTAGACGGCTTAACGTGCCGCGAAATTGCAGATACTGTCGGCAGGTCACCGAAGTCGGTAGACAATGCCGTGCAGCGCATTCGCCGCAAAATCGGGCGGCAACTCCTATCCGGCGACATCAGCAACGGCTGACCGCAATATATTTTTTCTCAAAAGAGAGGGTAAAATCATGTACGAAGACAAGACTTTAGTTTGCAAAGAGTGCGGCAATGAATTCGTTTTCACCGCCGGTGAGCAGGAATTCTATGCAGAGCGCGGCTTCCAGAACGAGCCCCAGCGCTGCAAGGCCTGCCGTGATGCTCGCAAGAACGCTGCCCGTGGTCCCCGTGAGTACTTCACCGCTGTTTGTGCTTCCTGCGGCGGCGAGGCAAAGGTTCCTTTCGAGCCCAAGACCGATCGTCCTGTGTATTGCAGTGATTGCTTTGCAAAAATGCGTGAGAACGGCTGATCACGCCGGTTAAACCCAAAAATACGCAAGCACATGTGATATGCTCCCTTTCTCACAAAGGGAGCATATTTCTATCGCAAAGAGGGGAAAGGGGTAAGATGGGACTTGACAGCAGAGTTGAGTGCTGATAGTATGTAGGTGGAAAGTTCAGCTTGCTTACAGAGTTGCTGTAGGCTATTACCGGATTGAACAAAGCATCTATTTTGTTGGGCGTCCCGTGCCGCGAGGCACGGAGCGAAGCCGCACGAACAATCGCGCAGGGGGAAGAGAAGCCCTGCTTTTTCCGGGCACAAGCGATTGAACAAAATAAAAATTTTGTTCAATCGAGAACGGGAGGAATTGCTGTTTTATTCATAAAGGGTATCTGTATTCCGTTTGCTGCAGCTTCCCGCACTTCCTGTAAATTTATCTGTACACTTCGTTAGAAATATGTTCTTATGTGAGGTTTTGTTATGTCTATGGATTACCGATCAGACACTCCGCCGATCTTGATCGACTTTCTGTCTTATCACGAAACAATCAAGGCGCACAGCAAACGCACTGTCGATGAATACTACTTGGATCTGCGGAATTTTTTCCGTTATATCAAGCAGCTCCGTAATCCGCCCCTGCGAGATCTGCCGCTGAGCGAGATCTCTATTCAGGACGTGGATCTGGCCTTTGTTTCTGCGATTACCCTGACGGACATCTACGGCTACATGACCTACTTGAGCCGAGAACGTGAAAGATTTCACAATAGTGAAACCACTGATAAAGGTCTTAATGCGGCATCCCGCGCACGAAAACTGGCAGCGATCCGCTCGTTTTATAACTATTTGTGCAATAAAGTGCATCTTTTGGAGGAAAATCCCTGTAAAGATATTGATACACCCAAGCAGAAAAAGTCCCTTCCCCACTACCTGACCCTCCATGAGTCTATTTCTCTGCTGGACTCAGTAGACGGGCAGAATAAAGAGCGGGATTACTGTATACTGACGCTGTTTTTAAACTGCGGCCTGCGTATTTCCGAGCTGATCGGCTTAAACCTGACCGACATACAGGACGACCACCTGCGCGTTCTCGGTAAAGGCAACAAGGTTCGCATACTCTATCTCAATCAAGCCTGCAAAGACGCTTTGGCGCAGTACCTTGCGGTGCGTCGGCCGATCAGCGGAAAAGACAGGAATGCGCTGTTCCTATCCGGACGCAATCAAAGAATCAGCCGATCTATGGTCCACGCTCTGGTCAAAAAACATCTTTCTATCGCGGGTCTGGACTCCACCCAGTACTCCTCCCACAAGCTGCGCCACACCGCCGCAACGCTGATGCTGCAAAACGGCGTGGACGTCAAGGCGGTACAGGAAGTTTTGGGACATGAGCATCTGAATACCACCGAGATCTATACCCATGTTGACAACGAAGCACTGCGCGTTGCTGCAAAGGCAAATCCCTTGTCGCAGGTTAAAATGAAAGGAAAAATCGAAAACTGAAATTCTACGGAATCAGATCGATTCCGTAGAATTTACGATTTCGTCGCTGTAATAGCCAATAATATGCAGAACGCGGAATTCCTGGTAATCATAGGTGCTGAGCGGGCGAAAATCGGCATCGTAGCTGTGTGCGGCAAGCAAAATTTTAGCCGGATCGCCGGAAAAATTTGTTGCCACCACGATGGGCGAATGTTGGAATACATCTCCGCTGAAGCGCAGCTGGATCACATCTCCCGGCTCTGCCAATGACAGATCATCCAAAATCAGCGCCACAGGTCCCGGCGACACCTCATCCCGCGCCAGAAAATTATGGAGATATTCCACACCGGTCCACGCCGGTGCTTTATTGTTGGCGTCAATATAGTACCAACCGAATGTGGGCGTATAATTCATGACTCCCGTGCCGGCGTAGATGCACTGCGAGGCAAAGTTTGTGCAGTCGCCGCCAATTTTATCGTAGTCATAATACTCAGGATTGCGTCCGTATGTCCAGACGTGAGCATAGTCCACCGCATCACGCCGCCGATAGGGCAATAATCGAGCCATAAGCATCAAACCTCCGGCTCATTCTATGCACATTTTCTACCGATTGTACATTGCCCGCAGGCTGTTGAGGATCGCGATCATACAGACGCCTACATCAGCGAATACTGCCACCCAAAGCGGCACATTTATTACAACAGACGCTGTAAGGATAATACACTTTACAAGAATAGAAAATACAACATTTTCTTTTGCAATTTGCATGGTTTTTCGCGCGATCCGGATAGCCTGCGGAATGCGTGCCGGCTCATCGGACATGATTACCACATCGGAGGCCTCCATGGCGGCATCGCTGCCCAGACCGCCCATGGCAATCCCGATGTCGGCACACGCCAGAACCGGTGCATCATTGATGCCGTCGCCGGCGTAGAGAACCGTCCCCTGAGCTTTCAGTTCGCTTAATTTTGCGACCTTATCCTCCGGCAGCAGCTCTCCGAAAGCGTGATCCAGTCCGATTTCCGCGGCAATTTCATCTGCCGTCTGCTGCCGGTCACCGGATAACATCGTCAGGTGCGAAAGTCCCAGCTGACGCAAAGACGCTATTGCCGCTGACGCATCCGGTTTTATGCTGTCCCGCAAAATAATCGTTCCCAGAAAATTACCGTCTGATGACACGTAAACTGCCGTATTTTTTGATGTTTTCGCACTTGGCGCGGCAAATTCCCGCTTCCCGCATCGTACTTTTTTTCCGCTCAGTACTGCATGAACGCCCTGACCCGAAATCTCCCGCATCTCTGAAATACATGCCGTATCAATGGGTTTGCCGTAAGCGGAAACGATAGCCTTTGCCAGCGGATGGGTTGAGCTGCTTTCACAGTAAGCGGCGATCTCTAAGAGTTCTTCTTTTGAGATGTCGCCTATCGGTTCAATTTCCGCTATTTGGAACGAACCCTGCGTCAACGTACCGGTCTTATCAAATGCAGCCACCTTTGCCTTTGCCAGCAGCTGCAAATAGCTGCCGCCCTTGAGCAGGATTCCATGGTGAGCGGCGCAGCCGATGCCGGAGAAGAAAGCCAGCGGTACGGAGATCACCAACGCACAGGGGCAGGAAATGACAAGAAATGCCAGCGCCTTATGAATATACTGCGCCCATGTGCCGATTCCACACAGCGGCGGCACAATGGCCAGCAAAAGCGCAATGCCGCACACAACGGGTGTATAAATGCGGGAAAAACGTGTGATGAACTGTTCCGGTGTTGCTTTATTTGCCTTTGCGTCCTCAACCATTGCCATAATACGGCTGACGCTGGACTGGGAAAAGGCTTTCGTCACCTCTATCGTTAAAACGCCGTCCAATATTACACAGCCGGCAAGAGCATCCTCCCCTGCCGACCATTGCCGCGGAAGGGATTCCCCCGTCAGAGCGGACGTATCCACCATGGCAGTCCCTTCCCGCACCACGCCGTCCAGCGGCACCCGCTCACCGGGTCGCACCAGAATGGTACTGCCCACAGCAACCGCAGCAGCCTCAACCATTTCGCCGCTTGACAGCGTCGCCCGGTCGGGACGCACGGCGATCAGCGCCTGAATGGAGCACCGTGAGGAGTCCACCGCCTTATCCTGCAGAAATTCGCCGATTTGATACAGCAGCATCACGGCCACCGCTTCCGGGTATTCTCCGATACAAAATGCGCCGACGGATGCCACCGTCATCAGAAAGTTCTCATCAAATATTTCCCCGTGAAAGATATTCTTGACCGCTTCCAGCAAAACGCTCCATGCACACAGCAGATAGCTCGCCGCAAATATCCAGAGAGGTATCCCTCCCCTAAAAAACAGGAGCGCCGCCAGAAACAGCATACCGGAGATCACCAGCGTGACAAAACGCAGCAGGCTGTGTTCTTCTTCGTGTTCGTGCGCCATGGTTATCCCTCCCGTTCCTCCATAATATGCGCAAAGGCCATGGCAAAGATGTCCTGGATATGGGCGTCATCCAGCGCATAGTAGACCACCCTGCCCTGCTTGCGGCAGCGTACCAGCCGTGCATCCCGCAGAATCTTCAGCTGATGGCTCACCGCCGAGGGTGTCATGTTCAGCAGCGCTGCCAGATCGTTGACGCACATCTCCTCGATGCTCAGGGCGCAGATGATGCGGCTGCGGGAGGAATCGCCGAACACCTTAAACAGTTCGGAAACCTCGAGAAGAGGCATCTCTTCCGGCATCTTTGCCTGTACACGCGCCACCACGTCCTCGTGAATGATATTGTTATCCTGCGTATTCATTCAATCATCTCCTAAATATGAACAGCTATTCATATGAACAACTGTTCATATGATATCACTTCCCTGCTGTTTGTCAAGCAAAAAAAGCGCTGCAAGCAAAAAACTTGCAGCGCTTTTTCATTGGTGAAAGAATCTTATGCCTTGTCGTTGCAACCCAGAACGTCAACGATCTTGTGCTTGACGATTTCCTTGATGGCGGCACGGGCGGGCTTGAGATACTGGCGGGGATCGAAATCTGCGGGATTCTCCGCCATGTGCTTACGAATGGAAGCGGTCATAGCAAGGCGCAGGTCAGAGTCAATGTTGATCTTACACACAGCCATAGCAGCGGCCTTGCGAAGCTGCTCCTCGGGGATACCCACGGCATCAGGCATTCTGCCGCCGTTCTCGTTGACCATCTTTACGAACTCCTGGGGAACGGAGGAAGAGCCGTGCAGCACAATGGGGAAACCGGGCAGACGGCGCTGGACTTCCTCCAGAATGTCAAAACGCAGCGGAGGCGGCACCAAAATACCCTTTTCGTTGCGGGTGCACTGCTCGGCCTTAAACTTATAAGCGCCGTGGCTTGTACCGATGGCGATGGCAAGAGAGTCGCAGCCGGTGCGTTCCACGAATTCCTGTACGTCCTCGGGACGGGTATAGCTGGAATCCTCAGCGGAAACGCTGACCTCATCCTCCACGCCGGCCAGGGTGCCCAGCTCAGCCTCAACGACCACGCCGTGGGCATGGGCATACTCCACCACCTGCTTGGTGATGGCGATGTTCTCCTCAAAAGACTTGGAGCTGGCATCGATCATCACAGAGGTAAAACCGTCGTCAATGCAGGATTTGCAGGTCTCAAAGCTGTCGCCATGGTCCAGATGCAGGCAGATAGGCAGACCGGTTTCGATGACCGCGGCCTCCACCAGCTTAACAAGATACGTGCGGTTGGCATAGGCGCGTGCACCCTTGCTCACCTGCAGGATCACAGGGGCGTTGCACTCCTTGGCAGCCTCTGTGATACCCTGAATGATCTCCATGTTGTTGACGTTGAAAGCGCCGATGGCGTAGCCGCCTTCGTAAGCCTTCTTGAACATTTCAGTAGAAGTTACCAGTGGCATAATTATCTCTCCTTCATGAAAAATTGGTTAAACTTGTATGGAACATTCCCATTGTATCATATTTTTTTTATTTTGCAAGGGCAAAGCTGTTTACAATCAAAATTTTCCATGTTAAAATAAGCCTTGCAAACAAATCGAAACTTTTTTTCGGAGGTAATCGATATGAAAGAATTAAAAGGTGCCTGCATTATCGGCCAGTCCGGCGGTCCCACTTCCGTGATCAACGCCAGCGCTTACGGTGTTATTGATACTGCGCTGAAATCCGGTGCCATCACCCAGGTTTTGGGTGCAGAGCACGGCATTAAGGGTGTGCTGAATGATCGTCTGTTCGATATGGGTCTGGAAGATCCCGAAGAGCTGCGTCTGATGAAGTATACTCCTTCCTCTGCTCTGGGTTCCTGCCGCTACAAGATCGCGGATCCCGAGAAGGACGACACCGACTATAAGCGCATCCTGGAGGTATTCAAGAAGCACAACGTCCGCTACTTCTTCTATAATGGCGGCAATGACTCCATGGATACCTGCAACAAGATCAATAACTACATGCAGTCCGTGGGCTATGAGTGCCGCGTCATGGGTGTGCCAAAGACCATCGACAACGACCTGTACGGCACCGATCACTGCCCCGGCTACGGCAGCGCCGCCAAGTATATTGCCACCTCTATCATGGAAGTATCCCACGATATGCGGGTGTATGATACCGGTATGATCGTGGTCATGGAGATCATGGGTCGTCACGCCGGCTGGCTGACTGCCGCCGCCGCCCTTGCCGGCGAATACGGCGCAGGTCCCGACCTCATCTATCTGCCTGAGACTAACTTCAATATGCAGGAATTCATTAGCGACGTCAAGCGCATTTATGCCGAAAAGGGCAGCTGCCTGATCGCCGCATCCGAGGGCATTCACTATGCCGACGGCGACTTCGTCTCTGAGGCAAAGACCTCCGGCACCGATGGCTTCGGCCATGCCCAGCTCGGTGGTCTGGCCGCTATTCTGGCACAGGTCATCAAAGAGGAGACCGGCGCAAAGGTCCGCGGTATCGAGCTGAGCCTGCTGCAGCGCTGCGGCGCCCATCTGGCCTCCGAGACCGATATTGAGGAAGCCTATATGGCAGGCAAGGTCGCCGTGGAAAATGCCGTCAACGGTATCAACGGCCGCATGATCGGCTTCGAACGCGGTGTGGTGGACGGCAAGTACGCCTGCAAGACCAAGCTGATCCCGCTGATGGATGTTGCAAACACAGAAAAGAAAGTGCCTCGTGAGTGGATCAACGAGGCCGGTAACGGCGTCAATCACCAGTTTATCGAATACGCCTTGCCCCTGATCCAGGGTGAGCCCGATCTTCCCAAGCAGGATTCTATGCCACGCTTCTGCAAGCTGAAAAAGATCCTGGCCAAATGATCTTGTATATGGAAAGCCGCAGGCAAATGCCTGCGGCTTTTTCCGTTACTGATTCTTCTGATAAATCGTCCAAAGTCCTTCCATCAGCAGATATTTGTCATAGATGACCTCGTTTCGGCAATAGCGCGTAATGACCGGTGCCGGGGTCCCTGTGGCGATCACCGTCACGTTTTCCTCGGGGATCATCGCACGGATGCGGTCAATAATGCCGTCCAGCATACCGGCGGTTCCGTAGACGATACCGTTTCGCATACAGTCCTCGCTGTTCTTGCCGATCAGGTTTTTCGGATGCTCCAGCGAGATATCAGACAGCAATGCCGCCTGCTCTGAAAGTGCGTTCATGGAAAGATAGACCCCCGGAAACATCAGCCCGCCCTCATAAGTCTTTTTAGACGAGATATAGGAGATCGTCGTCGCCGTTCCCATGTCCACCATAAGGATAGGTGCTGTGTATTTCTCCAAAGCCGCCACGGCATTGGCCACAATGTCAGCGCCCAGCTGATTGTGAACTTCCATGCGGATATTGAGTCCCGTTTTCACGCCGGGTCCCACCATCATGGGCGACTTGCCCAAAAGCCGCGTCAGCGCCTTTTCCATCATAAAGTTCAGCCCCGGCACCACGCTGGAGAAAATCGCTCCGGTCACAGCGTTCAAATCGTAGTGATAGAGCGCAAAAATGTTCATCAGATCAATACTGATCTGGTCAGCGGTCTTTCCGCTGTCCGTATCAATAGAGCTTAAAAATTTCAGCTCCCGTTCCTCGTCAAAAAGTCCCACGGAAATAGTGGTATTCCCGATATCAATGGCCAACAGCATGGTATCACGCTCCTTTGCCAATAGTATACCACGCATTTGTTTATATATCAAGTGACAAGTTTATATACTTTACAGTATAATGCAGATTAAACCTCCGCCACCCTCGTTGATAATACGTTCCAACGCCTGCCGCAATTTAGCCTGTGCGTCCTCCGGCATTCGCTTCAGCTTCGCCTGCAAGTCCTCCCCCACGATCTCGTGGAAACTCCGTCCGAAGATATTAGACTGCCAGAGCTTTGTCGTATCCCCCTCAAACTCCTGCAGGAGATAGTTCAGCATATCCTCCGACTGCTTTTCGTTACCAACAATGGGTGAAACGGTGGTCTCCACGTCTGCACGGATCATGTGGATAGACGGCGCACTGGCCTTCATCTTCACCCCGTATCGTCCGCCCTGCTTGACGATCTCCGGGTCCTCCAGATCCAACTCCTCCACGCTGGGCATCACGATGCCGTAACCGGTTGTTTTTGCCCGCTCTAACGCATAGGCGACCTTGTCGTACTCCCCTTTCACCTTGCCCAGCTCCGTTAGCATCTGCATCACATCACCATCGTCCTTGACCTCCAGTCCGGACTGCTGACTGATGGTCTGATAAAAGGCTTCCCGGGGCAGCTGCACCTCCGCTTCCGCTAAACCGATACCGAGATTGATGCTCCGTATAGACGCAGAGGCAATGCTTTCATTGTTCCGCAGCGCCTGCAAACAGTTGCTGATGTCGCGGATATGATAGAGATGTCCGGTCTCATCGCGGATCGTCTGGTAGAGTCCTGCGCGAATCGGATGATCTGCCGAAAGCGCTTCCACCCAGGTCGGGAGATAAAGATCCAACTCCTGTAAAGGGAATTCAAAGAGCAGACTCTGCAGGATCTCGCTGATCTCCTCATCTGTCAAGGTCAAGCAGTTTACAGCAACACACTTGACGTTGTAGCGCGCCTCCAGTTCATTTGCCAAAGCCATCGTTTGCTCGCTGCCCGGCTGCGAACTGTTCAGAAGCAAAACAAACGGTTTGCCGATGGCCTGCAGCTCCTCGATGACGCGCTGTTCCGCCTCCTCATAATCCTGCCGCGGGATGTCGGTGATGCTGCCGTCTGTGGTGATAACGATACCGACTGTGGAATGCTCCGCGATGACCTTGTGTGTGCCGATCTCTGCCGCCTGTGCCATAGGCATGGCGTGATCCGACCAGGGCGTCATCACCATACGGGGCTGATCGTCCTCAGACTGCCCCATAGCGCCGGGCACCATATATCCCACGCAGTCGATAAGGCGCACAGAGAAATCTGCCCCTTCCCCGACCGAAACCTGAATGGCATCCTCCGGTACAAATTTCGGCTCTGCCGTCATGATGGTACGTCCCGATCCGCTCTGGGGCAGTTCGTCCTTGGCGCGATCCCGCTGAAAGCTGTCGGTCATGTTCGGCAGTACCTGCGTCTCCATGAAGCGCTTAATAAAGGTGGATTTGCCCGTCCGCACCGGTCCGACCACGCCGATATAGATGCTCCCTCCTGTCCGCTTTGCCATATCCTGATAAATACCTGTTGCTTGATTCATAAGTCCCATCCTCCGCTGCTTTGAGTTTGTCTATGTGTATGAGACAGAGCGGATGGGTAGAACAAAAGAAAAGGGCGAGGTTTTAACCTCGCTCTAAAATTGTTTATGGATCGATCCTGCTGCCAGTTATGTCACACATTTTGTACATCTTAGTTAAAAGGCACTCCTGCCCGCAGAGCAGGAGTGCCTTTTAACTGTTGTATCGGTAAATGTATTAATCAAAAACTCTTGACCAATGACCTTTTTGGCAATACTGGCAAAGATCCCCATCCCAAGCTCTTTCGTGCATTGGAACTTCAAATATCTCTCCACAATAAGTGCATTCATATTTCTTCCATTCCATCTTCGGAGACGGATCCCAGGTAAGTGGGGAAATTCCTCCACCTGTAACTTGCTTTAATTCGTCTTCTGTAATCTCTGCTGCTTGCTTATTCATTGTTTCAAGCTCTTTCTTGGGAACATTAAATTCTTCTGCTTTCATGTTATCTCCTTCCTTTCAGTCACAGGGGAATGTATAACGAGAACTCACTTTAATCCTGTTGCCAGTTATGCCACACGTTCTGCACGTCTTCGTTATCGTCCAGCATATCCAGAAGCTTATTCATGTTCTTCACGTCGTCCTCGCCGGTCATGGTGATGTAGTTCTGGGGTACCATCTCGATCTCGGCGGAAACGAAGCTGTAGCCCTTGCCCTCCAGCGCGGTAACCACAGCGTTGAACGCATCAGGCTCACAGGTCACCTCGAACACCTCGCCGTCCGGCTCGAAGTCGGCAGCACCGGCATCCAAAGCGTCCATCATCACGGTGTCCTCGTCCAGCTCGCCGTCCTCGTTGTTGATGACGATAACGCCCTTGCGGTCAAAGCTCCAGCTCACACAGCCCTGGGCGCCCATGCCCTTGCCGTACTTGTCGAAATAATGGCGGATCTCGGGAGCGGTACGCTGGCGGTTATCGGTCAGCGCCTCTACGATCACGGCAACGCCGCAGGGACCGTAACCCTCGTAGGTGACGGACTCGTAGTTGTCAGTATTGCCGGAGCCCAGCGCCTTTTCGATGGTACGCTTGATGTTGTCGTTGGGCATATTGTTGGCCTTGGCTTTTGCCACCACGGTTGCCAGCGCAGAGTTATAAGCGGGGTCACCGCTGCCGCCCTGCTTGACCGCCACGATGATCTCCTTGGCGATCTTGGTAAAGGCAGCGCTGCGCTTGGCATCTGCCGCACCCTTGGTCTTTTGAATATTGTGCCATTTGGAATGTCCGGACATAATTTATTTCTCCTTTATGCAATATTGAATGACCTCGCTATCGTGCGCGGTCGATCGTACCACTTTGGCTGTGGGGAATGCTTTTGCAAGACGCTCTGCGATAACGGGGCAGATCACGTTTTCCGTGGGAAAGTGACCGGCATCGATCAGATTTAATGCCGTCGTATCCAAAAACTCGTGATAGCCGAGGTCAGATGTCACAAAAGTGTCACAGCCTAACGCAATGGCATTTTGGATATAGTCGCCGCAGGCACCGCCGCCCACCGCCACACGATGGACCGTTTTGCCGCAGCTCCGATACCGCAAGCCGTTACATCCTAATGATTTTACCACAAAAGGTAGGAAGTCGACAAGGGGTATTTCGCAATTTAATGTGCCAACCCGCCCGATTTTTTCCTCATTAAGCGGAATGAGATTGGAAAGCCCCAGTTTTTCGGCCAGAATATCGTTGACGCCACCCTCCGCTGCATCCAGATTGGTGTGCATACAAATAGCGGAAATGCCATGGCGGATCATCTCGGTGATCATACGCCCCTGGGGATTATCGCAGCGCACATTCTGCACCTTGTGCCAGGTACAGTTCATCAGCGGGTGATGGGCCACGATCAGATCTGCACCGATCTCTGCCGCTTCTGAAACTACCGCTTCCGTGATATCCAGCGATACCAGGATTTTATGTACTTCCTGTTCCCCGTCGCCCACCAGCAGACCTACGTTATCCCAATCTTCGGCCAGCACTTTCGGTGCCCAGTCAAACAGATATTTTTCAATGTCATTTACTTTTGCCATAGCGCAGACCTCTTCTCTTCCAATGCTTTTCTTATCTCTTCCAACTCGCAGGCGCGACTGCGAGAACAGCAATCGTTAGCCCGGTTCAATCCGTCAATGGCTTTTTGCAGTCTGCACATCTGGTGATCCAGATAGTCGCCGTACAGCGGATCGTCATCCATCGCAAATCCTGCATAAGATTCCACCTCGGACAGTTCACGTCTTTCACCGCCCCGAACGAGGAAGATCGGATAGAGGATCCCCTTGTCCCATACCAACCGTTCCTTTTTAAAAACATAACAATTTCCGCCCAACCAACGGCGTAATTGTTCAATTTTGGTCATAGGCTGCAACAAAAGGAGCGTATTTTTCTTTGTCCAGGGTGCGGCAGAAAGGATGGAAAGGATGGTTTCTCCGCCCATACCGGCGATCACGACCGTGTCCGCTTCCTCCGGCGAAATACCGCAAAGACCGTCGCAGAGCCGAAAGTCGATATTCGATACACCGTATTCCGCTGCGGTGCGGCGTGCATGAGAGAGCGGCTCTGCCCCGATATCCGAAGCGATCGCACTTTGAATACGCCCCTGCTGCAGGAGCGAAACCGGCAGATAGCCGTGATCCGTGCCGATGTCGGCCAGCTTTGCATTTTGCGGAATTAGTTCCGAAATCAGTTGTAAACGGGGCTGTAATAGAAGTTTTTTCATGTCTTTGATGTAAAAGTCGGCGCATACGGAACACCGTATGCGCCAGATTTCTTATTCGGGCTTGTTGGCTGCTTCATTGACTACTTGGAGCAGCTTGTCCACGTCAACACCATGGACGGCGCAGGCTTCTTCGACGGTTTCACCGCGGGAGCTGGGGCAGCCCAGGCAGTGCATACCGATGGACAGGAAGATGGGTGCGGTCTGGGGGGCGATGTCCAGAATATCGCCGATAATGGTATCTTTGGTAATTTCGATCATGTTCTTTCCTCCAATATACGATCTTTGAAATAGTATATCCTTTTTTCCATTTTTATTCAACACAAAAGTCTAAAAAGGCACATTTTTTGTACGAAAAGTAACTGCAAAAGGTAATATTTGTACCTCTTACTTCTTCAGGCAGCGCAGAACGGCCATCAGGATGGAGAAATACTTGCTGTCGGGGGTGTCGGCACGGCTGGTGATGATCACCGGGCAGGTGGCGCCGCAGATGGTGCTGGCCATGGTCTTGCCGGCAATATAGGTAATGGATTTGTACAGCACATTGCCCACCTCGATCATGGGAACCAGCAGGATATCGGCCTGACCGGCGACGGGATCGGAGATGCCCTTGTGCTTCACAGATTCCATAGAGATGGCACCGTCCAATGCCAGAGGACCGGAGACAACGCAGCCCTCAACGCCCTGCTTTGCCACCTCGGTAGCGGACACGGTGGAGGGCATTTTCTCGTTGTAGGTCTCCACGGCGGACAGCACGGCGACCTTGGGGCAGTCGATGCCCAGAGAGTACGCCACGGGCAGCGCATTCTTGATGATGCCGAGCTGTGTCTCCACATCGGGAGCGATATTGATAGCGGCGTCGGTGATCATCATCAGGCGGCCCTCATACTCAAAGGTGCCCACCTGGCTCAAAAGGCGCTTGGCGTTTTCTGGCATCAGACCGGTTTCCTTATTCAGGATCGCCTTGGCAAAGCTGGAGGTCTGCAGGATGCCCTTCATGGGAATGTCTGCCTTGCCCTCTTTTACCAGAGCAACGGCGACCTTAGCGGCCTCTACCTCTTCCCCGTCGAAATCAATGATTTCATAATCGGCCTCGTTCTCGCCCATCTCGTGCAGCATGGCAATGATCTCGTTTTTCTTACCGATCAGCGTACCGTCCACAACGCCCTTGCGCTTGGCGTTGACCACAGCGCTCAAAGCGGGCTCATCGTGGGCATTGGCAAGAGCGATACGTTTTTTGGTGTTCTGCGCCAGAACATAGGCTTCCAGTTCTTTAAAATTGGTGAACATAGTAAGAGTCCTCCTCGTGTAATTGAAAAACTGCTCTATTATTATACACGCCTTATCTTGCAAAAACAACCGTAAACGTGAAACTTTTGTCAAAAAAACTCTGACTTGCAAACTGCCGTACTTTCGGATATACTATTTTTAGTCGGACATTGGAGGGGACAAATATGTGGAATTTTATCTTTTACGGCATTATTGCAGCGGTCGGCGTGACAGTGATCGCGGTGACCATCTATCGCATTGACTGGGCACGGCATCCGGAGAAATACCAGAAGGATCTGGAAGAATTTGAAAAAGCAGAGAAAACCAAAGCCAACCGCAAGTTGGCTGAGGAAAATGCCAAGGCAAAAATGAAAGCGGCAAAAAAGAAGAAATAAGGAACGTTTGATAGAAGAAAACGCCACCAAACGGTGGCGTTTTTGCTGTCTATTTTGCCCAATACGGCATTTGTGGAACTTCGCCCTCCGGCAGCGGTATCTGCACATCGGTACGACTTGGGCCGTAGATCGCTCTGTGCCAGCGCATGATGTCCTCTGTTGAAGCAGTTGTTGGGGCGTAGAGGAGTGTCTGCCAGGCAAGACCACAGGTGGCCATGCGGTAGGCAGGCGTAAAACCGCTGCGCTGATAGAAATGGAGGCGGCGCAGGCGCAGGAGATTGGCCTCCTCCCTATCCCGCTCCACCGGAAGCTCCGATTCCAGAACAAGGGGCCTCCCCTGCCTTTTCAAATACGACAGGATCTCGCTGCCCAGACCACAGTTGCGGTGCAAAGCGGTAACACCCAGATAGTCCAATAGGATCAGAGGAATATCCGGCGCTGTCCAAAGGGCGGCATAGCCCAGCATAACAGTTCCGTTGAACAGGCCCCACAACTCATAGCGCTTCTGGTTGATTAAGGCAAGAATGTCGGGTAGAGGTTTACACTCTTGGGGTGCAAACGCAGTACACAATTCGTGATGATACCAATACGGTATCTCCTGTGGTGTCATTGGTCGAAATTCCATGGTTTATCCCCGCGCCAGCAGTTTCAGCGCATCGGAAATGTTCCGCACCGGCAGGAGCTCCAGTCCGGCAAGAGGACGGATATCGGCGATGCGGTGCGACGGGACGATACATTTGGTGAAGCCCAGGCGGTGTACCTCGGAAAGACGCTGCTCCAGATGGCTGACGCTGCGTACTTCACCGGACAGGCCAACTTCCCCGATGGCCACCAGCTCCGCCGGAATGGGCTTGTCCAGATAACTGGAAGCCAGAGACAGGACAGCAGCCAGATCCGCAGCAGGCTCGTCCAGCGTCAAGCCGCCGATAATGTTGAGATAGGCGTCGCATTGGCTGATTTTCAGCCCACCGCGCTTTTCCAGGACCGCCAACAGCATGGACGCGCGGTTATAGTCAAAGCCGTTGCTCTGGCGGGAGGGTTTACTGCCGGCAGCCGTAGCCACCAATGCCTGTATCTCCGCCAACACGGGACGTGCGCCCTCCATGATGCAGGTGACGCAGGTGCCGGGGGAATCCTTGGGACGGCCGGAGAGCAGCATTTCAGAGGGGTTTTCCACCTCTTTCAGTCCCTCGTTCAGCATTTCAAAAACGCCGATCTCGTTTGTGGCGCCGAAACGGTTTTTCGCCGCCCGCAGGATGCGGTAGGACATATGCTGATCGCCCTCAAAATACAGCACGCAGTCCACCATGTGCTCCAGTACCTTCGGTCCGGCGATGCTCCCCTCTTTGTTCACGTGACCGATGACAAAGACGGTGATCCCCTGCCCTTTCGCCAGCTGCATCAGCGCCATGGTGCAGTCCTTGACCTGCCCCACTCCACCTGCGGGAGAATCCAGTTCTTCATTGTACAGGGTCTGGATAGAGTCAATAATAAGCACGTCCGGCTTTTCTTCGTTGACGCTTTCCAAAACGTCGCTGAGACAGGTCTCCGACAGGATAAAGAGGTTCGCGCTGTCTACCCGCAGACGTTTGGCCCGCAGCTTCAGCTGATGGGTGGACTCCTCGCCGGAGACGTACAGCACCTTGTTGTTCTCCCCCAGTTTCTGGCAGATCTGGAGCAGCAGGGTGGATTTTCCGATGCCGGGCGCACCGCCCACTAAAACCAGGGAGCCCTTTACCGCACCGCCGCCTAAGACCCGGTCCAATTCCCCCATACCCGTGGAAAAGCGGATCTCGGCATCGGTTTCCAGCTCTGTAATGCAGGAAGCCTTTACAGCTTTTGCAAAGGCAATCTTTTTTGTTCCTTTCTTTACCGTTTCGGTCCGCTGCTCTACCAGAGAGTTCCACGCACCGCAGGCAGGACACTGCCCTGCCCATTTGGGATTCTCATTGCCGCACTCTGTGCAGAAATAGACGGTTTTCTCTTTCATTTGTATCATCCTTTATCGGTAAGATAGCCGCAGACGATGGCGGCTGCCAGTTTTCTTTGGTAATCACTTTGCTGCAAAAGCGCGGTTTCTGCGCTGTTGGACAGAAAACCGCATTCCACCAGAACCGCGTCACAGTTCACATGGGACATGATATAGACGCTTTTGGATATGGCGGTCTCCGTTTTGGCATTGCCGACATTTACGCTGCTGTTCAGGACGGTCTGCATGGTATTTGCCAATTCCTGCGCATGGGGCTGTGTGTTATAGAAAATCTGTGCGCCGTGGACCTTCGGCGCATTCGGCAGAATATTCTGGTGGATACTGATGAGCGTTGCCGGCTGGTAGGAGTTGATCAGCTCCACGCGGTTGCGGGTATCTGCCACCTTCTTCTGCCGAACCGTGAGGCTGTCGGGATCATAGAGTCCATCCGGCCCTGTTCGGGTCATAACGGCGTCTTGTCCGAAAAACGCAAAGAGCTCGTAAGTTTTTTTGGCAATTTGGAGATTCAGGTCGCTTTCGATCACACCGCTTGGGGAAACGGCACCGCCGTCGGCTCCGCCGTGACCTGCGTCAAGGATAACAGTCTCCCCTGCCCCGCCGGGTGCCAGAACGGATATAGCAGGCTCTTTCTGTCTGACGGCAAGCAGCACAGTTGCGAGAAATAATAGACCCACAGCCGCAAACAGATGGCGGCGGCGCAGCAGAATGACCATACGCACTCCCCTTTCGGGAAAAATCTATGCGCTGCCGCTTGTTTCTATGAGTATAGCATACAATTTGCAAAAAGAAAATCCTTTGTTTTGCCGATTGCATAGGATGGTATAGCCTTTATGGCAAAACAAAGGAGGATCACTTGTGTATATGGAACAGACAAGAGCCGCCAATGTGATGCAGGAGAACAATGACAACAACATGGAAAACTGCACCAGATGCGACTACAAGGATGGTATGCTGCCAGACGGATGCGCGCCGATGGTTTTCCCCTACGTGCCCATGCAGAATTGTCCCGAAAAGCGCTACGGCAACACGGAGGCTTTGCAGCAGGGTACGCTTTTCCCGGGGCTTGATCTGCCGTTCAAAGGGACCGGCAAGACCAGAGGTCTATCCAATTCGGCGCTGAATATGCTCATGGCCATGGACTTTTCTGTGGATGATCTGGGCTTATATCTCACGACTCACAGCGATGATAAGGAAGCCTTAGAACTGTATTGGAGCTATATCCGTGCCGCCCGTGAAGCGAGGGAAAAGTATGAAAAAGCAAACGGACCACTCATGCAGACGAATATTACCGAAGGCAGTTACGAGTGGCTCAACGATCCGTGGCCGTGGGATGAAGGAGGAAATCGCTGATGTTTGTCTATGAAAAGAAATTGCAATATCCGGTCAAGATCAGCAATCCCAACCCGAAGCTGGCCGCCGCCATTATCAGTCAGTATGGCGGTCCCGATGGCGAGCTCGGTGCTTCCCTGCGCTATCTGAGCCAGCGGTATTCCATGCCGTATCCGGAGCTGAAGGGCTTGCTGACGGATATCGGCACAGAGGAGCTGGGACACCTGGAGATGATCGGAGCTATCGTCCATCAGCTGACCCGCAACTTAAGCGAAAAGGACATCAAGACCGCGGGTTTTGACACCTATTTCGTGGATCACACCACCGGTGTTTATCCGCAGTTTGCCTCCGGTACGCCCTGGAATGCCGCCACAATGGCGGTCAAGGGCGACCTGATCGCCGATCTGACGGAGGATCTTGCCGCCGAGCAGAAAGCCCGGGTCACCTACGACAACATTCTGCGGCTTTCCGACGATCCGGACGTGAACGATGTGATCAAATTCCTGCGGGCAAGAGAGATCGTACACTTCCAGAGATTCGGCGAAGGACTCAGGCTTGCCAAGGAAAAGCTGGACAGCAAGAATATTTACTACGTCAATCCCTGCTTCGACAACTGACCGTTTTCGGAAGAGGTTTTACGGAACTCCAAACGTCATCCGGCGTTTGGAGTTCTTATTTATTATCAGTATTCTCAACCTGCTTTTATCATTGTTTTCCTTTGGCAGTTGTGGTAGCTTGTAACAAAGTGGGAATCACAGGAGAGGTAAGTATGGCACAGAGACAGCGCATAACGTCCTTCGCACATCGGCGGGCGGTCTATGCGGTTTCAGCAATCGGGACGGCAACCGGCAGGGCGATACGTTTGCCGCCATATCGGCACTGCTGTTTTTCACGATTCAACTCCTGCAGCCTGCTGTGTCCTTGTCCGCGGCGTGGACAGTCCCATACCCTCCGCCAGCGACATTTTCAGGCTTTCCTCTTCTGTTGAACTGTTGTTCTTGACTTTTTCGGCGGGTTGTGGTATGGTGTCTTCAAGCACTTGATTTGCAGTCCTGGCGCCGCTTTCAGCGGCAAGGCCAGTTGGATTGGCTGCAAATTTTGTGCTTATTTTTATTATGTTCCCATTTGAGTCAAGGACTTCATGCAGATAGAATTTGTTGTTTTGCTTTGATTGCTTTACTACTGCTGCCACATATACCGTTTTTCCATCAAGTGTAGTTGGTGCGGCAAATACAAAAGTGTCGTATCCTCTGTTTTTCCAGTTCGGTTGAAAATCAATTTGTTTTCCATTTTTTATGACTGCCGGAACTGCCTTAATTGTGGCGGCTTTTGCAGGGCCGATTCCGTGCCCAAGATCGTCTTTTATTGATGTTGTGTCAATAATAATTTCTCCAAACTTTGAACGCGTTATCGTTCCAAGGATATTTCTAAAAATGTTCCAGCCTTTCTCCGCCATTGTCTTTCCGGCTACATTGTTTAGCATATCGGAGCTGTTATTTTCAACCGGTTCCATATTTATCTCTGGTATTGCGTTTCTTAACTTGAAAAGGATTTCTTCGCTTTCTCCCTTATTATTTTCCGCCTCCGTGGCGGTATTTTTTTGCACCTGTTCCGCCGGTGTGACCGCGCTCAGCTTTACGCCGTCCTTGGTGAGCGTTACCCCGCGGTTGGCTATCACGTTCCCGGCACCGCCGATGACGCCCATAATGCCGCCGACATGGGCATTGCCCTCTACGGCGTTTTGAGCGTTTTCTCACTCATCGGCATGGGCTGGGTCAGCAAAAAACGGCATTAAACTGATTCAAAAAATCGCACCCGTGAGGGTGCGATTTTTTCGTAGTGCGAGGTCACCTGACCACGTCGCGCCTTTTGTAGGTGCATCGGGATAAAAATCGTGCCGGCGGCACGATTTTGTCCGCCGCAAGGCAGCCACCCGATGAACGCGAACGACAGTGCTCCGATAATTGAACGGTTCATCAAAACAATCGAATCATTCAGCGAAACAAGGCGCAGGCAAAACTATGCCTTGTTTTTTTATGGTTGAAATGTCCATAGATTGTAGAAAAATTTTGTGGACAGTGCCAAATTTAGTGTTTGGGGGAAATTATCAAGCCACAATCATTTACTTTGAGGAAAAATTGTGGTTAAATAGGAACATACATGTGGACGTTTGTCCAATCAATTAATCCCTTTGAAAAAAATATTTTTGAGGAGGAAACAACATGATCAAATTTGCAAGCAGAATGGATCTGCTGAAGGGTTCTGCAGTTCGTGAACTGCTGGCTTTGGCAAACAAGCCCGAGATTCTGTCCTTCGCCGGCGGTATGCCCGCCCCCGAGCTGTTCCCCACTGACAAGATCAAGGCAGCTACCGCGGCTGTTCTGGACGAACAGGGCGAGGTCGCTCTGCAGTATTCCAGCACCGACGGCTTCCAGCATTTCCGTCAGCAGATCGCCGATCGTATGGCCGCCAAGAACGGCATCACGACTTCCGCTGATAACATTCTGATCACTTCCGGTTCTCAGCAGGGTCTGGATTACTCTTCCCGCGTATTCTGCGATCCCGGTGACACCATCATCATTGAAAGCCCCTCCTATGTGGGTGCTTTGAACGCCTTCAAGGCCTGCGAGCCCAACTTTGTCGCTATCCCCACCGACGACAACGGCATGATCATGGAAGAGCTGGAAAAGGTCCTGGCCACTGACAAGAAGGTCAAGATGATCTATGTTATTCCCGATTTCCAGAACCCCACCGGCCGCACCTGGCCTCTGGAGCGCCGTCAGAAGTTCATGGAGATCGTCAATAAGTACGAGACCCCCGTGGTCGAGGACAACCCCTACGGCGAGCTGCGCTATGAGGGCGAGAATATGCCCGCTCTGAAGAGCATGGATACCAAGGGCCTGGTGGTCTTCCTGGGTACCTTCTCCAAGATCTTTGCCCCCGGCTATCGTCTGGGCTGGGTCTGCGCAGAGGGCGAGAACCTGGAGAAGAACAACTTCATCGCGCAGGCTGCCGCTCTGCAGGCTTCCACCGAGGCACAGCTGGTCTGCTCCAAGTTCATCGATATGTTCGATCTGGATGAGCACGTCAAGACCATCCGCGCCTGCTATGCCAAGCGCCGCGATGCCATGATCTCTACCATGGAAAAAGAGTTCCCCCCCGAGGCAAAGTTCACCTATCCCGACGGCGGTCTGTTCACCTGGGTCGAGATGCCTGACTATGTCAACACCAAGGAGCTGGCAAAGGTCTGCCTGGCCAACAACATCGCCTATGTGCCCGGCGACGGCTTCTTCCCCGATGAGGGGCACAACAACTGCTTCCGTCTGAACTACTCCAAGCTGGGCGAAGAGGATATCGTCAAGGGCATGACCATTCTGGGCAAGATCCTCAAGGATGCTGTTAAGAAGTAATTTTCCAAAGGAGCATTTTCCATGAAAAATGTCAAGGTGCTGATCGGCAACTACGGCAGCGGGAAAAGCGAACTGGCGCTGAACTTCGCCATGCAGGCGGCAGCACGCGGTGACCGCACCGAGCTGCTGGATCTGGATATGGTGAACACCTACTTCCGCCTGACGGAGCGCGGCAAGATGGTGGAGCAGAAGGAGATCCGTCTGGTCTCCCCAAACTTCGCCTGTGCCGGTATCGAGACCCTTTCCCTTCCCGCCGAGGTGGCTTCCGCCTTTGTGCTGGACTGGGACAGCGTGATTTTCGACGTAGGCGGCGATGATGTGGGTTCCACGGCATTGGGCCGCTATCATGAAGATTTCATGGCTTTGGAGCCCGGTGCGCTGGAAGTGCTGAACGTGGTGAACATTCGTCGTCCCCTGGCCGGTACACCGGAAAAGATCCTCAGACTGCAGGAGGGAATGCAGGTACACGGCAGACTGCCTATCACCGGCATGATCAACAATACCAATCTGTCCACCATGACAACGGAGCAGGAGCTGTGGGACGGCTACCTGATGCTCAAAGAGGTCTCCGATATGACCGGCATTCCCGTTGCCTATACCACCGGCAAAAAAGAATTTCTGGATGCGTTTCTGGCGCGGGATCCCGACCCAAAATACGTTGGCACCCCCATTGCCATCGATGTTTATATGCACCGTGACTGGGATTCCTACATTCAGCACGGTCTGAATACCAGAAATCCGAATGTGGATATGCTCTAATACCTTTTGCATTCCCCGTTATGGGTTTAATTTTAAAACTGCAACAAAAAGGAAAGAGGTGTAAATTGTGGTAAAAGTTATGATCGATGAGGTCCTTTGCAAAGGCTGCGGTCTGTGCGTAAGAGCGTGCCCCAAGGGAATCATTGAACTGTCCAAGACCAAGATCAACGCCAAGGGCTATCACCCGGCCGAGGTGGTCAACATGGAGGCTTGCATCGGCTGCACTTCCTGCGCCCGTACCTGCCCCGATTGCGTCATTCGTATTGAAAAAGACTAAGGAGGAATTAAAATGGCTTTGACTCTTATGAAGGGTTCCGAAGCTATCGCTGAGGCCGCCATCCGTGCCGGTGCTCGCTATTTCTTCGGTTACCCCATCACTCCGCAGACGGAGATCCCCGAGTATATGTCTGCCCGTATGCCCGAAGTCGGCGGCTGCTTCCTGCAGGCCGAGTCCGAAGTGGCAGCTATCAACATGGTTTACGGTGCCGGCGGCACCGGCGCCCGTGTCATTACCTCTTCTTCCAGCCCCGGCGTCTCTTTGAAGCAGGAAGGTATCTCCTACTGCGCCGGCGCCATGGTTCCCTGCGTCATCATCAACGTGATGCGCGGCGGCCCCGGTCTGGGCAACATCCAGGCCTCTCAGGGTGACTATTTCCAGGGCACCAAGGGCGGCGGCAACGGTGACTATCACCTGCTGACCTTCGCTCCTTCCTCTGTCCAGGAATTCATCGACCTGATGATGGGTGCCTATGACAAGGCGGAAAAGTATCGCATTCCCGTTCTGTTCCTGGCCGATGGTATCATCGCCCAGATGATGGAGCCCGTGGAGCTGCCCGACATGGTGGACTTCAAGATCGATCCCGAGAAGAAGCCCTGGGCCTGCACCGGCTGCAAGCCGGGTGACGATCCCGCAAAGCGCGGCGTTATCAATTCCATCTATATCGACACCGAGAGCCTGGCCGTCCACAACGATCGCCTGCAGGCTATGTACAAGGAAGTTACCGCCAACGAACAGATGTGGGAAGAGTACAACTGCGAGGGTGCTGAGTATATCATCACCGCTTTCGGTACTGTTGCCCGTATTGCCAAGAGCGCCATCAGCGAGCTGAAGGCCAAGGGCATCAACGTCGGCCTGCTGCGTCCCATCACCGTATGGCCCTTCCCCTACGATGCGCTGAAGAAGGTCGCCGATCAGGCTTCCGTCAAGGCACTGCTGGATGTGGAGCTGAACGAAGGTCAGATGCTGGAAGATGTCAAGCTGGCCGTTGCCGGTTCCAAGAAAGTTGACTTCTTCGGCCACTGCGGCAGCCAGATGCCCACTACCGCCGAGATCGTCGACAAGATTCTCTGCATGAAGGAGGGTAAATAAGATGGCTGTTTTATTTGAAAAGACCAAGCTGCTGACTGACAAGCAGTTCCACTATTGCCCCGGCTGCAACCA
>JAZUEB010000024.1:0-12488 GCA_045639965.1 Vescimonas sp. | reverse complement strand
GAACGGCGGGACACATAGGTCCCGCCCTACGGAGAACGGAACGGGGGGCGACCGCAAGGGTCGCCCCTACGGGAGCTTTACCCGCCACTTAGGAAAGGAAACAATGCTATGAGCAACATCATCGCCGTGGTCTCCGGCAAGGGAGGCACGGGAAAAACCTCCTTTGCCGCTAACGTGGGGTTGGCGCTGTCGATGCTGGGATACAGAACGCTGTGTCTGGACTGCGACTTCACACTGCGCAACCTGGATCTTGCCCTGGGTCTTTCCGACCGCGCCGTGATGGACTTTTCCGACGTTGCCATGGGACGATGTTCTCTTGCCGAGGCTGTGGTACACAGCGAAAAGTATCCCAATCTGGATCTTTTGTGTGCACCGCTGTGCGACGGGGAACCCGATGTGACAGCGGAACAGATGCGTTCCCTCGCCGAAGAGATCCGGGAGTCCTATTCCTATTGTCTGGTGGATTCCCCTGCCGGTCTGGGCACAGGGTTCCGTCTGGCCCTTGCCATGGCGGACAGCGCCGTGGTGGTGACCACCACGGACGCATCGGCGCTGCGGGATGCACAGCGCACTGTAATGGAGCTGCAGGCGTTTCCCGCTGACCGGGTACATCTGGTGGTCAACCGGGTGGACAAAAAACTGCTGCGCTCCATGCGAATGACCATCGACGATGCCATCGATACCGCCGGACTGCCGCTTTTGGGCGTGGTGCCGGAGGATAAGGACGTCCCCTATGCGCTCAACCAGGGCATCCCCCTGCGGGAGTGCAACTATTTCGCCGAGCGCGCCTATGAAAACATTGCCAAACGTCTGGTGGGACGCCGCGTCCCCCTGCTCAGGATATAAGGAGGAAGATTGAAAACAAGTTTCAATTTTCATTCAATATAGCCGATTTTCTCGCCGCTGAAGCGGCAACCGAAAATCATGGCACTTATGACCATTCCTTTTCCCGGTCATGTCGTGCCTTACAGCAAAGAGAAAGGAACGGTCATAAATATGAACATCGCAATCATCGCACACGACAACCGCAAGGAGCTGATGACCCAGTTCTGCACCGCCTACTGCGGCATTCTGGCCCGTCATACCCTGTGCGCCACCGCACGCACCGGTGCGCAGATCGCCGAGGCCACCGGTCTGCCCATCCACCGCTTTCTGTCGTTTCGGAGCGGCGGCGGGCAGCAGATCGCGGCCCGCATCGCCTACAATGAGATCGATCTGGTGCTGTGCTTCGGTGATCCCAACGAAAAGGACCCCCCCGAGGACCTGCTGTATATCTCCCGGCTGTGCGACCAGAACAACATCCCCCTTGCCAGCAACGTGGCGACTGCCGAAATGCTGATTTTGGGCCTTGATCGGGGCGATCTGGACTGGCGCGATATCGTCAATCCGAAAAACACACCGTTTACATCCTGATAAAAAGGAGAACAAATATGCTGCAAACTGTTTACCACGCGGTTTACGACAATTTATATAACTTCATGGTTCCCGTGTGTATGCTGTGCGTACTGCGGATCGTCATGTGCTTCATCGAGCTGGGGCGCATCAAGCAGCTGCGGGAGAAGAAAAACCGTTTCCTGTCCTGTAAAAACCAGTACACGGAAATTCCCGGCGAGGCGGGGATGCTCATCGGCAGCGTACTGACCTGCCTGATGCCGAAACTCTGGCCGCTGTGGATCCCTGTGGCCATTGTTCTGTGCGTCATCGGATGCATGAAGGGCAAAAAGAAAGCCGCAGAGGTGGACGCCTACTGGCGGGAGGTAGGTCTGGAGTTCCAGCGCCTGAACAAGGACGCCATCGACACCGAAGAGCCATTGGCCATCAGCGGTACCGCCGCGGTGATACAGGCCGTGGAGGATTACGGCGAGGATAAAAAGGAGAAAAACGACTGATGGAAAAGATGAAACCCCGCACCCTGTCGGGATTTATGGAATTGCTGCCGGCGCCCCAACAGCAGATGGAGCGCATGATGGAGATTTTGCGCAAGACGTACAGTCTGTACGGCTTTACGCCGCTGGATACCCCTCTTATCGAGGCCAGCGAGGTGCTGCTGGCCAAGGGAGGCGGCGACACGGAAAAGCAGATCTACCGCTTCCAAAAGGGCGATGCGGATCTCTCTTTACGGTTTGATCTGACGGTGCCGCTGGCAAAATACGTGGCGCTGCACTATAACGAGCTGGCGTTCCCCTTCCGGCGGTATCAGATCGGTAAGGTCTACCGCGGCGAACGGGCGCAGCGGGGACGCTTCCGGGAGTTCTATCAGGCAGACATCGACGTGATCGGCGACGGAAAGCTGGATATCGTAAACGAGGCGGAGATCCCCGCCATCATCTTTCAGACCTTTACCGCCCTGGGATTGCAGCGGTTCCAGATCCGGGTCAACAACCGGAAGATCCTGAACGGCTTTTACGCCATGCAGGGTCTCACGGAGGAGTCCGGCGACATCATGCGTACCGTGGACAAGCTGGACAAGATCGGCGCAGAAAAGGTGCGTCAGTGTCTGTTGGACGACTGCGGCTTGAGCGATGCGCAGGCTGATGAAATTCTGAAGTTTATCGCCATCGGCGGCAGCAACGAAGAGGTTTTGGCGGCGCTGACGGCATATCAGGGCAAGAACGAGGTGTTCGATGCGGGTCTTGCCGAGCTGCAGACCGTGGTGAAGCTTTTGGGCAGCTTCGGTGTGCCGGAGGAGAACTTTGCGGTGGATCTGACCATCGCCCGGGGGTTGGACTACTACACCGGCACGGTGTACGAGACCACCCTTCTCGATCACCCGGAGATCGGCTCCGTCTGCTCCGGCGGACGGTACGACAATCTGGCGGAATACTACACCGACAAGCAGCTGCCCGGCGCGGGTATCTCCATCGGGCTGACCCGATTGTTCTACGTGCTGGGCGAGCAGGAGATGCTGAACCCCGATCTGCCCACCGCGCCGGCGGATGTGCTGGTGATTCCCATGACAGACGACCTGGCCCCGGCTGTGGCCACCGCCACGGCACTTCGGACAGCTGGCATCCGCACGCAGCTCTACACCGAGCAGAAGAAGTTTAAGGCAAAGATGGCCTACGCCGACAAGCTGGCGATCCCCTACGTCATCTTTTTGGGCGACGACGAGATCGCGCAGGGCGTCATCTCCTGCAAGGATATGACCTCCGGCGAACAAGTGAAGCTGCCCTTTGACGAGGCGCTGGCGCTGATCCAAAAGGGATTGGCGGAACGGAATCAGGGGACGGTTATTGTGGAAAAGTAATTACGGTCGGTAATAATCAAATAAAAATATACAAAACACAATTAATTTTCGAGCAAGGAGAGCGATTTTATGATGCAGATGCGTACGCATACCTGCAACGAGCTGCGCCTTTCAGACGCAGGCAAACAGGTAAAGATCGTAGGCTGGATGGAGAACGTCCGCACCGTGGGCAGCAACTTTGCCTTTGTGGTACTGCGGGACTTCTACGGCACGACCCAGGTGGTCATTGAGGACGAGACCATGATGGCTATTGTCAACGACCTCAATAAGGAGAGCACCATTTCTGTCGAAGGCGTTGTTCGGGAACGCGCCAGCAAAAACCCCAAACAGGCCACCGGCGACATTGAGGTGGTCCCCACCCGAATCGAGGTGCTGGGACGCTGCCGCTACAACAGCCTGCCCTTTGAGATCAACCGCAGCCGCGAGGCCGACGAGACCCAGCGGCTGAAGTACCGCTATCTCGACCTGCGCAACCCCGCCGTGAAGCAGAACATCATTCTGCGCTGCCAGGTGGTGGCGGCGCTGCGGCAAGCCATGATGGAACACGGTTTCCTGGAGATCACCACGCCCATTCTGACCGCGTCCTCTCCCGAGGGCGCCCGCGACTATCTGGTGCCCGCCCGCAAACACCCCGGCAAGTTCTATGCCCTGCCCCAGGCGCCCCAGCAGTTCAAGCAGCTGCTGATGACCTCCGGCTTTGACCGCTATTTCCAGATCGCCCCCTGCTTCCGCGATGAGGATGCCCGAGGCGACCGCTCCCCCGGTGAGTTCTATCAGCTCGATATGGAGATGGCATTTGCCACCCAGGAGGACGTATTCGCCGTTTTGGAGGATGTACTTCCCCCCATCTTCGCCAAGTTCGGTACTTACAACGTGGCCTCCTCCGCCCCGTTCCGCCGCATCGCCTACAACGATGCCATGGCGACCTACGGCTCGGACAAGCCCGATCTGCGTATTGACCTGACGTGCAAGGACGTGACGGCTCTGTTCGCAGAGAGTGAGTTTGACGCCCTCAAGGGCAAGACCGTGAAGATGGTGGATATTTCCGACTGCGCCCTGACCCGCAAGCAGATTGAGAAGCTGCTGACCGACTGCGAGGTGCAGTCCGGCAGCAAGGCCTACTGGTTCAAGGTAGACGAAAACGGTGAGATCGCCGGCGGGATCGGCAAGTTCGTCGTCCCCGTCAAGGACGAGCTTGCAAAGGCGTTGTCCCTCGCCCCCAATACCCTGGTGGTGGTGGCTGCCGGTGAGTACGCCACCAAGAGCGTCGGCGTGCTCATCAAGACCTTCGGCGCCGCCTGCGAAAACCACTTCGACAAGGAGCGCTACGAGTTCTGCTGGATCGTGGACTTCCCCATGTATGAGATCGGCGACGAGTCCGGCGAGCTGGAGTTCTGCCACAACCCGTTCTCCATGCCGAGCGGCGGCATGGACGTGCTGCTCAAGGCCGAGCGCGGCGAGATCGACCCGCTGGAGATCATGGCCAACCAGTACGATTTGGTGTGCAACGGTGTGGAGCTCAGCTCCGGTGCGGTGCGGAACCACGACCCCGAGATCATGATCAAGGCCTTTGAGCTGGTGCGTCTGGGCGAGGAGGACGTGAAGAAGAAGTTCCCCGCCATGTATAACGCGTTCTGCTACGGTGCACCGCCCCATGCCGGTATCGCGCCGGGTGTGGACCGCATGGTGATGCTGCTGGCGGGCGAGAGTTCCATCCGTGAGATCATTCCGTTCCCGATGAACAAGAATGCACAGGACATCATGATGAATGCCCCCTCCGAGGTCACCGAGGCGCAGCTCAAGGAGCTGCACATTGCGGTGACGGGGGGAGAGGAAGAATAATACGTAGCAAAAGGGAGCCGAGAGGCTCTCTTTTGTTGTGTTTGCTCCGCAGGAGAAAGCGCTCCGCGGGGTACTTTTCCCAATAGCTGGAAAAGTAGCCAAAAGGGCACTCAAAACCGACGGTTTTGAGAATTCCTTTGGCTCTAACGGAGAGAGAAGGAAAATTGCCTAAATTTGCAAGTCTTTGCGTCTACCGCGGTAAATGCAGCCGACAGCAATAGATGTAGCGCTGAATCTTGTCGCCGCGTTTTTTGCGGGATGTCGAGGACGCCGTCCCCTACAGAGAATACGGGCGGACAGAGTCGTCCGCCCCTACGATTACTTTTTCTCGGCAAGCTGCCAATAGACACACCCCAAGGTATCCGCTTTTCGCGTTTTCAACCGCGGTTTCACACAATGTCCGTCACGGGTCGGCGCATAATGTCCGTTCGCCCAGCGGACATTATGTAAACGGAAGTATTTACACTTCCCACAGGTTTTTTCCATAAGTCCTCCTATATTGTACACCGCACGGTGTCCATTTTCACTATTGTACACCGTTTGGTGTACAATGTCAAGGAACAGGGGGTGTGCTTATGTATCAGCGTATTCGTGATTTGCGAGAGGACGCCGACTTGAGCCAGCGAGAACTGGCCGAAATGCTCCATATGCACAAAACGACCTATGCCCGCTACGAAAGCGGCGAGCGGGAAATTCCGTTGAACATTGCGGTAAATCTGGCAAAGTTTTATAAGGTATCTTTGGATTATCTGGCAGGTATGGAGGAACGGCATTGATGGAAACCAAAAAACTCTACTATGACGATGCGTTTTTGCGGGAATTTGACGCAACGGTCCTGTCCTGCGAGGCGGAGAAGAAGAATTTTGCCGTGGTACTGGACGCCACTGCGTTTTATCCCGAGGGCGGCGGTCAACCCGCGGACCTGGGCGTACTGGGCGGGGCAAAGGTGCTGGACGTACAGGAAAAAGACGGCGTCATCATCCACACCTGCGACAGGGCGCTGACCGTGGGTCAGACCGTACACGGCGCGCTCGACTGGGCGCGGCGGTTTGACCATATGCAGCAGCACTCCGGCGAGCACATCGTGTCGGGGATGCTGTGCGCTGCCTACCACTGCGACAATGTGGGCTTCCACCTGGGGGCGGAGAGCGTCATTATCGACTACAACGCGGAAATCCCCTGGGAGGGCGTGTTGGAGATCGAGGCATGCGCCAACCGCTATCTCTGGGAAAATCACCCCTTTGTGGCGGTATATCCCTCCGCCGAGGAACTGAAAACCATGGACTACCGCAGCAAAAAGGAACTGACGGGACAGGTACGGATCACCTCCTTCCCCGGGGCGGACTGCTGCGCCTGCTGCGGCACCCACGTGGCCTTGAGCGGGCAGGTGGGACTGGTGAAGTTCATCGGTTGGCAGAAATTCAAGGGCGGTGTGCGGTTGGAGCTTTTATGCGGCGAAAGAGCGCTCCGGCATCTTGCCACCAGTTGGGAGCAGAACCGCGCCGTGGGGCAGTTTTTGTCCGTGAAGCCGGACAAGACCTTTGCGGCGGTGGAAAGACTTAATAAAGAGCTGCTGGAGACGAAGGAGCGCGCTGATGCGCTGGAAAGTGCGTCCTTTGCCGCGATCGCCGAAGAATACGTCGGGAAAGGCGACGTGGTGCTGGTGCAGGGCGTTTTACAAGGCGACGGTGTGCGGCGGCTGTGCGACATGGTGGCGGCAAAATGCGGCGGCAGATGCGCCGTGTTCGCGGGTGAGGACGGGGCGTACAAATACGCCGTCATCCACGTGGGGCAGGATATTTCCGGACTCATTAAGACCATGAATGCCGCGCTCAATGGTCGGGGCGGCGGTCGGGACGGCTTCGCGCAGGGCAGCGTCAGCGCAACGGAAGCGGAAATTCGGACGTTTTTTGAAGAAACGAAATAAAGAATACAACGGGCGACCGCAAGGGTCGCCCCTACGGAACATCGGAAATGTTTCGGCAGAGTTGTAGGGGCGGACGACTCTGTCCGCCCGAATTCTCGGTGTGACCGCAGCGACCCATACAAAAAATAAGAGAACAAAGTCTTTTCTTTTTTTACAAAATATGTTATAATGTTACATTGTATTTTTTGAGACAAAGCGAGTGAATTCCCATGCAGACAGAAAACAAACTGGGCGTGATGCCCATCTCCAAGCTGATCTGGAATATGTCCCTGCCCATTATCGCGTCCATGCTGGTGCAGGCTCTTTATAACATCGTGGACAGTATGTTCGTGGCACGCATCTGCGAGCAGGCGCTGACCGCGGTCTCTCTGGCGTTTCCCGCCCAGAACCTGATGATCGGTCTCGCCACCGGCACCGCCGTGGGTATGAACGCTCTGTTCGGCCGGTCTCTCGGCGCCCGGGAATTCCACCACGCCAACAAGGTCGCCATCAACGGCGTGTTTCTGGCGTTTATGGGCTTTGTCATCTCCGCCATTCTGGCGCTGAGCTTCGCCCGGGTGTTCTTCGCCGCCCAGACTGACATCGACTACATCATTGAGCAGGGCACGGTCTATCTGCACATCTGCTGCGGCTGCTCCGTCGGTATCTTCGGCGAGATCATGTTCGAGCGCATTTTGCAGGGGACCGGACGGTCCATTCTGTCCATGTGTTCCCAGGGGCTGGGTGCCATCACCAACATCATTCTGGACCCCATCTTTATCTTTGACGAGTTCCATGTGGCGGGTCTTACCGTCCACGGCTTCGGCAAGGGCGTTGCCGGCGCCGCCATCGCCACCGTCATCGGGCAGTGCGTGGCGTGTACCTTTGCTATTATCCTGAACCTGACCAAAAATCCCGATGTGCAGCTCAAATTCAAGGGCTTCCGCCCCAATCTGCGGGTCATCGGCAACATCTACGCCATCGGCCTGCCCAGCGTGATCATGATCGCCGTGGGCTCGGTGATGACTTTCCTGATGAACAAGATCCTCATCACCTACCATGAAGCCAGGGAGACCGCCGCCACCGCGTTCGGCATCTATTTCAAGCTCAACAGCTTCATCTTCATGCCCGTTTTCGGCATGAACAACGGCATCGTGCCCATCGTGGCCTACAACTACGGCGCCCAGAACCGGGAGCGTCTGGTGGAGACCATCAAGCGCGGCGTCACCTATGTGGCGGTCATCATGCTCTTCGGTATGGGACTGTTCGAAGCGTTTCCCGCGGCGCTGCTGCGCCTTTTCGATGCCACGGATACGCTGATCGCTGTGGGGACTCCCGCCCTGCGGATCATCGCGCTGAGCTTCTCCTTTGCCGGCGTCTGCATTGGATTCGGCAGCTCGTTCCAGGCGCTGGGCAAGTCGCTGTATTCCATGATCATCTCTATCATCCGGCAGCTGGTGGTGCTGATCCCCGCGGCATTTTTGCTGGCGCGGTACGGCGTGTCCATCGGAAACAGCGATCTGGTGTGGTGGTCCTACCCCATCGCCGAGGTGTTCTCCCTGGCGCTGACGCTGCTGTTTTTCTCCCGCATTTACAAAACCATTATTGTGAAGCTCCCCTTGAACGGGGTTACAAAACAGGAAATACAAGAACAAATGGAGGAGGAACCTTAATATGAAAATCATGGTCGAAACATCCGCCCGCCACATCCACGTTACCCAGGAGGCTCTGGAGGTGCTGTTCGGCAAGGGCTACCAGATGACCGTACGCAAGATGCTGTCTCAGCCCGGCCAGTTCGCCACCAACGAGCGCGTCACCGTGGTGGGCCCCAAGCGCAGCTTTGAAAACGTGTCCATTCTGGGACCTGCCCGCAAGGCCTGCCAAGTGGAGCTGAGCCTGACCGACGCCCGCTCTATCGGCGTGGACGCTCCCGTCCGGGAAAGCGGCAAGATCGAGGGCAGCGCAGGCTGCAAGCTGGTGGGGCCTGCCGGCGAGCTGGAGCTCAAAGAGGGCGTCATCGTCGCCAAGCGCCACATCCATATGTCCCCCGAGGCCGCCGAGGAGATGGGTCTCAAGAGCGGCGACATCGTGAAGGTCGCCATGGGCGCCGAGGGCCGCAAGACCATCTTTGACGACGTGGTCATCCGTACCGGCGAGGGCTGGAACGTGGGGATGCACATCGACACCGATGAGGCGAACGCCTGCGGCGGCGCCAATGAGGGCGAGATCATCAAGTGAGATATGAAAAAAGAGAGCCGAAAGGCTCTCTTTTTTTAGTGGAAATTGGAAAGTTGAAAGTTGAAAATTACGGTGTCCGTGCGCGTTTTCCATTTTCAACTTTCAACTGTATTTTACCCCAGCAGCCCCGTCACGTCGTCCATCGTCAGGTCGGACTGGAGCGCCAGCGTCACGCCGTAGCCCACCAGACGGCTCAGCTCCCGCACCCGGCTGTCGATATCCCGGGGTGTCACAAATAACGGCTCGCCGTTATTCGTGTCCCCCAGATCGGACGCATCGATGACCGTAGGGATCCCCACGGCGATGACGGGAATGCCGAGCGTCTCCTCGTTCAAGGCGCGGCGGTGGTTGCCCACGCCGCTGCCGGGGATCAGTCCCGTGTCGCCCAGCTGCACCGTGGCGCAAAGGCGGTCGCGGTTTTGGGCGGCAAGGGCATCCACCGCGATCACCGCGGCGGGGCAGGTCTCCCGCACCACGGCACGTACCAGCTCCAGCGTTTCCATGCCCGTGGACGCCAGAACGCCCGGTGTCAGCGCTTCCACGGCGGTAAACTGCCCAAACTGCCGGGAATTTTCACGGACCATGTGGCGGGTCACCAGCAGGCTCTCCAGCGCCATGGGGCCGATGGCGTCGGCGGTCAGGGCGCGGTTGCCCAGTCCCACCACCAGAAAGCTGCGGCTTTTCCCGCAGGGCGGCAGCAGGGCGGTCAGCTCTGCGCGCAAACATTCCACACCCCGGGCAAAAAAACCGGCTTCCCGGCGAAAATAGGGGCGCAGATCCAGCGTCACGTAGCGACCGACAGGTTTGCCAAGCGCATCGGCGGCCTCGGCGGTGGCCACTTGCAGGGTTGTCACGTCATAGCCGCTGCGGCGGCTTTTTAAGGTGCGAACACCCCGCAGCTCCGCCGCCTTTTTGCCGTCTGCCGCTAAATTTTCCGCGGCTTCCAAAATCAGGTCGCTGCGACGAATGCTCATTTTTGTGGTCACCTCTCGCCAGAAAACACAAAATATTGTGGCTTTTTTATAGCATGACCCGGATAGCAAAAAATATGCAAAAAAGTCCCTTAAAAATTGGAAAAAACCCTTGCATTTTTAAGGGAATAATGCTAAAATACCATTCTGCGTGGAGTATCCGCGTAAATCTTTACGGGGAGGTGTATGGTTTGCCGAATATCAAGTCTGCTAAGAAGCGTGTTCTGGTGGCAGAAGCTCGCAACGAGCGCAACAAGGCCGAGAAGTCCGCACTGAAGACTGCTATCAAGAAGTTCGAGGCGGCTGCCGTTGAAGGCGATCGCACCGAGGCCGAGGGCACTTACAAGGTGGCTGTCAAGGCTATCGATAAGGCCGCTGCAAAGGGTCTGCTGCACAAGAACAATGCCGCTCACAAGAAGAGCGCTCTGACCCTGAAGCTCAACAAGATCGGTTGATAAAACCCTATCCAACGGACGTCCGAACGGGCGTCCGTTTTTTCCTGTGCGTGTTAATCTGGCCATGTAGGGGCGGATGCCCACATCCGCCCGCGGGTCGATGTAGGCATCGACCCCTACGGAAAAGCGGAACTTTTTTCCCGCCCTTTCCGTCTAACAGATAAAAGGAGTGATGATATGAAACGTCTTTTTGTGCTTTTACTGTGTCTCGCTGCCCTGTTGGCGGGCTGCGGGCAGTCTGTGCCGGAGCCGGTGCATCCCTCTCACGAGGATGCCGTTGTACCGGTGGAATACCGCTGGGGGGACTATGTGAACATCACTATGGAGCTGCCGGAGGGTTGGGAATGGGAGGCAACAGAAATGTCTGACTGTGACGGCGAGCCGCCCATCTACGTGGGATTTGACTTTTGGAAAACCGATATCCCCGACCTGTGCTTTACCTTTGAATGCTGGCCGCAGGGATTCGGCATGTGCGGCACGGGGGTGGAGTTCACCGAGGTGAACGGCATCCACAACCTGACCCTTGCCGAGGAGAAGGGCATCGGGGTCGTTTCTGCAACGATTATTTTTAACGACGTGCCGGGGTCTTATGTGATAGGCGGCAGTATTCCCAACGACTTGTGGGCGCAGTACCGCGACGCGGTTGTGGACATGGTGGACAGCGCCACCGTAGCCGAGGGGTGCATGACACAAGACGAGGCGGTGGAGATCGCCACCGAAAAGTGCATCTGGCTCCCCGATTATGTGGACATCTACGGCGACTACAACGCCGCAGAGGGCAGATGGCGGCTGCATTTTATCACCGATCAAGAAACGGACGGCTTGGACTGCTGGGTCTGGATCACCGCCGACGGGAAAATTGCCAACCAGGCCTGCGATTCCGAGGGGAACGATCCGTTGGTGTGGAACGAGGCCAATCTGTCCGGAACACCCCGCATTGACGAAAACGGTTGATGGAGCCTTGTAGGGGCCGGCGTCCTCGACGACCCGCATTGCGGAAGCGATACGGCGGGACGTCCGGAGGCCGTCCCCTACAAAAACCACGGAACTTTTTCCCACCGTCTTTCGTCTAACAAGCAAAAAGGAGGGATTTCCCTATGAAACGAATTTTTGTGCTTTTGCTGTGCCTGTGCGCCCTTTTGGCGGGCTGCGGACAGAAAACCACTGAGGTCACGGAACACTATTCGCCGGAGGAGTGCGAGGCCATCGAGCCGCCAATGCCCGTGGCAGACTACCAATGGGGCGACTATGTGAATATCTGTATGCCGTTGCCCTACGGCTGGGAGTGGGAGAGTGATCAGGACACCAAGGACGGCGAGCCGATCTCCCAATATCCCGAGCGCAAGGGTTTCTGGTTCTGGCAAACCGATGCGCCGGAGATGCGGTTTTCCTTTACCTGCTGGCCAAATGGCTTCGGGATGTGCGGCACCGGGGTGGAGTTTGACTCCGTCAACGGCAACCACAACCTGACCGTGGCTGAGGAGAAATACGAGGACGGGGTCTATGTCACCATCATCTTCAACGATGTACCCGGGTCTTATATCGTAGAGGGCTCCGTCTCCACTGCGTGGTGGGAGGCATACCGCAACGACGTGGTGAAGCTGGTGGACAGCGCCACCGTAGCCGAGGGGTGTATGACGCAAGACGAGGCGGTGGCCATCGCCACCGAAAAGTGCGTCTGGCTCCCCGATTATGTAGATATTTACGGCGACTACAACGCCGCAGAGGGCAGATGGCGGCTGCATTTTATCACCGATCAAGAAACGGACGGCTTGGACTGCTGGGTCTGGATCACCGCCGACGGGAAAATTGCCAACCAGGCCTGCGAT
>JAZUEB010000023.1:0-5694 GCA_045639965.1 Vescimonas sp. | reverse complement strand
GTCGAAATCGCCCGTCCGGAGATCAAAGGTGCTGCGGCCCATCAGGTCGAAAAAGTTCTCAAAAAACGCATTTTTATCATTAAATATGGGCGCAACGGTACGGGAATTGACTCGTTTTACAAAGGCGGCAGAACTGACACGTGTCAAAAACGTGGCGCGCTCTTGCTCTGTACATTCGTAAAAACGGAACATCATATAGTCGGTGGGACCGGCGCCGTAACGGGCGGCGCAGCGGAGCATATCGGTGAAGAGTGCGGTGCGGGATTTGCCGCAAATTTCGTGGGCTTCACCGGCACAATCCCAGACCCGGCGCAGCATATCCGTGCGGCTCATAGCGGTCTTTACAACAGAGGTCAGCTTCATAAAAGACTCCTTTTCGGGATAAAATGGGGAAAAAGATACCTATATTATAGCACAAAAGGAACAGAAAAAAAGGACTTTCGGATAAAAATTTATGCTTGACAACCGTGTGAGTACGGTGTATAAGTGTATTAGAACGATTAATACACTATCGCGAGGTGTGTTTTTCGTTACCTCCCAAGTAAAGGAGAACCGAAATGATACATTTGGATTATCGGGACAGCCGACCTATCTATGAACAGGTGAAGGACGGCCTGCGCCGTCTGATGGTCACCGGGGTCATGGCGCCGGGAGAGAAGCTGCCGTCGGTCCGGGCGCTGGCAGCGGAGCTTGCCATCAATCCCAACACCATCCAGAGGGCGTATGCCGAGCTGGAGCAGGAGGGCTTCGTGGTGTCCGTCACCGGCAAGGGCAGCTTTGTCACCGGGGGGGACAGTCCCACGGCGGCACGAAAAGCGGAGCTCACCGAAAAGCTGATCCCTGTTTTGCAGGAGCTGCGGAGCCTCGGCATGACCGAGGGCGAGTGGCAAAATCTCTGGAAAGGAGAACAAAAGTAATGTTAGAAGCAAAAAACGTCGTCAAGACTTTTGACGGTTTTCGTGCGTTGGACAACCTGACCATGACGGTGCCGAAGGGCGCGGTCTACGGTCTGGTGGGCCCCAACGGGGCGGGCAAGTCCACCATCATCCGGCATTTTACCGGCGTGTACCGGCCCGATGAGGGCGAGCTGCTGCTGGAGGGCAAGCCCATCTATGAAAACCCCGACGCCAAGCGCCGCATGGCGGTGATCCCCGACGACTGGTACTATTTCCCCCAGGCGTCCATCGCGGAGATGGCGAAGCTGTATGCAGGGATGTACCCCACATTTAATTGGGAACGCTACAAGAAGATGAAAGAGGTCTTTCCCCTGGACGACAAGCAGATGATCCGCCGGATGAGCAAGGGGATGCAGAAGCAGGCGGCGTTCTGGCTGACCATGTGCTGTATGCCGGAGTATCTCATCCTCGATGAGCCGGTAGACGGCCTTGACCCCGTGATGCGCCGTCAGGTGTGGAGCCTGCTTTTGGGCGACGTGGCGGATCGCGGCACGACCGTTTTGGTGTCCAGTCACAATCTGCGTGAATTGGAGGATGTCTGCGACCACGTGGGCATTCTGAACCACGGCAAGGTGCTGCTGGAGCGGAGTTTGTCCGACCTGCAGGACAACACGGTCAAATTGCAGGTGGCGTACAGCGGCGAGGAGCCGGAGCTGCCCGCAGGGCTCAACATTCTGCACCGTTCCCACGTGGGACGGGTACACACCTATATCCTCCGGGGCAAGCGGGAGGAGCTCACGGCACAGATGTCCGTGACCATGCCGATCCTCATGGAGGCGATCCCTCTGACGCTGGAGGAGATCTTTATCTACGAATTGGGAGGTGCTGACTATGCGGTCCGCGACATCGTCCTCTAAGGCTTTGCTCCGCAGCGATCTGCGGCGGTACTGGCCTGTCTTTTTCGGCTATACGTTTCTCTGGGCGCTGGCGCTGCCCCTGGGACTTTGGAACGGCGCACGCTGGACAGAGGGTACGCCGATAAAGCTGATTTTTTCCAACTACATTTATAACAGTATGCCCGGTCTGATACTGGCCGCTGCCGCCATGGGCGTGGTGCTTGCCATGACGGTATACGGCTATCTGATGAAGGGCAATTCCGTGGGCTTGATGCACTCTCTGCCCATCAGCCGCACCAACCAGTATTTCACCCACTTCGGTGCGGGCATGGTGATGACCACCGCCGGAAATGTGGTAGTGGTACTGATCTCGGCTCTGGTGGAGCTGCGGCTGGGCGGCGTGGAGTGGAAGTCCCTGCTGTGCTGGTTTATCGTCTCGGAGCTGCTGGTGTTCTTCTTCTTTGCCCTTTCCGCCCTGTGCGCCATGGTCACCGGCTGGATGCTGGCCATCCCGGTGATCTTTGCGGGCGTGAACTTTATGGTCAAGGCATACTCCCTGCTGCTTTCCGGTATGGGCGCTGTATTTTACTACGGCTACTCCATGCGTACCGAGTTTACGGCGTGGGAGCGGTGGCTGACCCCCATCGTCAACCTGTTCGATCGGTTTGCCAACAACTATGAGTATGACCCCACTTTGGGCTATGGCGTGGTAAAGCTGCCCGCCGGTGCGGGGAAGATGATCGTGATCTATGCGGTGATCGGTATTGCCATACTGGTACTGGGGTGGCTGTTCTACCGCCTGCGGCACAGTGAGACCGCCGGGGACGCCGTGGTGTTCCCCTGGCTCAAGCCCATCGTCCGCTATGTCATCGCCATTGCCGGCGGTATTGGTCTGGGCTTCGGCGTGTATGGCATTTTAGAGTTGGGCAGCGACAACGACTCGGAACTGATTTTGCTGGTGTGCCAGCTCATTATGGGCTTTATCGTGTACTGCGCCGTGGAGATGCTGATGCGCAAGCGCTTCAAGATCTTTGACAGACGGACGTGGATCGGCCTTGCGGTCTTGTTTGCCATTATCATCGGTGTTTTTGGCGTGATGAAGGCAGACCTGTTGGGCTACGAAAAGCGCATTCCCGCAGCAGAAGATGTGGGGAGCGTCTATGTGATGGGGGATGAGCTGGGCGGATTTACCAGCGAGGACCACGAATTCATCGAGCTGGTGCGGGAAGTCCATCAGGACTGTATCGACAAGAAGGGGCAGGAGGCTCCCAACAGTCCCGAGGAGGAACAGGGCTACCTGCGGGAATTCTGGATCGATCTGGAATACACCCTGAAAAACGGTACCCACGTGAACCGGCGGTACTACGTGCCGCTGTATGAGGGCGACAAGATGATCGGGGACGTGAACCTGCTCATCAACAGCGACGAGGCCAAGCGGGAAAACTACCTCCATGGTGGATATGACTCCCTGCAAATGACCCACGCCATCGGCGGCTACCTCTACGCCTGGGATATGGGCGGCGAGTTCCAGATCACCGAGGAGCAGGCGGAAGCGCTGCGCCAAGCGATTTTGTACGATATCGAAAACCTGCCCGACCGGGATGTGACCGGTCCCCAGGCTGCCTTGCTGCGGTGCGAGATCCAGTTGGATATGAACGATGGGTTTACCGTCTATCTCAGCGAACTGACCCACGATTTCGCTGCCACCGAGCAGGTCTTGCAGGAGATCGGCGTATTTGACATGATCGACGTGACAGGCCCGTGGGAGCTGGCGGATCGGAACGCTGAGGCGGATATGATTGCCGCTTTCGGGGCAGATTATGCCGATGCACAGCTCTGCTTCACCGGGGACAGCTTCGAGCTGCACATCGGCGATGTAGACGCCGTGGGTACCTGGGAGCGCAACGCCCGCGAGATATTTGCCACCAGTTACGACAGCGGCGAAGAGGTGGTCTACGGCTTTACCTATGAGGACCCGTATCTGGCGCTGGACGGTCGTGCGGTCGATGCCGGTGCGCTGGCGATCTACTGGGTGATGGAGTGAAAAAGCGGGCGACCGCAAGGGTCGCCCCTACGAAAGAACCGTGTAGGGGCGACGACGCTGTCCGCCCGGAAAACGGGTCGTCGGGGACGCCGAGCCCTACGAAAGAAAAAGGAGAAGCAACATGAAAAAAGTATGTGCGATCATTGGTGTTATCGTATCGGCACTGGCAATTCTGCTGATGTGCCGGAAGAAAAAGGAGGAGCGTCTGTGATGAAACGTGTGATTTGTGCGATCCTGGCGCTGGTGCTGATATTTGCACTGGTGGGCTGCGGCAAGAAGGAGGAGGGTACGGCCAACGTGGACTTGGCTAAGGTCTGCGCCGAGGCGGTGGAGTCCGTAACGGCGAACAGCGATATCGTGCTGTTCGAGGCCGCGGAGGGGGAGATCAAGATGGTCTATCCCGACCTGGACGCCATCAAATGCAAGCAGCTCGTGGGCTATTTCCCGCCTGTTATGGGCGCCAGCTATGAGGTGGTCATGGTGGAGGTGGAGAACAGCGCCGATGTGAGCAAGGTCCAGGCGATTTTGCAGGGACGCATCGACACCATCGTGAACGACACCACCTATCCCGACAACGCCGCCGGCTGGAAGGCCGGAGCGCAGGTCTATACCAATGGCAACTACGTGGTGCTGTCCGTCCTGCCGGAGGGCATGGAGAAGCCTGCCGCGTTCCAGGCGGAGTTTTGAGCAAAAAAATAAGACACCCGAGGGGGTGTCTTATTTTTTTGCTTATTCGTTGGTGTAGTTATCAAAATACCCCTGGACGTAAATGATGGGCGTCCCCTTGTCACCGCTGCCGCTCGTGAGGTCGCACAGCGAGCCGATCAGGTCGGTCAGATTGCGGGGGGTGGTACCCTCGGAGACCATGTTGCCCACCAGAGAGACCTTGGCGTCCTTCTGACGGATCTTCTCGGAGATGGCGGCCTGCAGGTCAGCGCCGGACAGGTCGGCAAAATCCTTGTCGGCCAGATACTTCAGCTTCAGCTCATTCGGGGTGCCGATGAGACCGTCGGTATAGCCGGGGGAGACCACGGGGTCAGCCAGCTCCCAGATCTTGCCGGCGGGATCCTTGAACGCGCCGTCGCCGTAGACCATGGCCTCGATATGCTTGCCGGTGGCGTCGGACAGGCCGCGGCTGATGCCCTCGGCAACAGTCATGGCGTCACGGGGGAACAGCTTGATGCGCTCCTCGTCTGCCTTGTAGCTGCCCAGAAGACCGTACTGCGCGTTGTAGCCGCTGCCATCCACGGGAGCGGTCAGCAGATCGTCCAGACCTAACACCACTTTGGCACCTGCGTTCTTGAGCAGACGCTTGCTTCGCTCGCGGCTGTGAATGTCGGCGCAGATGACGGTATCGGTATAGTCCAGAACGGTCTGGACACGGTTGGCAAAGACGATCTCCGCCTTGGCACCCATGGACTCGATCAGCTCCTGGTAGTAGCTGACGTAGTCCACGCCGGTGAAGGGGTGGATCACGCTGCCGAAAATGGAGCGGAACCCGGCAAGATCAAGGACATCGTGCCAGGGGTCGATACCGGCGTCATCCAATGCGTCCAGGCTCACCAGATGGTTGCCCACCTCATCGGAGGGATAGGACAGCATCAGCACCACCTTTTCGCAGCCGCCGGCGATGCCCTTTAAGAGCAGGGAGAAGCGGTTGCGGCTCAGGATAGGGAAGGTGACGCCCACGGTCTTGCCGCCGGTTTTCCGGCGGACATCGGCGCTGATCTGCCCGATGGTGGCGTAGTTGCCCTGGCAGCGGGCGACCACGGACTCAGTGATGGCCACCACGTCCTTATCATGGGGCTCGATGCCGTTTTCCTTGAGGGCACCCAGGACGGTATCCACGGTGACGGCG